>CALKHQ010000220.1 GCA_937988735.1 uncultured Alphaproteobacteria bacterium
CTTCGGCAGCGACGAGCTCGCCCGGCTGATCGCCGCCGCCGAGGCGGGCAACCCGGACCTCGCCGCCGCGAGCTACCGCATCGCCCAGGCGGCTGCCGAGGCACGCTCGGCGCGCGCCGGCCTCTACCCCACGCTCGACGCGTCCGCGTCGGGCTCGCGCAGCGTGCGCGGCGAGGGCCGCCCGTCTGCCAGCATCGCGCTGGGTCTCGACGCAAGCTACGAGCTCGACATCTGGGGCGAGAACCGCGCCCGGGCCGACGCCGCGGTCGCATCGCGGATCGCGACCGAGCACGACCGCGAGGCGGTGGCGCTGAGCCTGGTGGCGGACGTGGCCACGACCTACCTCCAGCTTCTCTCCTACGAGGACCGGCTGCGCACCGCGCAGGAGGTGCTGGACCTGTCCCGGCGGGTGCTGGGGCTGGTGGAGACCCAGGCGCGGATCGGCACGGCGTCGCAGCTGGAGGTCGCCCAGCAGCGGCTGACGGTCGCAAATCTGGAAGCGGCCCTCCCGTCGCTGATGCTGCAGCGCGACCAGACGCGGAATGCTCTCGCCGCGCTGGTCGGCACCACACCGGGCGCGCTGGCGGTGAATGCGACGACCCTGGACGACATCACGCTGCCCGCGGTTGCGCCGGGCCTGCCGTCGGAGCTGCTCCAGCGCCGGCCGGACCTGCGCGCGGCCGAGGCCGAGATCAGGGCCGCCGGCGCCAGCCTGGAGGCGGCGCGAGCGGCGATGTTCCCCTCGATCCGGCTCACCAGCAGCGCGGGCCTGTCCAGCGACGCGCTGACGGCGCTGTTCCAGCCGGCGGGCTTCCTCGCCAACCTGGCATCCGGTCTGACGGCGCCGGTGTTCGACGCCGGCCGGCTCGCCGCGGCCCGCGATTCGGCGGCTGCGCAGGAGGCGATCGCGATCGAGAGCTACCGTGCCGCGGTGCTCGCCGCGTTCCGCGACGTCGAGGACGCACTGGCCGCCGTGCGCTACCACGCCGAGCGGGCGGCGATCGGCGAGCGGGCAGTCGCCGAAGCGCGCCGCGCCTACAACCTCGCCGCCGTCCAGTACCAGGCCGGCGCCACCGACTTCATCACCCTCCTTGACGCCCAGCGCGCACTGTCGAGCCAGCTCGACGAGCAGCGCCAGATCCGCTTCGACCAGCTCGCCGCGGCTGTGGACCTCTACCGCAGCCTCGGCGGCGGCTGGTAACCGCCACTCCGTCCTCGCCTCTCCGCGCCATGCCCGGCCTTGTGCCGGGCATCTCCTGCCGCCTGCGCACTCACCACGAGATGGCCATGAGGCGCTGACACGAGATGACCTTCCGCATCAGCGCAGGCTGAACCGGACCGGCACCACCAGCTCCAGCGACGAGCGGCCGAGCTCCGGCGGGATCGGCGGCAGGGGCTGGGCGCGCCAGGCCATGTCCACGGCGGCCTGGTCGAGGAGCTCGTGGCCCGAGGTCCGTTCCACCCGGGCTGCGGTGATCCGCCCGTTCGCGTCCATGGCGAAGTACAGCATGACGACGCCCTCCTGCGAACGCGAGCGCGCGTGCGGCGGGTACTCCTTGTGGCGCGCGAGATGGGCGTTGAGGATCGCGAAATAGTTGTTCTGGATCGCCGCGATCTCGGCCGCGGGCAACCCGCCCGCCGGCCCGGGCCCGGCACCGTCGTCGCCTCCGCCCGCATTGGAGCCCCGGTTCGGGCCGCCATCGGGACCACCACCGCCGTCACTGTCGCCCGCCGCGGTCTCGGCAGGCTGTTCGGCCGGCGCGGCTGCCGCCGTCTGCTGCGGTGCGGGCACAGGCTGCGCCGGCGGCTGGCTCGGCGCGGGAGGCCGGGGCGCGGCCGCACGCTGCGGGGTCGGTGGTGGCGGCGGCATCACGTCGAGGCGCGTGGTCTCGACCTCCGGCGGCGGCGCCTCGCGCACGTCCGGCGCCACCGGCGGCGCGAGGTCCAGGCTGGCCACCGCCGTCGGCGGCGCGGGTTCTACTGCGACGCTTTGGGCCTCCAGCGGCACGATCTCGCGCGCCTGAGGTTCCGCGACCGGTTCCGGCTCGCGCAGCTCGGCCACCTGCTGCGCCTCGGGCGGCAGCGCCGCGACCGGCGGCTCGGGTGCCATGGGCGGCACGGCCTCGACGGGTGGGGCGGGCGCCACCTCCGGCACCGCCTCGGCCGGGTTGACCGACGGGGCCCTGGGCGGTGGGGAAACGGTGGCCGCTTCCGCCCCGTCCGCCTCCGCTTCGGTCGGCGTCACGGCTCCGGGAATTCCCGGCGCCCCGGTGCCGGATCCGAGCGCGATCACCACCGCACCGCCGCCACCTCCGCCGCCGCTGCCGCCGATCGACTCCGGTGCCGGCCACAGCAGGACGAGCATGACCACGGCGAGGTGGAGGACGGCGGCCGCCACCAGCGCCGACGTCCAGCGGACGATGGACCGGAGCATCAGGACCCCGCCCGCACGGTCAGCAGCCGGACGTCGTGCAAACCCGCCATCCGTGCCGCATCAAGCACCGCGACGAGTTCCAGGGCGTCGGCGCCGGCGTCCGACTTGATCCACAGCGGGCTCTCGGGCGCCGCGGACGCGCGCCCGGACAGGACCGCCGCCAGCGCATCGGGATCCAGCACGCTGTCCTGCACGGCAACGGTGCCATCGGCGGCGATAAGGATCACCAGGTCCTGGTCGCCCGGCTCCGCCTGGCTGCGCGAGGCGGTGGGCTCGATATCGAACATCTCCGCGCTGGTCAGCCTGCCGGCCAGCATGAAGAACACCAGCAGCAGGAAGACGACGTTGATCAGCGGCAGCACGCCGTCGTCGCCGGAGAGCCTGGATCCGCGCGGTGGCCGCCGTCGCCGCATCTCAGCTCCCCCGCTGCAGGCTGACGGCGTCGATGCCTTCGGCCGTCAGCAGGTCGATCAGGTCGACGACCGCCTGCACCGGTACGCCGGACGCGGGCCGCAGGATCACCTCTGCTTCCGGGCGGCGCGCGAGCAGTGCCGTGAGTTCCCCCAGCAGGCTGTCGGCATCGAGCGGCCGGCCGGAGAGCCGGAGGCCGCCCCCGGGCTCCATGTCGATCAGTATCGCGCCCTGCATCCCGGGTGCCGCCGCCCCGGTGGCCGGTTCGGCCCCTTCCAGCGTGATCACGTGCCAGTCGAGGAAGGACGAGGCGAGCATGAAGAACACCAGCAGGATGAAGACGCAGTCGATCAGCGGCGTCAGGCTGATCAGCGTCTTCGCGCGCCTATTCGCCCGCCGGGACCGGATGCGGCTGGCCGACTGCGTGGACATGGGATGGTTCCGGCTGGCTGATCACGGCGGCGGGTCCGCCGGCGATCTCGCGGTTGAAGAGCTGGGCGACCAGATTGTCGAGATCGTCGGCAAGCCGCTCCACGGTGCGGTCGATGAAGTTGACCACCACGACGGTCGGCATCGCCACCGCCAGGCCGGCGGCCGTGGTCAGCAGCGCGACCCAGATGCCGCCGGAGAGGATCGAGGGGTCGGCGCGCGCCCCGGCCGCCTCGAGGTTCTGGAACGCCTCGATCATGCCGAGCACCGTGCCGAACAGGCCGAGCAGCGGCGCCAGCGAGGCGATGACCTCGAGCAGCCGCACGCCCGACCGCAGCCGGCCCGTGGTCTCGTCCGCCATCCGCAGCGCCTCGTCGCGGATGTCCTCCGCCGCGATGTCGCGCCGGCGACCGGCGCAGAGCGCCGCGAGGACGATCCGCACAGCGATGCCGCGTGCCGAGCCGGCAACGACGATCGCCGCATCGGTGCGGCCGCCGCGCGCCAGGGCCACCGCCCGCTCCGCCGCCGACCGGCGCCAGACGCCGACCCGGACGAACTGCGCGAGCTTCAGCAGGACCGCGGCCACCATCACCACCGACAGGACAGCCAGCACGTACATCACCGGCCCGCCAGCATCCATGAGAGCCAGCAGCGACTTCAGGCCGTCCAGCGGCGCGGCAGCGACCTCGGGCAGCCCGTCCGTGACCGCCTCCGCGGCGGCAGGCCCGTCCGTTGCCGGGTCCGCGGCCGCAGATGCGTCCGCGGCCGGCGCTTCGAGGGCGGTTGCCGGCGCTGCCGCCGGTTCGGTGACTTCCGACGACGTCTCGTCCGCCGACGCGTTGCTGGTGGGATCCACGCTACCTGTCCTTCCCTGTCCGCAGCTGCTGGAGGGGGCCGATCACTTGAAGAAGGGGACCGTCACGCGCGACCCGGTCTCCACCAGGTCGATGCAGGCCCCGTCCGACACGGATGCGCCGGCACACGCCAGGACGCCGTTCAGCAGCACGCTGCCGATCGCGTCGCAGGCCAGCGACGGCACCTGGAACACCACCAGGCTGGTCTTGCCCGCGGGCAGCGGCGCGGCCTCGACCGCGA
>CALKHQ010000221.1 GCA_937988735.1 uncultured Alphaproteobacteria bacterium
CGGACGGCTATTCGGCGAGATCGACGCCGTAGAAGATGTGGCCGCCGAACGGATCGATGCGGTAGTCGATCACTTCCGGCCGGACCGGCATGAACACCACCGAGTGGGCGATGGTCACCCACGGCGCCTGCTCCTTGAAGACCACCTGCGCCTGCTCGTAGAGGGCGGTGCGCTCGGCGACGTCGGTGCTGCGCTTCGCCTGGACCACCAGGTCGTTGAACGGCTCGTGGCACCAGCGGGCGCGGTTGGTGCCGCCGTTGACGCCGTCGCAGCCCAGCAGCACGGCGAGGAAGTTGTCGGGGTCGCCGTTGTCGCCGGTCCAGCCGAGCAGCAGGGTCTGGTGCTCGCCGTTGGCCGAACGCTCCAGATACTCCGCCCACTCGTAGGTCACGATCTCGGCCTGCACGCCGATCTTGGCCCAGTCGGCCTGGATCATCTCGGCCATGCGCCCGGCGTTCGGGTTGTACGGCCGCTGCACCGGCATCGCCCACAGGTCGGTGGTGAAGCCGTCGGGATAGCCGGCCTCGGCCAGCAGCTCCTTCGCCTGCTCCGGATCGTAGGGATAGTCCTCGACCGCGTCGTTGTACGACCAGATCGTGGGCGGGATCGGGTTCTTCGCGACCGTGCCGGCGCCCTGGTAGATCAGGTCGACGATGGCCTGCTTGTCGATCGCCATGTTCAGCGCCCGGCGCACCAGCGGGTCGTCGAACGGCTCCTTCTGCGTGTTGAAGGCGAGGTAGCCGATGTTGAGCCCCTCCTGCTCCAGCAGGTTCACGTTGGGGTCGTTGCGCATCGCCTCGATGTCGCCCGGGTTCGGATAGGGCATGACGTGGCATTCGCCCGCCTGCAGCTTGGCGTAGCGCACGCTCGCGTCCGGCGTGATCGAGAAGATCAGGGTGTCGATCGGCGCCGGGCCGGCCCAGTAGTCGGGGTTGGCGACGAAGCGGATGACCGCATCCTGCTGGTAGGCCTGCAGCATGTACGGGCCCGTGCCCACCGGCTCGAGGTCGATCTTCTCCGGCGTTCCCGCCGCCATCATCGCCTCGGCGTGCTCCAGCGACATGATCGACGCGAAGTCCATCGCCAGGTTGGCGAGGAACGGCGCCTCGGGCGCCTTGAGCACGAAGGTCACCGTATGGTCGTCGACCCGCCGGATCTCCTGGATCAGGTCCGGCATGCCCATGCTCTGGAAGTACTCGTAGCTGCCGCCGGACAGCCCGTGATACGGGTTGTTCGGGTCACCCTGCCGCATGAAGCTGTGGATGACGTCGTCCGCGTTGAACTCGCGGGTCGGCGTGAAGTCGCGGTTGCTGTGGAACTTGACGCCCTGGCGCAGGTGGAAGGTGTACTCCAGGCCGTCGTCGGAGATCTCCCAGGACTCCGCGAGGCCGGGAACGATGTTGGTCGTGCCGCGGTCGAAGTGCACCAGCCGGTCGAAGATGGTCTTCGACGAGGCGTCGAAGGTGGTGCCGGCGGTGTACAGCGACGGGTTGAAGCCTTCCGGGCTCCCTTCGGAGCAGTAGACCAGTGTCTTCGCCTGCGCCGCGGCGCCCAGGCAGAGGCTCAGCGCAGCGCCGGCCAGCAGCCTTTTCGTCAGCGTTCCCATGGTGTCTCCCGAACCTCGCATTGTCGGTTTCGCGGTTGTCAGCCGGTCGGGGCCGTCCCCTTTCGCGGACCCTGCCGCGCCTTGCGGAAACTGTAAGCACGGGAGAGGGCGCGCGCCAAGCGTATCGGCCGGCGGCGCCGCTTCCGGTCAGCCGGCGCGCCCGGTCACCTTGAGCGCGAAGGCGTAGTTGAGCGCGACCTCCTTCAGCCGCTCGAACCGGCCGGCAGCGCCGGAATGGCCCTTGGTCATGTGTGTGCGCAGCAGCAGGAGGTTGGTGTCCGTCTTTGTCGCCCGCAGCCGCGCGACCCATTTCGCCGGCTCCCAGTAGGTCACCCGCGGGTCGGTCAGCCCGGCGGTCGCGAGGATCGCCGGATAGGCCTGGGGCCGGATGTTGTCGTAGGGTGACCAGGAAGCGATGGCGCGATAGGCCTCGGGGTCCTCGATCGGATTGCCCCACTCCGGCCACTCCGGCGGGGTCAGCGGCAGCGTCGGGTCCAGCATGGTGTTGAGCACGTCCACGAAGGGCACGTCGGCGATGATGCCGGCGAAGAGCTCGGGCGCCATGTTGGCGACCGCACCCATCAGCATGCCGCCGGCGGACCCGCCGTGGGCGACGATCCGGCCGCGCGCCGTGTAGCCCTGCGCGATGAGCGCCTCCGCCGCCGCGATGAAGTCGCGGAAGGTGTTCGGCTTCTTCTCGCGCCTGCCTTCGGTGTACCAGCGATGGCCCTTGTCCTTGCCGCCACGGATGTGGGCGATTGCATGGACGAAGCCGCGGTCGACCAGGCTCAGCACGTTGGTCGAGAAGGCGGCGGGGATGACGTGGCCATAGGCGCCGTAGCCGTAGAGCAGGCACGGCGCGCTGCCGTCGATCGGGGTGTCCTTCGCGTGGAGCAGCGAGACCGGCACCGTCTCGCCGTCAGCCGCCGGCGCCATGATGCGGCAGGTGACGTAGCGGGCGGGATCATGGCCGGACGGCACCGCCTGCTCCTTGCGCAGCACGCGCTCCCGCGTCTCCATGTCGTAGTCGTAGACGCGGGCCGGTGTCGTCATCGACGAGTAGGTGAAGCGCAGCGTGTCGGTGTCGAACTCGAGCACCTCACCCAGACCCAGCGCATAGGCTTCCTCGTCGAAGGCGATGGCATGCTCGGTCCCGTCGGCGAGCCGCCGCACGACGATCCGCGGCAGTCCGTCCACCCGCTCGAGCCACACCAGGTGCCGCTGGAACACCACGTGGTGGAGGATCAGCCGCCCCGGGCGATGCGGGATCAGGTCCTGCCAGTTCTCGCGCCCGGGCGAGGCGACCGGCGCGGTCACGATCTTGAAGTCCTCCGCCCCGTCGGCGTTGGTCAGGATGAACAGCGTGTCGCCGTTGTGCTCGACCGAATATTCCTGCTCCGGCACCCGCGGCGCCACCAGCCGCGGCGGGGCGTCGGGATCGGCCGCCGGCACCAGCAGCACCTCCGAGCTTGCATGGTCGTGGGAATCGATCAGCACGAACGCCCGCGACTGGGTCATGCCGACGCCGAGGAAGTAGCCGGGGTTCTTCTCCTCCCACACCAGCACGTCGTCGGCCTGCGCCGTGCCCAGGCGATGGCGGAACAGCCTGCACGGGCGATGGCTCTCGTCGAGCCGGACGTAGAAGAAGCTCGAGCCGTCGGCCGTCCACACCCCGGCGCCGGTGGTCTCCACCACCGTGTCCGGCAGGTCGGCGCCGGTGGCGAGGTCGCGGACCTTCAGCGTTGCGAACTCGGATCCCTTCTCGTCGGCGCCCCACAGCAGCAGGCGATGGTCGGGCGAATGCTCGGCGCCCGCCAGCCGGAAATAGTCCTTGCCCTCGGCCTCGACGTTGGCGTCCAGCAGCACTGTCTCCGGGCCGCCGGACCGCGGGGTGCGCACCAGCATCGGGTACTGCGCGCCCTCGACGAAGCGCGTGGCGTAGGCGAAGGGCCCGTCGGCGGCGGGGACGCTGGAATCATCCTCCTTGATCCGCCCCTTCATCTCCGCGAACAGGCGCTCCTGCAGCGCAGCCGTGTCGGCCATCCGGGCATCGACCCAGGCGTTCTCCGCCTCGAGATGGGCGCGGATCTCCGCCGGCAGCGCCGACGGCTCGCGCATCACCTGCTGCCAGTTGTCGGCCCGCAACCAGGCATAGTCGTCGGTGCGGGACATGCCGTGATGGGTGACGGTCACCGGGCGCTTCGGCGCGACCGGCGGTCCGGGCGGGGTCGGATGGGTGCTCATGGTGCTGGCATAGGCGGCGCGCCCGACGGACGCAAGGCGGTCCGCGTGGGAGGAAAGGCGGGGTCGCGTGTTTAGGCGGACATGCGCGCCCACCTCGTCCACAACCCCAGGGCCGGCGACGGCAAGAGCAGCGGCGAGGACCTGGTCCGGATGCTGCGCAATGCCGGCATCGACGCCCGCTACTGCGGCATCCGGTCGGACGAGTTTCCCGCGCGGCTGAAGGAACCCGCCGACCTGGTGGTCGTCGCCGGCGGCGACGGCACGGTCCGCAAGGTCATGGCGCGCTACCCGGACCGCAGCGTGCCCCTCGCGCTGCTCCCGCTCGGAACCTCGAACAACGTCGCCCGGTCGCTGGGCATCGAGGGCGAGATCGCCGACATCATCGCCGGCTGGCACCGCGACCGGACCTGCCCGTTCGACACCGGCATCGCGGTCGGTCCGTGGGGCGAGCGCGCCTTCGTGGAGGCGGTCGGCTGGGGCGCGCTCGCCGCGGCGAACGAGAAGGCGGGGCCGCGTCGGACCGCCGCCGCCCATTCGATGCTGCGCGGCCGCGACGCGCTGGTCCGCCGGTTGCGGAAGGCGCCGCCGTTCGCGGCCGCGCTCGACATCGACGGCCGCACGCTGGAGGGACGCTGGCTGCTGATCGAGGCGCTGAACACCCGCTACACCGGACCGCGCCTGATGCTGTCGCCGACCGCCGACCCCGGCGACGGCACGCTCGACATCCTGTGCGTCGCGGACGCGGGCCGGTCGGACATGCTCGACTGGCTGGCGGCGCCGGACGGGCTGGATCCGCCGGTCGAGGCCGTCCGCGGGCGGCGGCTGACCATGCGCTGGGATGGCCGGACCGCGCTCCGCATCGACGACAAGCTGTGCGACCGGGAGCGCAAGGCGGCCGAGGTGGTGGTGACCCTGCACGAGCAGCCGCTGACGGTGCTGCTGCCGCCGGCGTCCAGGCCAAGCAGGAACGGCGGGCAGCGCAAGCCGCGCGCGAAGGCTGCCGGAACGGGAGCGCGGGAAACGGAGGCGTTGCTGCCCAAGGCCGAGCTGCTGGAGGTGGAGCGCATCGCGGTCGAGTTCGCGACGCTCGCGGGTGCGGAGATCGCATCCGCCCTCGGCGGCCTCCTCGCCGTGCGCTACAAGGGCCCGGCCGAGGCCGAGCAGCTGTGGCGCGACCCGGTCTCGGAGGTGGACCAGCGCGTCGAGCAGCTCATCCGCTCCCGGCTCGCCGACCGCTTCCCGGACCATGGCGTGATCGGGGAGGAGATCGACGAGGAACGCCCGCAGGCGCACGACGTGCTGTGGGTCATCGACCCCATCGACGGCACCGCCAACTTCGTCAACGGCTTCCCGCTGTTCGCCGCCTCCATCGGCGTCCTGCACCGCGGCTGGCCGGTGGCTGGCGCGCTGTGGTGCTCGTCGAGCCACGCGCTGCGGGCGGGCGTCTATCACGCCAGCCGCGGGGGGCGGCTCCGCTTCGACGGCGACGACGTGGTGCCGCGGGCCAATCCGGAGGTGCGCCGCCGTCTTGCCGGCGTGCCCGCGGCGATGCCCGGGTGCGGCCGCTGGGACACGCGCAAGACCGGCTCCGCCGCCATCGAATGCGCCTTCGTCGCGGCCGGCCTGCTGGAGGCCGCGCGGTTCGACGCCCCGAACCTGTGGGACGTCGCCGGCGGTGTCATGCTGGTGCAGGCGTCCGGCGGAACGGTGCTCACCCGCAGTGCGGACCGCTGGGCGCCGCTCGACCGGTTCCAGCCGCCCTCGGCGCCCGAGGCCAACGGCGACATCCGGCGGTGGAACCAGCCGGTGCTGATCGGGCGCGTGGAGCCGGACCGGCTGGTCCAGGGGCTCGTCGGCGGCTGAACGTCCCTCACCGCCTCAGGCGGTGCGGGTGCAGAAATCGAACGGCTGACCCGTGCTCGCATGCGAAAGCTGCACCTGGCTCCCCTGCACCTTGAGCTGGTATGTGCCGTCGCTGTAGGTGCCACCGCCGGTCTGCGTCATCGGCCGGTGCGGATAGCCGGCGTAGGCGTAGCTCAGGCCGGTGCCGTCGGGCGCCACCGTCACCGACAGCGGCGCTCCGCTGTTGCACTGGTAGGCGCCGGCCACCGGTCCGGCCGCGGTCGAGGCGGTGGGGAAGGGCACCCGCGGCGGCTCGCTGCCACAGCCGGTGAGGGCGAGGATGCCCAGGGCGGTCAGACCGAGGGTAAGGAAGCCGAGCCTCTTCATTGCGTCCTCCATGCCAGATGCGCGAGGCGAAGGCCCGGACCGCGCGCCGTCTGCGGGATCCGTGGCGCGGGGTCGCGTTCACCCACCCTGTCACGTGGGGAGGGAGTGCGGCAAATGCTCGGAGGAAATGGGGCGTCTTGCCGGCACCTGCTACGCCGGCTTCGCCCGCGCCGCAATCGTCACGGCAGCCGTGGCGGCGGCGAGGGCGGCCAGGGCGGCCGCGACGGCCATGACCACGGGATAGGCGCCGGCGATCTCGTGCGCCGCAGTGCCGGACGGCTCGGCGCCGCCGAAGGCGAGGCCCAGCGCCGCCACCGCCACCAGTCCTGCGGCGCGGGCGGCCGCATTGTTGATTCCGGACGCCACGCCGCTGCGGTTGGCGGGCGCGGAATCGAACACCGTCGTGGTCAGCGGCGCGATCGCGATCGTCATGCCGACGCCCACCACCAGCAGCCCCGGCAGGTAGCCGCGCCAGTAATCGGCAGTGTCGCCAAAGACGGCGAGGAGGGCGAAGCCGGCGGCCGTCACGCCGGGCCCGACCACCAGCGGCAACCGCGCGCCGAAGCGCTCGATCAGTCCGCCGGCGGGACGCGAGCCGATACCCATCACGGCGGAGAACGGCAGGAACGCCGCGCCTGCGTCCGCGGCGCTGTAGCCGTGGACGCGGATCAGCATGAACGGCAGCAGGAACAGCGCCCCGCCGAGCGCCGCGTAGAGCAGCACGGTGAGCGCGTTCGCGCCGGCGAAGCTGCGGTCGGCGAACAGCGTCAGCGGCACCATCGGGGCCGCGGACCGCGCCTCGACCCGCAGGAAAAGCCAGCCGGCCGGCAGCGCCGCCGCCAGCGCGATCCAGCCCGCCGGCTCGCCGTTGCCGATGGCGATGAGGCCGTAGCTGAGGAGCCCCAGCGTCGCCACGGCGAGCGCGGCTCCGCGCGCGTCGAGCGGCCGGTTGTCGCCCGCAACGACGTCCTGCGGGAGCTTCAGCGCCAGCAGCACGGCGGCGCCGGCGACCGGCAGGTTGATCAGGAAGATCGCGCGCCAGCCGACCGCGTCCACCAGCCAGCCGCCGATGGGCGGTCCCAGCGCGGTGGTGAGGGCGGCGGCCCCCGCCCAGGTGCCGATCGCGCGGCCGCGGGCGTCTCCGGTGTAGGCTTCGCTGATGATGGCCAGGCTGGACGGCACCAGCAGGGCTGCCGCCACGCCCTGCGCCAGCCGCGCGATGATGAGCCACGCTGCCGACGGCGCCAGCCCGCACGCGAGCGAGGCGGCGGCGAAGGCGACCAGGCCGGCGAGAAAGACGCGCTTGCGGCCGAAGCGGTCGCCGGCGGACCCGCCGAGCAGGATCAGGCTGGCGAGCGTCAGCATGTAGCCGTTGGCGACCCACTGCATGGTCGCGATCGGCGTGGCGAGATCGCGCTGCATCGCCGGCAGCGCAACGTTCACCACGGCGGCGTCGATGAAGCCAAGGCTGGAGCCGAGGATGGTGGCCGGGAGGACCCAGCGGAGGCCGGGCCGGTCGGGCGCCGCCTGCGCGTTCGGCGGCGGCGTTTCGCAGGGCAGGCGGTGCGGCCCGGTCATGCCGCCCGGCTGCGGCCGGAGGAAGGGGCCGGCCGATGGAGGGGTGGACGGCGGCCCGCGCGGGGCCGCCGGCCGGCTGTGATCCGCCGTCTCAGTAGGAGATCATCAGGCCGAGCATCTGCGGGATCTGGCTTGGATCCATCACATTCTCGATCTCGGCGAGCGACACCGGGCTCGGCGGGGCCAGCATGATGGCGATCGGCCCGCGCGGCGCGCGGTAGTCGGCGATGAAGTCGCGGAGCGCGCGGATTGCCGCGCTGGCGATCGGGTCGGTCTGGAACATCGGTGCGGCCTCGTCGAGCCCCGCCAGCGTCTCGTCGATCAGCGACTGTTCGGAGACGCCGTCGAGCTCCGCCTGCATCGCAACCATCCGCTGTACGAGACCCTCGTCGTTGTAGGCCAGGGTGGCGCCCTCGATCAGCGCCGTGGCGAAGGCCCCGGGATCCTCCATCGCCAGCGCGGCGATGGCGTCGGGCGAGACGCCGGTCATGTTGAGGGTGAGGCTGATGGTGGCGAGATCGACCAGCTCCAGCGCGATTGCGTTGACGTCGAAGTCGCCGGTGGCGGGGTCCAGCACGTAGTCGATGTGGACGTTGGCCGACACCGGCTCGCCCTGGAAGATCTCGTACATGTCCGGGTCGGCCGACGGCACCACCAGGCCGATTGCCGAGAGCTGCAGCGCCAGCGGGGGCATGCCTGCCCGGATCGACTCCATGTCGATCTTCGACACCGACAGCGTGCCGATCTCGATGTAGTCGCCCGGCTCCGGCTCGAGGCGGACGTTGGACAGGATGAAGCCGTCCGGGCTGTCGCTCACCACGGCGTCATAGGTCAGCGCGCCCTCCGGCATGCCTCCGGCGGTGGCCAGCGCGAGCAGCGTGGCGAAGGCGCCGTCGCCGCCGGGCGTCGCAGGCGCCGGCTGCGGGCTCGGTTCCGCCTCCGCCCGCTGGCGGCCCTGCGCGTCCTGCCCGAACAGCGAGCCCTGCTGGTCAGGAGCCTCCGGCTCCGACGGCTGCGGAAGGTCGCGCTGCCGGACTCCGCCGTCGTAGCTGGACCCCAGGCCAAGCAGCGAGGGCAGGCCGGTCGGGTCGGCGAGCTGCATCAGGCTGGCGAGGCTCACCGGCGAAGAGGGCCGGGCGGTGATCGTCAGCGGGCCCTGCGGATCGGCATAGTCGCCAAGGAAGGCGAGGACGGACTCGAAGACGCTCGCCCCGGCGGGGTCGGCAGCGAACATCATGCCCATCATCTCGAGCTGGGGCATCATCGCCGCGTTGACGAAGGTGTCGAGATCCATGCCCTCGTCGGCGGCGGCCATGCCGAACAGCTCCGCGAGGCCCCCCTCGTCGTCGAGGGTGATCGAGGCGCTGTGGATGGTGACGCCCGACAGCGCTTCCGGCCCCGCGAACATCGCGCCCGCGATGCTCTCCATGGTCAGGCCGGCGAGCTCCGCGCTGATCGCCACATCGCCGTACCGCGGCATGGAGAAGGAGAACTCCTCGAGGTTGAGCGTCGCCGCCACCGGATCGAACCGGTAGTCGATCCCCATGTCGAAGGTGATGCCGTCCGGGAACACCGCCAGCGTTTCGGGGTCGAGCGCCTCGGGCGGGATGCGGACGCCCTCGGCGCTGAAGTCCATGAAGGTCGGCGGGGTGCCGGCCTCGCTCGCGGCCATGTCCAGCGCGTCCACCCGCAGGACGTCGATGGTGACGACACCCTGGCCGGGCTCCGGCTCCATCTTCACGCCGGTGATCTCGAACCCGGAATCGGTGTTGGAGACGACGGAGTCGTAGGTGAAGGCGTTGTCCGGAGTCCCGGAGGCCGCCATCATCTGTTCCATCGCCTCCAGCATGCCGGCGTGCGCGGCCGACGAGAAGCCTGCCACGGCGACGGCCACGATCGCGGTGGAGCGGAGCAAGCCCTTTTTCATGCCATCCTCATCGTGCAATACCCTGGATGCGCGACATGGGTCAGTGCGCGGTCACGGGTTGAGGTCCAGTCTCGCATCGGCCAGGGGAGTGGAGCCGAGCCAACCGTCGTCATGTCGCAGTGTCGAAACCCTATCGGTAAATTGTGGCAGCCGCTAGACGCATGTGCGGTGAACTGCGGCGGTCCCGGGAGAAAAGGGCGGCCTTCCGTTGTCAAGACCGACTGACTTGCGCCCCGATCCGTCGCGCCTCGCCGCGTTGCAGCTCCCGCTGGTGGCGCTGGCGGAACAGGCAGGCCGCGCCATCCTCGCCGTCTATGCGCGCGGACGGGGCGAGGTGGAGGCCAAGGGCGACGGGTCGCCGGTGACGACGGCCGACCGTTCCGCGGACGCGATCCTCTATCAGGGAATCTGCCACCTGACGCCGGACTGGCCGATCGTGACCGAGGAGCGCGCGGTCCGGCAGCTTCCGGACTTCTCCGGCCCGGTCTGGCTGGTCGATCCGCTGGACGGCACCCGCGAGTTCCTCGACCGCAACGGCGAGTTCGCCGTCTCCGTCGGCCTGGTGGTCGGCGGGCGGCCGGTGCTGGGCGTGGTCCACGGCCCGGCGGCGGGGCTGACGGCGTGGGGCGTCGTCGGCGAGGGCGCATGGCGGCGCGACGGCAGCGGTCCTGCGCGGCCGATCGCCTGCCGCCCCCGGCCGGCCGTGGGCGCCGTCGCCGCCGTCAGCCGCCGCCACGGCCGCGACCAGCGCCTCGACGCCTGGCTCGCCGCCCAGGGGATCACCGAGACCGTGACCTGCGGCAGCGCGCTCAAGTTCTGTCTCGTGGCCAGCGGCGAGGCGGACGTCTATCCCCGCTTCGGCCCGACCAGCGAGTGGGACACCGCCGGCGGCCATGCCATCCTCGCCGCCGCGGGCGGCGAGGTCGTCGCCGTGGACGACGGCCCGCTGACATACGGCAAGCCCGGCCTGCTCAATCCCGATTTCGTCGCCCGCGGCGCCTGAGGCACACGATCCCGCCCGATTCGGGGTATTTGGGCGGCAGCGCGCGGTTTCGATTGCGCGCCCCCCGGCCCGGCCCAACTATGGAGAACGCTTCATCCGGCCAGGTTCCGCCATGACGCTGTGGGAATTCATGCTGTCGCCGGGAATGGCGCCTTTTCCGCAGCGTCCGGCCTCATTCTCCTGTTCCTGCTGCTCGGCTTCGGGCTCACCGGCTATGTCGGCCAGCTCGTCGCGCGCCTGCTGCCGCGGGTGCAGACCTCGATCGTGTCGGAGACGCGCCTCGGCGGCGCGTCGGCGTCGTGACCGTCGGCACGGCCCGCGCCGGCAGGATTCGATCCTCGGCATGGCCCTGCAGCTTCCCGCGATGCGCAAGCTCGGCGAGGAGCTGGGCTTCACCCTGGACCGCGGGCTCGCCGCCGTCGTCGACGGGGCGATGACGGACGGCAAGACCAAGGGCGAGGCGGCGCCGCCCGTTGCCGCGTCGCCTGCCTGACGGATCGGAAGGACTAGAGGCTCCGCGCTGCCTCGGCCAGCCGCTCGGCCGCGTCCCACGCGTCCACGTGGCGGTTGTAGAGCGGTGCGAAGCCGAAGCGCAGGATGTTGGGCGGCCGGAAGTCGCCGATCACGCCGTCCTCGATCAGGCGTTGCATCAGCGCCCCGGCGCGGGGGTGGGTCACGCAGACCTGGCTCCCGCGCTGCCGCCAGTCGCGCGGGCTGTTGAGACCGAAGCCGAGCCCGCCGCAGAGCTGGTCGAAGGCGGCGATGAACGTTTCGGTCAGCGCCACCGACTTCTCCCGCACCGCGGCCATGTCCGCTTCCAGGATCACGTCCACGGCGGCGTCGAGGGCGGCCATGGCGAGCACGACCGGCGTGCCGCACTGGAAGCGGTCGATACCGGCGCCGGGCAGGTATTCGGGCGCGAAGTCGAACGGGCGCAGGTGCCCCAGCCAGCCGGAGAGCGGCTGTCGCGCCGCCTCCTGGTGGCGGGCGGCGACGTAGCTGAAGGCGGGCCCGCCGGGCCCGCCGTTCAGGAACTTGTAGCCGCAGCCGACGGCGAGGTCCGCCCCCGTCGCGTCCAGCGCCACCGGCAGCGCACCCACGCTGTGCGCAAGGTCCCACAGCGTCAGCGCGCCGGCGGCGCGGGCGGCGGCGTTCACCGCCTCCATGTCGAGGACATGGCCGGTCTTGTAGTGGGCGTGGATCAGGAGCCCGACCGCGACGTCGCTGTCGAAGGCGTCCGCGATCGCGTCGCGCGGCACGGCGCGCAGTTCCGCGCGCTCCGGCCCCAGCAGCTCGGCGAGCCCCTGGGCGATGTAGCCGTCGGTGGGGAAGGTGCCTTCCTCGTGCAGGATCACCCGCCGGCCGGGGTTGAGCTGCAGGGCCGCCGCCAGCGCCTTGAAGATGTTGACCGAGGTGCTGTCGGCGACGACCACCTGGCCCGGGGCTGCGCCCAGCAGCCGGCCGATCTTGTCCCCCAGCCGCCGCGGCAGGCCGACCCAGTCGTTCTTCCACCAGCTCCGGATCAGGTCCACGCCCCATTCGCGATCGATCACGTCGATCAGGCGGGCACGCACGTCGCGCGACAGCGGGCCGAGCGAGTTGCCGTCGAGGTAGATGATGCCTTCCGGCAGCAGGAAGCGGCCGCGGAACGGGGCCAGCGGGTCGGCGGCATCCCGCGCGGCGCACGCCGCCCTGTCGAGGTCCGCCGCGGCTCCGGCCACGGCCTCAGCTGGTCTCAAGAATGGCCTCCATGTTGCGGAGCGCGCGGGTCAGGCCGAGCAGCGACAGCGGGATGGTGATGTCGAAGTCGCCTGGTCCGACGATCTGGAACTGGCCCTCGAGCCCGCGGCGAAGGGCCGACAGCAGGTCCGCCGCTTCTTCCTCGTCCTGGCTCGAGCGCGCGTACTGGCAGTTCACCTGGTTCGAGAACTGCAGCGGCAGCTCGGCGATCTTCTCGCCGTCCACGTTGACGATCAGCGTCGAGCCCGCGGGCGCTGCCGGCGGGCAGATGTGGAAGAACGCCGCCAGCCCTTCGCTGTCGGGAACGAAGCCCACCGAGGCGGAGACCGTCACCGGCTGGGCGAGCCTTTCGCCGACCTGGGTCGCGTCGTTGTAGATCCAGCACACCCGCTGGCGGGTGTTCGCCATCACGTCGCAGCGCAGCGTCCAGTCGCGATAGCGCCGCTCCTCCTGCGCGTTTGCCGTGCCGGCGACGAGGGATGATGCCGTGGCCGCCGCGGCCGCCCACAGCGCCAGCCCGTGCAGCCGCCGGCTCACCGTCTGCGCCCCCTTGC
>CALKHQ010000222.1 GCA_937988735.1 uncultured Alphaproteobacteria bacterium
AGCGGACGGAAACGACCCGGCCGTCGCGGCAGTTGAGGCCGATCCGCGCGGGTTCGGCCCGGGTGCGGCCATAGGTCGTCGGCAGGACCAGCGTGCCGCCGTCCATCCGCAGCATGCGGTCCTGCGGCGGGCTCAGCGCTGGGTCGAACACCAGGCGCAGCGGCCGGTCGAGGTCCTCCGACACGATCGGTCCGACCGCGACCGGCAGGGCGGCCGCCGTCTCGCCGAGCAGCGCGAGCGGCAGTCCGAAGTGCGCGGCCGGACCGCAGCCGATGGAGGTGATCTCGACCACGCGCACGCTGTGCGCGCTCGCCGAATAGAACCAGGTGCCGGCGATGGCGGCGGCGGCAAGGCACGCCGCAATACCCCACTGCCGTGCTGCAGCCCTGTTCATCGCATTCCCTCCCGCTCCGGTTCGGCTCCCTGCCTAGGGAATCGACGCGGCGTGATCGGGCGCGATCCCGATCACCGATGCGACCTGCAGCACCTGCTCCACCGAGCTTTCGGCCACGACCGCGTAGGTGACGCCGCCGTCGCGCCAGTAGCCGGCGTCCACCTCCTCCAGCCGGACGATCTCCATCTCGTCGATGTCGGACCCGTTGTCCTCCGCGATGTACAGGCTGAGGCGGCGACCGACGCCGTCCTCGTATATCACCAGCCCCAGCGCGCCGTTGTCGGTCGCGAGCAGCCGGCCGCCGATGAAGCGCAGGCCGGCGGCGCTGAGGTCGGGGATCACCACCGGCTCGCCGAGGTGCTCGCTGAACCATGCGCTCAGCGCCGCGGCGTTGTGGGTTTCCACCGGGCGGGTGTGGTCGTAGGCGAACACCTGATGGGCCTGGGCCGCATCCTCGACCAGCGAAGGGACCTGGCTGTCGCGCCAGGCGGCGTAGCCCATGTGACCGCCCCAGCCGGCCGCGACCAGCGCGGCCGCCGCCGTCACCCGGCGCCAGCCGGTCCGCCGTTCGCTGCGCAGCTTCGCCATCGCCAGCGCATCGGCCTCCAGCGCGTAGTCGCCCGGCGCGGGGTCGAAGGCCGCAAGTTCCTCCAGCAGGGCTTCCTTCAGCGCCCGGTCCGTCCGCAGGCGCGCCTGCGCCTCGGGATGGGCGAGCAGGCGCTCGGCGGTCGCGGCCCGCTCCGCCACGGTCGCTTCGCGGTCGATGAAGGCGCCGATCTCCTCGTCCGTCGGCGGACGCATCTCGTTCATTGTTCACCTCCGACGATCCTGAGCCGTGCGCGCGGGCCGGCCTCGCCGGCTTCCGCCAGCGCCCGCAGCGCCGCACGGCCGCGGGCGAGCCGCGACATCAGCGTTCCCTTGGGGATCCCGAGCACCGAGGCGGCCTCGGCATAGCTGAGCTCGTCCAGGCAGATCAGGCTGACGGCCGCGCGCTGCTCCTCGGGGAGCGTCCACAGCAGGCGGAGCAGCTGCGAGCCCTGCACGCGCTCCTCCGCGACGGCGTTCTCGGCGACCGCATCCTCATGCTCGTGCAGCGGCGCCTCGTCGCCGCGGGGCCGGCGCCGGTCGCTGACGTAGACGTTGTGGAGGATGCGCAACAGCCAGGGCAGCATCGGCGCCTCGCGGCGGTAGCTCGCGATGCCGGTGAGCGCGCGGGCGAGCGCCTCCTGCACCAGGTCGTCGGCGCGGACCGGGTCGCGACACAGCGCCACCGCATAGCGCTTCATCGCCGCGATGTGCCGGGTCGCCTGCTGGCGCACGTCGTTGACCATGCCGCTCCCGTCCTTGCGGTGCCCGTTCCGGGCCTCTCGCCGGGATTACGCCGGCCGGCGGCGGTTTAATCCCGCCGCTTGCGAAAAAAATCAGTCGGACTGCAGCGCGGGGAGGTCGCGGAACAGGTCGAGCGCCTCCGGATTGGCCAGCGCCTCCCGGTTCTTCACCGGCCGGCCGTGGATGACGTTGCGGACGGCGAGTTCGACGATCTTGCCGGACCGGGTGCGCGGGATGTCGGCGACCGCGATGATCTTCGCCGGCACGTGGCGCGGGGTGCAGTTGGTGCGGATCAGCCGGCGGATCTCGTCCTCGAGGCCCTGGTCCAGGCGGTCGCCTTCGCGCAGGCGGACGAACAGCACCACCCGCACGTCGCCCTTCCAGTCCTGCCCCACCACCAGCGATTCGACCACGCGGTCGAGCCGCTCGACCTGGCGATAGATCTCCGCCGTGCCGATGCGGACCCCGCCCGGGTTGAGGGTGGCGTCGGAGCGGCCGTGGATCACATAGCCGCCGGCGTGGGTGTGCTCGACGTAGTCGCCGTGGGTCCACACGCCCGGGAACTGCTCGAAATAGGCGGCGCGGTAGCGGCTGCCGTCGGGGTCGTTCCAGAAGCCGACCGGCATCGACGGGAACGGCCGGGTGCAGACCAGCTCGCCCTTCTCGCCGCGCACCGGCCGCCCGTCCTCGCCCCACACCTCCACCGCCATGCCGAGCCCGGGCACCTGGAGCTCCCCGGCCCGCACCGGCTGCGTCGGGTCGCCGAGCATGAAGCAGGAAACGATGTCGGTGCCGCCGGAGATCGAGGCGAGGTGCAGGTCGGGCTTCACCGCGTCATAGACCCAGGCGAAGCCGTCGGGGGACAGCGGCGAGCCGGTGGAGGCCAGCGTGCGCAGCGGCGCCAGATCGTGAGTGTCGCGCGGCCGGATGCCTGCCTTGGCCGCGGCGTCGATGAACTTGGCCGAGGTGCCGAAGAACGTGGCCCGCTCCTCGGCCGCGAAGTCGAACAGCACGTTGCCGGACGGGTGGAAGGGCGAGCCGTCGTAGAGCAGCAGCGTCGCCCCGCTGGCGAGCGCGCTCACCAGCCAGTTCCACATCATCCAGCCGCAGGTGGTGAAGTAGAACACCCGGTCGCCCGCCCGGATGTCGCTGTGCAGCCGGTGCTCCTTCAGGTGCTGCAGAAGCGTGCCGCCGACCCCGTGGACGATGCACTTGGGCGCGCCGGTGGTGCCGGAGGAATAGAGGATGAACAGCGGCGTGTTGAACGGCACGCGCTCGAACCGGTGGCCGGCGCCGCGATGCGGGGCAACATGGTCCTCCCAGCCGATCGCGTCCGGCAGGCTGGCGGCGGCCGTGTCGGAGCCGGCGTAGGGCACCAGCACGATCCGCTGCAGCCCCGGGAGCTGCGGCGCCACTTCACGCACCTTGGGCAGGCAGTCGAAGCGCTTGCCGCCGTACCAGTAGCCGTCGGCGGCGAACAGCACCTTCGGTTCGATCTGGCCGAAGCGGTCCACCACGCCCGCGGGGCCGAAATCGGGCGAGCAGGAGGACCAGATCGCGCCGATGCTCGCCGTCGCCAGCATCGCGATCACCGCCTCGGGCATGTTGGGGAGGTAGCCGGCGACCCGGTCGCCCGGGCCCACGCCCCCGGCCCGCAGCGCCGCCGCCACGGCCGCAACCTCTGTATCCAGTTCCGCCCAGCCGAGGCTGCGCCGGACCTTGTCCTCGCCGCGGAACAGGATGGCGGGGCCGTCGCCGGGCCGGCCGAGCAGGTTCTCGGCAAAGTTGAGCCGGGCTTCGGGGAAGAAGGCGGCGCCGGGCATCCGGTCTGCATCGCGCAGGGACACCTCCCCGGGCCCGTCGCCGATGACGCCGGCCTCCTGCCACCACAGCCGCCAGAACGCGCCCGGGTCGGCGATGCTCCAGCGATGCAGTGCGGCGTAGTCGGCAAAATCCTGCCCCGTCGCGGCCGCTGCTGCCGCCCGGAAGGCGGTGATCTGCGCCGCCGCGACGCGTTCCGCCGACGGCGACCACAGCAGCTCGGACATCGCGGTTCGATTCATGCTGGACACGCTCCCCGTCACCCTTAAGTCTGTCATATCACAAGCGTATCGCGTGCCGATGCGCTGGATTGTCAGGCTGACCCTGCCCAAGGCGACCCTGGGTGACGGGACCTCGATGAACCGTGAGCGCCTCAGCGCGGCGCGCAGGCGTGCAGCCGCGTCCTGGCTCGCCACCCCCGGCAACGTCCGCGGCGCGGTGCTGATGATGATGAGCGGCGTGCTGTTCACCGCGATGTCGGCGCTGGTGAAGGAGCTGGGCACCCGCTACGACCCGTTCCAGGTCGCCTTCTTCCGCTGCCTGTTCGGCTTCCTTGTCCTGGTGCCGCTGATCCTGCCCCGCGGGCTCGCCGCCTTCCGCACCCGCCACCCGCTGAAGCACGTCACCCGCGGGCTGGTCGGGGTCAGCGCCATGGCCTGCATGTTCTTCGGCCTCGCCAACCTGCCCCTCGCCGACGTGACCGCGATCAGCTTCGGCGTGCCGATGTTCCTGATCATCCTCGCGGTGCTGTTCCTCGGCGAGCGGGTGCGCTGGCGGCGCTGGACGGCCACGGCAGTGGGCTTCCTCGGCGTCGTCATCATGCTGCGGCCCGGGACGGGCGCGTTCGAGCCGGCAGCGCTGGTGGTGGTCGGCGGCACCTTCCTCATCGCGGTGGCAACGACAGGGGTCAAGCTGCTGTCGCGGACGGAGACGACCCTCACCATGCTGTCCTGGTTCGGGGTGGTGACCACCGTGGCGATGGCGGTGCCCGCCGCCCTGGTCTGGCGGGCGCCGGAGCCGGAGGACTGGGCGCTGCTGGTGCTGGTCGGCGCGATCGGGGCCGCGGCGCAGAACTTCAGTGTCCGCGCCTATGCGGCCGGCGAGGCGACGGCGGTGGCTCCCTTCGACTATGTCCGCATGGTCTACGCCACAGGAGTCGGCATCCTGCTGTTCAACGAGTGGCCGGACATCTGGACGCTGGCGGGAGCATTGATCATTGTCGCCAGCGCGCTTTATATCGCCCGGCGCGAGGCGCGGCTGGACGCGTCGCAGCGGGTGGCGATGCCGCGTAAGCCGGACGAAGGCTCGGGCCACCACCCGCCCGGCTGAGCGACGCGGGCGCATCGGCCGAGGAGAACCGTCATGCGGCACGGGGCCGGCCCCGGCGCGGACCCGGCGAGGTACACAGGATGCCGATGGATGGACCGGGCGCGGTGATCGATCCCGCGCCGCCGCTTCCGGCCCCGGAGCCGGCGGCGCCGATCAGTCCCGACGCGCTGCTGCGAGGGCTGTGGTATTTCGCGCTGCCGTCGCGGGCGTTGAAGCCGGGCCGGCTGGTCGGCAAGACGCTGGTCGGCGAGCCGGTGGTGTTCGCCCGGACGCCGGCCGGCGAGGTCTACGCGCTGCGCGACATCTGTCCGCACCGCGGCATTCCGCTTCGTCACGGCCGGATGGTGGGGGCCGAGGTCGAGTGTCCCTACCACGGCTGGCGGTTCGGCGCGAACGGCGCCTGCAGCCTGATCCCGTCGCTGGTCGAGGGCCAGGAGATGGACCTGGCGAAGATCCGGGTCCGCCGCTACCCGGTCGTGGAACGGCAGGGCCTGATCTGGATCTACATCGGCGCGCCCGGCGAGGAGCCGGCGGTCGCGCCGCCGGAGGTGCCGATCCCGGCGGGCGCCCAGCCGAAGATGGTCTCCCGCGTCCACTTCCCCTGCCATGTAGACCACGCCGTGATCGGGCTGATGGACCCGGCGCACGGGCCGTTCGTCCACCGGTCGTGGTGGTGGCGGTCCGGGCGGTCGATCCACGCCAAGGCCAAGGAATTCGCCCCGACCGAGCGCGGCTTCGCCATGGTGCGACACAAGCCGTCGCGCAATTCGGCCGGATACAGGATTCTCGGCGGCGAGATCTCCACCGAGATCAGCTTTCAGCTGCCGTCGATCCGCATCGAGCACATGAAGGCAGGGCCGAACACGGTGGTCGGCCTGACCGCAGTGACCCCGATCAACGCGCGCGAGACGGAGCTGCACCAGATCTTCTACTGGACGATCCCGCTGCTGAGCGTGCTCAAGCCGGTGCTTGGCATATTCGCCCGGCGGTTCCTGAACCAGGACCTGGGCGTGGTGGTGAAGCAGCAGGAGGGGCTGGCCCACAACCCCGCCCTGATGCTGATCAACGACGCCGACACCCAGGCCAAGTGGTACTTCCGCCTGAAGCGTGAGTGGCAGGTGGCCCAGGCCGAGGGGCGTCCGTTCCGCAACCCGCTCAAGCCCGCGACGCTGCGCTGGCGGAGCTGACGGCGCGGGCGGGGCGGCGCGCTAGGACTCCACTCCGATACGCGCCGCACGGCGTCCGGCGATCTCCGGCAGGCGGCAAAGGGCGGCGATGAGCCCGCCGGTGCAGTGGATCTGCAGCAGCGCGGCGGCGGTCGCGATACCGCCCGCGACCAGGATCGCATCGTCGGCGGCGATGCCCAGCACGTCGTGGGTGAGCCACAGCAGCCCGCAGGCGGCGAGGGCACCGGTCATGTTGAGGAAGTTGTTGGCGGAGATGGTGACGCCCTTCTCCCTGGCGCCGGCGAGATGCTGCAGCTGGGCGTTCAGCGGCACCATGAAGAGCCCGCCGGCGATGCCGACGCAGCCGATCAGGATCGCGGTCTCGACATAGTCGTGCTCGCACAGCGACAGCGCCAGCAGCGCGGCGGCCACGCCGGCCGAGGCGGGCAGCGTCAGCGCGAGGTTGATGCGTCCGGCCGACAGTCGCCCCGCAATGGCGGCTCCGATCCCGATGCCGATGCCCGCGATGGCGAGCAGCGAGCCCGAGCCGAGCTCGTCCAGCCCCAGCACATCCTCGCCCAGCAGCAGCACATCCATCATCACGAAGGCGGCGAGGGACTCGAAGTAGGTGATGCCGGCGACGGCATTGCGCAGCGGCCGGTCGGCCATGATCAGCCGGATGCCGGTGATGATGGAGCCGAACGGGTTCGCCCGCAGCGGCCGCGGCCGGACCGGTGCCCCGGCGGTCTCGACCCCGAGGCAGATCAGGGTGCCGAGGGTCGCCACCGCCAGCAGCACCCCGCCCAGCACCCACGGGTCGCCGTCGCAGGCGACCATCAGCCCGCCGGCGCTGATGCTGCCGAGGATGACGGCGACGTAGCGGGCCATCTCCAGCGTGCCGTTGGCCTGGGCAAGCTGGCCGGGCGGCAGCATTTCCGGCAGCAGGCCGAACTTCGCTGGACTGAAGAAGGTCGACTGGGTCGCCATCAGGAACAGCACGGCGAGCAGCAGCACGATGTCGCCGATGAGGAAGCCGACCAGCGCCAGCACCATCACCGCGATCTCCAGCGCCTTGGTCACCACCACGACGCCGCGCTTGCCGAAGCGGTCGGCAAGGTCGCCGGCATAGCCCGAGAACAGCAGGTAGGGGACGATGAACACGATGCCGGTGAGGGAAAGGTAGCCGCCGGCGCTGATCGCGCCGGCCGCGGCGTCCACCGCCATCAGCGACACCAGCATCTTGAACAGGTTGTCGTTGTAGGCGCCGAGGAACTGGGCGCCTACCAGCGCGCGGTAGCTGCGGCTGGCGAGCGGCGAGCCGTGGCCCTGCATGACAGTCCCCTCCTGAAAACCCGTGGCGACCGCCAATAACTAGGGATTGACCCGTTGCGTTTAAATGGTTCAGGAAACAATTTAACGTCAAGGACATTAACAGACCCTGGAATGTTGTCGTTTTATTGGAACAATCCAAGTAAAAAGGACAAGATTCTGCTTCGATCCTGCCGCAACCGGGCGGAACCGTGACGCCGGTCCGGCGCGGCTGCGGCGCGGGGCCGGCATTCCGGCGGCAGGGCCGGCGACTGGCCCGGGTGCGGGCGACCGGCTATGTGATTGCGGTCACGGGGAGCGAGTCGGGGGAGTGCCCGCAATGCAGGATGCGAAGGCCGGGCACCGGGGCGTGCTGGCGATCTTCTTCCTCAACGGCGCCCTGTTCGGGGCCTGGGCGTCCCGGGTTCCGGCGATCAAGGCGGACCTGGCAATGGACGAGGCCGAGCTGGGCCTGGTGCTGCTGTGCATGGCGGCCGGCGCCGTGA
The DNA here is from genome assembly GCA_937988735.1 of uncultured Alphaproteobacteria bacterium. GTDB lineage: Bacteria > Pseudomonadota > Alphaproteobacteria > CALKHQ01 > CALKHQ01 > CALKHQ01. The sequence goes on from CALKHQ010000222.1 coordinate 7,854, forward strand.
TCTCCTTCCCGCTCTCCGGCCGGGGCACCGATGCGCTCGGCGCCCCGACCATCTGCCGGCTGACCGCCCTCGTGTACGTGCCGCTGCTGCCGCTGCTTGGGCTTGCGCCGGCGTCCTGGGTGCTGGCACCGGCGCTGCTGCTGTTCGGCGCCGCCTTCGGCTCGATGGATGTGGCGATGAATGCCTGGGGCGCCGACGTGGAGCGGGCTCGCGGCAGGCCGATCATGTCCGGCCTGCACGGCTTCTTCAGCCTCGGCGCCGGCGCCGGCGCCGGCGCCGGTGCCCTGTTCGCCGCGGCCGGCGCCCCGCCGTGGCTGCACTTCATCCTGTTCGCCGCCGGGATCGCTGCCGTGACCCTGCCGTTTGCCTGGACGAAGTGGCCGGCGGAACGGCGGGGGGTGCGGAGCCGGGCGCCGATCCTCGCCATTCCGCGCGGCGCGCTGCTCGCCGTCGGCGTCATCGCCTTCTGCGCGTCGATGGGCGAAGGCGGGATGGCCGACTGGAGCGCGGTCTATCTCGCAGAGGTGCTGGCAGCGGGCGAAGACCGGGCGGCCATCGGCTATGCGGTGTTCTCGGTGGCCATGGTCGCCACCCGCTTTGCCGGCGACATCCTGATCGCCCGGCTCGGCCGGGTCGCCGTCGCCCGCATCTGCGGCGTGGTGGCGGCAGCGGGCGCGGCTGCGGTCGCGCTGTCGCCGTCGGTGATCGTGGGCTGGGCCGGCATGGGCGCCCTGGGCATCGGCTATGCGCTGGTGGCGCCGCTGGTGTTCTCGCGGGCGGCGAGCGATCCCCACGTGCCGCCGGGGGCCGCCGTCGCCGCCGTCTCGACCCTGGCCTACGGTGGGATGCTGCTCGGCCCGCCGGTGATCGGCTTCATCGGCCATGCGGCCGGACTCCGCTTCTCCTTCGGGCTTCTCGCGCTGCTGGCGCTGGCGATCGTGGTGCTGGCAAGGCGGCTGGCACAGCCAGGGCGGTAACAGGTACGGGAGCCGCCGCCGCGTTCCACCCCGGCCCCGAGGCTGCCTCAGTCCTCCGCCGGAACGGCCGCCGCCGCGGCGGCGGCCTGCGCCTCCGCCAGCGTGGCCCGGGCGTGGAAATAGAGATTGCGGGCCGCGGGGTCGTCGGGATTGCCCACCTCCAGGATGCGGTCGGCGACCGCGCGGGCATCGGCGAGGCGGCCCGCCGCGGCCAGGCCCTCGGCGATCCTGGCGAGAACGTACCTTCGGTTTCCCTCCGTCTCGTCCTGCAGCAGCGTGAAGGACGCCAGGGCATCGTCCGTCAGTCCGGCCCGGGCCTGCGCGATTGCGACCCAGGCAATCTCGCTGTCGTCCTGCGCCGCAGCGAGGAACGTCGCCCGAGCCTCCTCGATGAATCCGGCCTCCAGCAGCCGCGTCGCGACATTGGTCAGGCCAACCGCCCGCCAGCGCGCGTCGGCAAACGAGTCTACTCTCGCCACGGCATCGGCCAGCACCTGCCGCGCCGCCTCCGGCCTGCCGGCTGCGGTCTGGACGGTCGCGATGTCAAACAGGATCGGCACCTGCGCAACCTCGTCGGCCATCCGTGCCGTGGCGGCCAGGGCTGCGGCGAGCGTCGTCTCGGCTTCTGCCGGCTGGCCGGCGGCCAGCCGGGCATTGGCCAGGCGGGTGAGCGGAGCACCGCGGAGAGCCTCGTCGGCGATCGTCGCTATCGTCGCCGCGGCCTCGGCGACGATAGCCCGCGCATCTTCCGTGGTCCCGGCATTCGCCTGGGCGGCGGCAATGTTGGCCAGGGCGCCGGCGCGCGCCGGCGCATCGGGCAGTTGCCGGGCCGCGTCCAGCGCATCGTCGAGCATCCCTGCTGCGATTTCGGCCTCGATCACCAGGCCGCTGTAGCGGCCGTCCTGCAGGGCGCGCGCCTCCGCGAAACTGCGGCGCGCGTCGTCGGCCATGCCCGCGGCGGCCCGGGCGGTGCCGATCGTGCTCAGGTTGCTGGCCGTCGCAAAGTCGTAGTGCCGGTCGATCTGCTCCGCTGCCAGCGCGAAGGTGGCGCGGGCGCTGTCCCCGTCGCCGCTGGCGGCGAGTGCGCGGGCAAGGCGGACGAGCAGGTCGAAGTCCCGCACGTCCGGCCCGGCGACGAGCGCATCACCGAGCGACATCTTCGCATCGTCGACGAGCCCCATCGCCGCCTGCGCAAGGGCGATCGCGGAGAGGGCCGCAAAGCGCTGCTCGCCCGCCACCCGCGCGTTCATGCTTCCCTCATCGGCCCGGATGGCATCGGTCGTCACCTGCGCCTCCGCGATCAAGGCGCAGGCATCCGGCATCTCCGGGCAGCGCGCCTCGCGGGTCGCGCGGTTCGCCTCCAGCCGGGCGGCCGCCCCATCGGCCCACGCCAGCAGGTCCGCGACGTATTGCTCAAGCTCCGCCGCCGGCCCCGGGTCGCCGTGAAGGCTGGGCCCGAACACGGCTTCCGCAAGCGAATCGGGATACTCGGCGACCAGCCGGTGCAGATTCGCCTGCACGGCCAGAACTTCGCTCAGGCGCCGCCCGTGCTCGGCAATCCACACGCTCGCGGCGAACTGCCGTGCCGCAGCAGCGAATGCGTCGTAAGCGGGCCCGACCAGCTCCGGTCGCGGCTCGGTCTGTGCCGTAGCCGTGGTGGCGCCCGGTCCGGCAGCGACCGCCACCAGCGCCACCAGCACGAATGACGTCAGCCTCCGATGCAGCATGCGTTTCATCTTCGAGAACCGCCGTTTCGGGGACGGCGGGTGCGGACCGCCGTCTTTCGGCATCGGCAGGTCCGGCGGTGGGATCGGGCAGATCCTGACATCCCTGTGTCAGGAAGTTGGCGGCCTCCGATCCGGGGGAAAGGCGAGCACCATCCGGTTGATTCCGTGGAAGCTCTCGTAGAGCTGCTGCGCCTGCCGCCTGAATTCGGGCCAGGTGAGCGCCGGGTCGCTGGCCGCGAGGCGCTCGAAGATCTCGCGGAAGCTGCGCCGGCCGTCGATCTCGCCCATGATCGCGCCGCCCAGCGGCGGCACGCTGAGCCGCAGCTTGAGCCCGTGGGCGTTGCTGCTGAAGGCCGCCCCGGGGCGCAGCCGCCGCGCCTCGGTCGGACCGTCCAGCCCGCGCAGCACCGGCACCGCCTCGTCGCAGAGGACGGGGAGCGTCATCGGGTTGTCCACCCGGACCAGGTAGAAGATGTGCTTCTTCTGGTTGCCCAGCAGCAGCTCGGCGAAGGTCGCGCGCTCGAACGGGCGCAGCCGCCCGACGCGGCGGCGGATGTCGGGGTCGCGCAGCCATTCCATCGGCTCGTACAGCACCGGCTCGAGGAAGCCGGTCACCCGCATCCGCGCCGACTGCGCCAGCGCCAGGATCTCCGGCACGCGATAGGCGCGGTCGCGGCTGTGCAGGAACAGGTCGAAGATGCCGGCCTTGCCCCCGCGCTTGTGGTCGACGATGAGGCCGTTGCGACTCAGCCAGTTCGCCTCCGGCAGCGCGTCGGCGAGCGCCCTGGCCAGCGCGATGCGCTGCTCGCCGTCCATGGTGCCGGCCGGCGCGATCATGCGCAGCATCTCCTGCATGTCGTAGATGCCGACCCGGCCGATCTCGCCGTAGAGCATCATGCCGATGCCGCCGTCGGGCACCAGGGCGTCGGCCAGCACGCGCAGGCCCTCCGACGGCGACTCCAGATGGTGCAGCACCCCGCAGCAGTCGATGTAGTCGAAGCCCGAGAGCCCGAGCGCCGGCAGGTCGAGGAGCGACCCGGTGACGAAGCGCACGTTGGTGAGCCCGCGCTTCGCCACCCGTGCTTCGGCGATCGCCCGGCTGGCGCGCGACATGTCCAGGTAGACCACCTCGCCGGGCACGCCGGCGTCGGTCATCTGCTGGGCGAGCAGGACCGTGGTGTCGCCGGTGCCGCCGCCGGCGACCAGCACCCGGAACGGACGTGCAAAGTCACGCCGGCCGCCGAAGACGTAGTGGTTGATCTCGGCGAGGTTGCTCGGGAAGTGGACTTCCAGCCGCTCCGGCTCCTGCTCCGGGTCGCGCTCGGGATAGGGGTAGTCCTCGTACTGCGCCGCAACCAGCGCATCGCGGCGGCCGGCGTCCTCCTCGCCCGTCTCGGGCCACAGCGGCAGCTCGAAATCGCGTGCCTGCGCGGTGACGCGGATCGGGTCGTCCCCGCCCCAGAACAGCTCGGCGAAGCGGCAGCGCGCTTCCGGCGACAGGGCGTCCACGGCTGCCTGCAGCCCCGGGTCGGCGAACGGCGGCAGGGTGTAGGCGGCGGCCGGGTGCAGCGCGGTGATGGCGAAGCCGTCGCGGCGCAGACGCGCGGCCAGCGTGTCCACGCGCCAGCGCGACTCCGGCGGGCCGAGGAAGGTCTCGGCCAGCCCCTCGTCGCTGGCGTAGTGGTCGGGGGAGACGCTGCGCCGGCGCAGCCGGTTGGTCGGCGGCAGCTCGCGCAGCAGGCGCTTCAGCAGGTCCAGCCGGACCCGGACGGGCACGTCCGCCCGCGGGGCGATCAGGTCCATCATGGCGCGCAGGTCGTCCACCCCGCGCCGCGCCAGCTCGCCATGGGCGGTGATGGTGAGGGTGCCGTCGCGCTCGACGGTCACCGCCAGCCCGTCCCGCTCCAGCCCCTTCAGGATCCGCGGGCTGAGGCCGCGTGCCTGGCTCATGCCCCCGCTCCCCGGGCAAGGAAGTCCTCGGACGGGCGCATCACCCCGACCGTCTCGCCGGCAAAGGTCTTCACCGGCGGCTCGGCCGCCTGCTCCAGATGTTCGCGCAGCGCCCCCTCCGGCTCGGCGAAGCGCAGCAGCAGGGCGGCGATCGCCACCTGGGCCGCGCGGTCGGCGCCGTCCGCGGCCTTGACCGCGATGCCGAGGCCGAGGTCGCGAATCGTCGCCACCTGCACACCCTCCGCCCCGTTCTTCACCAGGATGCGGCCGCCGGCGAGGCGGATGGTCTCGGTGACGAAGCTGCCGGCGCCATCGATCATCTCCGGCGCCGCGGCCTGCGCCTGCCACACCCCCGCGATCGCCGCCTGCCGC
>CALKHQ010000223.1 GCA_937988735.1 uncultured Alphaproteobacteria bacterium
GTGACCTCGAAGGTCGCGTCCGGCTCCACCAGCACGCCGCGGAACCCTGGGACAGCGGCGTGCTGGTGGAGCCGGACGCGACCTTCGAGGTCACCCTGACCGAGGAGGGCGTCTACGACTACTACTGTGCGCCGCACGAGGCGGCGGGCATGGTCGGCCGGATCATCGTCGGCCGGCCGGCGGGGCCGGGGCTGGAGCCGTTCGACTATTTCGAACGGCTGGACCCGCGCCCGGACTGGCTGCCGGTGCCCGCGGCGGCGCAGGCGACCTTCCCCCCGGTCGAAGACATCATGCGCCACGGGCGGATCGCAGCCCGCTGACGCCCTGCCACGGCCTGCCGCCGCAGCGGCGGCAGGCCCCACCTTTGCGTAGACTGGGCGGCATGGAGTCGGACTATGCGATCGTCGGCGGCGGGGTCGTCGGGCTCGCGGTGGCCTACGGGCTGCTCGGGCTCGGCCGGCGCGTCACCGTCCTCGACGAGGGCGACGGCGCCTGGCGCGCATCCCGCGGCAACTTCGGGCTGATCTGGGTGCAGGGCAAGGGGCTGGATGCCCCGGCCTACGCCCGGTGGACCCGGCGCTCGGCAGCCGCATGGAAGGACTTCGCCGCCGAGCTGCGCGAAGAATCCGGCTGCGACCTCGCGCTGCGGCAGGAGGGCGGGCTCGACTTCCACCTCGACGAGGCGAGCCTCGCGGCCCGCGCCGCGCGGCTGGCCGCACTGCGCGAGGCACTGGGCGGCGAGTATCCGTTCGAGGTGCTGGGCAGCAGCGCGCTGCGCCGGGAGGAGCCGGAGGTCGGGCCGCGGGTGGCCGGAGCCATCCTCCACGCCGAGGACGGACATGTGAACCCGCTGCGCCTCCTGCGGACGCTCGCGTTCCTGGTGCGCGCCCGGGGCGGGACGGTCCGCACGGGCGTCACCGTTGCCGCCGCCGCGCCCTCCGCCGGCGGCGTGCGGCTGAAGACGGCAGCCGGGGAAACTGTCGAAGCCGGCCGCGTGGTGCTGTGCGCCGGGCTGGGCGCTGCGCGGCTGGGCCCGATGCTCGGCTTCCGCGCGCCGGTGCGGCCGCAGCGCGGGCAGGTGATGATCACGGAAAGGCTGGCGCGGCTGATGCGCCGCCCGTCCGCGATCCTGCGCCAGGTGGACGAGGGCGGGGTGCAGATCGGCGATTCCAGTGAGGAGGTGGGCTTCGATGACCGCGATACGCTGGCGGTGACGGCGGCAAACGCCCGGCGCGCGGTGCGGATCTTTCCGGCGCTCGAGCGCGCGCGGGTGGTGCGGAGCTGGGCGGCGCTGCGGGTGATGTCGCCGGACGGGCTGCCGATCTACCAGCGCTCGACCACGGTTCCCGGTGCCTGGCTGGTGACCTGCCACAGCGGCATCACCCTTGCGGCCGCCCACGCCCGCCTGATCCCGCTGTGGCTGGAAGGCCGCGACGGTGCGCCGGACCTGGAGGCCTTCGGTGAGCAGCGCTTCCCCCTTTGAACGGCTGTCGCCGCCGGCCGACACCGTCACCTTCACCTTCGAGGGCGAAACGATCGCGGCCGCGGCCGGCGACACGCTGGCCGCGGCCCTGCTGGCCGCAGGCGCAGGCCCGCTGCGGCGGACGCCGGCGACGGGCGCGCCGCGCGGGCCGTGGTGCATGATGGGCGCCTGCTACGACTGCCTCGTCGAGGTCGACGGCGCCAGCGTGCAGGCGTGCATGACTCCGGTGCGCAAAGGCATGGCGGTGCGGCGCCTGGACCGCGTCGCGGGACGCCACCGTGGCTGACGCCGATCTCGTCGTGATCGGCGCCGGGCCGGCCGGAACGGCCGCCGCCCGCACCGCCGCGGACGCCGGTGCACGGGTGATCGTGCTCGACGAGCAGCCGGCGGCGGGCGGGCAGATCTACCGCGCGGTCGGCCAGACGACGGAGGCGCTTGCCGCCATCCTCGGCCCCGACTACCGCGCCGGCCGCGACCTCGTCGCCGCGCTGGATCACACGAACATCCGGCACCTGCCGGGGGCGACGGTGTGGCGGGTCGATCCCGACGGCACCGTCTGCGTCTCGGTCGCCGGCCGTGGCCGGAAACTTGCCGGCCGGCGGCTGCTGCTGGCGACCGGGGCGCTGGAGCGGCCGGTGCCGATCCCCGGCTGGACTCTCCCCGGCGTGATGACCGCCGGCGCAGCGCAGATCCTGCTCAAGACCGCCGCCATGGTGCCCAGGGCGACCGTGCTCGCCGGGTCGGGGCCGCTGCTCTACCTGCTGGCGCAGCAGCTCGTGCGCGCGGGCCGCCCGCCGCTCGCCCTCGTGGAGACCCGGCTGCCGTCGGCGTGGCGCGCCGCGTGGCGGCACGGGCCCGGCGCCTTCCGCGGCTGGCGGACGCTGGCCAGGGGCGCGGGCATGCTTGCCGCCATCCGCCGCGCCGGCATCCCCCGTTATCGCGGCGCCACCGGCCTCGCGGTCGAGGGGGCCGCGCAGGCCGAGGCGCTGCGCTTCACCGCCGGCGGCCGCGAGCACCGCATCCCCTGCCGCACCGTGCTGCTGCACCAGGGCGTGGTGCCGAACATCCAGATCACCGGCGCGCTGCGGCTGCCCCACCTGTGGGATGCGGCGCAGCGCTGCTTCCGCCCGGTCGTGGACGAATGGGGCGGGACGGCGCTGGAGATGGTGTTCGTCGCCGGCGACGGCGCCGGCATTGCAGGCGCAGGGGCGGCCGCGCTGGCCGGACGGATCGCGGCGCTGCAGGCGGTGCACGGGCTGGGCCTGATCGACGCCGGCGCGCGGGACGCGGCCGCCGCGCCGCTGCGCCGCGCGCTGGCGCGGGAGCGGGCGGCCCGGCCGCTGCTCGACGCGCTCTACCCGCCGTCGCCGGAGGTGCTGCGGCCTGACGACGCCACCATCGTCTGCCGCTGCGAGGAGGTGACGGCCGGCGAGATCCGCGCCCTTGCCGGGCTCGGCTGCCTCGGCCCCAACCAGCTCAAGGCGTTCAGCCGCGCGGGGATGGGCCCCTGCCAGGGCCGCTATTGCGGCCTCACCGTCACCGAACTCCTGGCGGAGGCGACCGGCCGCCCGCCCGGGGAGGTCGGCTACTACCGCCTGCGTACCCCGCTGAAGCCCGTGACGCTGGGTGAGCTTGCCGATCTCGCCCCGCCGGAGGTCCGGGCCTGATCAGGACTTCGGCGTGCGCTTCCCGTGAGAGCGCTGCGGCACGCCGCGGCCGAGGGAGAAGTGGGTGTGGATCCCCAGCCACGGCGCCTCGACGCGGTCGCGGCGCAGCACCACGGTGCAGCGGCCGGGGCGGTCGAAGCGGCTGCCGTCCCCGGCGATGCCGGTGGACGACCACATGATCGCGCCGAAGCCCATCAGCCGGTCGGGCGAAACCCCGGTCACCAGCGTGTCCAGCTCGAAGCGGAAGTCCTCGATCGTCGGCCACACCTGCCGCCACTGCTCCGCCTCCAGCGCGTCCAGCCCGCGCAGATGATGCTGGAAGGTGCCGAAGGCGACCACGTCGGGGGCGAACAGCGCCCGCGCCGGGGCGAAATCGACCGACGCGACGAGGCCGCTCCACCGGCGGAACCAGGTGGCGATGCTGTCGTGATCGGACGAATCTGCCATGGTGAACCCCTCAACGGCTGAAGCGGGAGAGCGAAGGATGTCGGCTGCCGTGCGCGAGCGTGCGATCCTGATCACCGGCGCCGCGAGCGGGATCGGCGCCGCGACCGCGCGCCGGCTGGCGGCGCCGGGGGTGCGGCTCGCGCTCCACACGAGGAAGAACCGTGACGGGCTGGAGGCTGTCGGCGCGGACTGCCGTGCGGCGGGAAGCGAGACGGCGGTGATCGTCGGCGACCTGGGCGAGACGGGAACGCCGGAACGGGTGGTCGCGGAAGCGCGGTCGGCGTTCGGCCGCATCGACCAGCTGGTGGCGAATGCCGGCGCCGGTGACCGGCGCCGCTTCGGCGAACTCACCGACGGCGACCTCGCCGCGGCGCAGGCCGCGATGCCGCTCGGCTTCTTCCGGCTGGCGACCGCGCTGCTTCCCGACCTCGAGGCGTCGCCCGCGGGCCGCGTCGTCGCCGTGAGCTCCTTCGTCGCCCACGTCTTTGGCGTGAACGACACCATCTTTCCGGCGACCGCCGCGGCCAAGGCCGCGATCGAGGCGCTGGCGAAGGCGCTGGCGTTCCAGCTCGCGCCGACCGGCACCACGGTCAACGTCGTCGTCCCGGGCTACACCCGCAAGGATCCCGGCGCCCATTACGCCATCCGGCCGGAGGCGTGGCAGGTGGCGGCCGACGCCACGCCGATGCGGAAGCTTGCGCTGCCGTCCGACGTCGCCGCCGCGATCGCCTTCTTCCTGAGCGAGGAAGCGGGGCACATCACCGGCCAGCTGCTGATGGTGGACGGCGGCCTGTCGCTGCGCTGACCGCCTGCCCGGCCCCAGGCCGGGCATGTGCGCGGACGGCAGGAGAGCCCGGATGACGTGTGAAGCGAACGACCTGCGGGCACGGCGGTCAGGCGGGCCCTCGCGCGTCAGCTGTGCCAGCAGGCCGCGAGGTGGCCGGGCGCCTTCTCCTCCAGCGGAGGCACCTCCATCTCGCACTGGCGCGTCGCCCGGGGGCAGCGGCCGGCGAAGCGGCACCCCGCCGGCGGGTTCAGCGGGCTCGGCACCTCGCCCGAATAGACGATGCGCCGGCGCCGGCGCTGTACCTTCGGGTCCGGGATCGGCACGGCCGACAGCAGCGCCTCCGTATAGGGGTGCTTCGGGTTGACGTAGATCGAGCCCGCCGGCGCGATCTCGACCAGGTGGCCGGCGTACATGATCGCGATCCGGTGCGAGATGTGCTGCACCACCGACAGGTCGTGGGCGATGAACAGGTAGGTGAGGCCCAGCGCCTCCTGCAGTTCCTGCAGCAGGTTCACCACCTGCGCCCGCACCGAGACGTCGAGCGCGGACACCGGCTCGTCGGCGACGATGAACTCCGGCTCCAGCGCCAGCGCACGCGCGATCCCCACCCGCTGGCGCTGGCCGCCGGAGAAGGCGTGCGGATGGCGGTCCACCGCGTCTGCCGGCAGCCCGACCCGCTCCAGCAGGTCCACCACCAGCGCCCGCGCCTGGGCCGCGTCCCTGACCAGCCCGTGGACCAGCAGCGGCTCGCCGACGATCTCGCCGATCCGCATCCGCGGGTTCAGGCTGGCGTAGGGGTCCTGGAAGATGAGCTGCATGTTGCGGCGGAGCTGGCGCAGGGGCTCGCCTTCGATCCGCGTGATGTCCTGGCCGCGGAAGCGGATGGTGCCGCGGGTGGCATTCACCCGGCGCAGGATCGCGCGGCCGGTGGTGGTCTTCCCGGAACCGCTCTCGCCGACCAGGCCCAGCGTTTCGCCCGGGGCGATCGCGAAGGTGACGTTGTCCACGGCGTGAACCACCAGCTGCGACTGGCCCCAGAAGCCGGCGCGGCCGGCCGGGAAATGGATCGACAGCCCCTCGACCTCGACCAGGGGAGACCGGACGGTCGTCCGTTCCGCGGTCATCGCCTCAGGCAGCACCGGCGGTACTCCTGCTCATCGCCGGCGGCGGACGGCCGTAGGCGTCGTCCCGGCCCCAGGCATCGACGAAAGGCTTGAAGCAGGCGGCGAGCCGGCCGCTGCCGACCTCGGTGAGCACCGGATCGTGGTCCGCGCACCGGTCCGCCGCGGCGGGGCAGCGGGCGCGGAAGGCGCAGCCGGAGGGCGGGCCGATCATGTTCGGCGGCGCGCCGTCGATCGCGATCAGCCGGTCGCGGATCTCGTCCAGCCGCGGCGTCGAGCGCAGCAGGCCCTGGGTGTAGGGGTGGGCGGGCCGGTCGAACAGCGCCTCCGCCTCGCCCTGCTCCACCACCCGGCCCGCGTACATCACCGCCACCCGGTGGCACAGCCCGGCGACGACGCCGAGATCGTGGGTGATGAGGATGACGCCGAGCCCCAGCTTCTGCTGCAGCTCGGCGATCAGCTCGAGGATCTGCGCCTGGATGGTGACGTCGAGCGCGGTGGTCGGCTCGTCCGCGATCAGCAGTTCCGGCTCGCAGGCCAGCGCCATCGCGATCATCACCCGCTGGCGCATGCCGCCGGAGAATTCGTGCGGAAACTGGCGGAGCCGCCGGTCGGGTGCGTTGATGCCCACCAGGTGCATCAGCTCGCGGGCCCGCGTCATCGCCTGACGGCGGGTCATGTTCAGGTGATGGGTCAGCACCTCGCAGATCTGGGTGCCGACGGTGAACACCGGGTTCAGCGAGGTCATCGGATCCTGGAAGATGATCGACATCTTCCGGCCGCGCACCGTGCCGGCATAGCGCTCGCCGGCGGGCCCGAACAGGCTGCGGCCGCGCCAGCGGATGTCGCCGCCGACAATCCGCCCGGGCACGTTGACCAGCCCCATCGCCGCCTGTGCGGTGACGCTCTTGCCGGAGCCGCTCTCGCCGACGATGCCGAGCGTCTCGCCGGGGTGGACGGCAAGCGAGACGCCGCGCACCGCCTCCACCGTCCCGCGCCGGGTCATGAAATGGACGTGGAGGTTTTCGACCTCCAGCAGCGGGACGTTCCCGGCGTCGGCGGTCACGGCCGCACTCCTGCCGGACGGACGCCGAGGCGGCGCTCGCGTCGCTCCCGCCGCTTCTCGCGCGCGGCAAGCTGGCGGGCGAACCGCTTCTCGCGCTCCTGCGGGTCGGAGGTGATGCGCGCCCAGCTCGCCAGCATGTTCACCGCGAGCACGGTCACCGCGATCGCGACGCCGGGGATGGTGATCGGCCACCACGCCACCGCCATCAGGGTCTCGCCGCGCGCGACGTCCAGGCCCCAGCTGGTCTCCGGGAACTGGACGCCGAGGCCGAGGAAGCTGAGCGCCGCCTCGGCGAGGATGATGCGGGCGAACTCGAGGATGGCGAGGGTGAGCAGCGGCGAGGTCAGGTTCGGCAGGATGTGCCGGAACACCACCCGCGGCCCGCTGCAGCCGACCATCTCCGCCGCCTCGACATAGGGGAGCTGGCGCACCGACAGCACGATGCCGCGCGTCATCCGGCCGTAGACCATCCAGCCGTTGATCGCGAGCACGATGATCACCGTGATCATCGACGGGCCGACCACCGCCAGGATCAGCAGCGCCAGCAGCAGGCCGGGGAAGGCGATCTGCGTGTCGATCCAGCGCATGATGAAGGCGTCGGTCCTGCCGCCCCTGTAGCCGGCGAGGAGCCCCATGAACACGCCGAAGCCGCCGGCGAGCAGCACCACCGAGACGCCGACCGTCAGCGAGACCCGCGCCCCGTGGATCAGCCGCGACAGCACGTCGTAGCCGAGGTGATCGGTGCCGAGGATGTGGTCCCAGCTTCCGCCCTCCTGCCACACCGGCGGGTCGAGCTTGGCGAACAGGTCTCCCTTGCCCGGGTCGTAGGGTGCAATCCACGGCGCGAAGATCGCCATCAGCGCCAGCAGCACCAGGATCACCAGCCCGGCGAAGCCCGCCTTGTCCTGCCACAGCTCGCGGCCCATCCCCCTGAGCGCGCTGAACATCTCGTGCGGGCGGCCCCGGTAGGCGCCGGGACCGAGCACCGCGGCGGGCCCCCGCTGATCGACCTCCGCGGCGACGGCGGCGTGGCCCGGTCCGGACGCGTCGATCGATCCGGTCGACATGGCCCCCTCCTCAGTCGAGCTTGATGCGCGGGTCGATCGCCTTGTAGGCGACGTCCACGGCCAGGTTGATCGCGACCACCATGACGGCGACGGTGAAGACGATCGCCTGCAGCAGGATCAGGTCCTGCCGCTCGATGGCCTGGATCGCCGCGAGCCCCAGCCCCGGCCAGGCGAACACCTTCTCCACCACCACCGTGTAGCCGGCGAGCGCCCGGATGAACTCCCAGGCGATCAGCGTCAGCACCGGCACCGCCGCGTTGCGCATCGCGTGCAGCCCGACGATGCGCAGGAACGGCATCCCCTTGGCGCGGGACGTCTTCACGTACTGGGCGTTCAGCTCGTCGATCATCTGCGAGCGCACGACCATGACCAGCCGGGTCAGCGCCGGCAGCGCGAGGGTGACGGCCGGAAGCACGATGGAATCGGCGCGGAAGTTGCCCGCATGGTCGAACCAGCCGAGCGAGACCGCGAACAGCATGATCAGCAGCAGGCCCAGCCAGAACTGCGGGATCGACAGCCCGAGCAGGCTGAGGAACACGGTGAGGCGGTCGACGATGCTGCCCGGGCGGAGCGCCGCGATGACGCCGAGCGGGACCGCGACCAGCACCGCGAGGCCGAGGGCGACGCCGACGAGATAGAGCGTCAGCGGCAGCGTCTCGTATACGATGTCCATCGCCGGCCGCCGCTGCCACAGGCTGTTGCCGAAATCGAGCGTGACCAGGTCGGCCATGAAGCTCGCGAACTGCACCGGGATCGGCCGGTCGAAGCCGAGCTGGTGCTCGAAGGCGGCGCGTTGCTCCGGCGTTGCCTCCATCGGCAGCATGAGGCTGACCGGGTCGCCGATCATCCGGGTGACGACGAAGACGACGACCGTCACCCCCAGGACGACCACCAGCCCGTGGCGCAACCGGAGCAGCATGAATCGGCCCATCGGGAACCTCCGGAATGACGTCCGGGGACGGCGGCGCCGGCCCGGCCTGGCGCCGCCTCCCGTTCAGCGCATTCGTCGCCGGACCAAAGGCGTCCGGCCCCTCGCCGCGTCGGCCTACTCGGAGACCGACATCTCGCTGACCAGCAGCTTGGCGTCGACCCGCGGCGTCCACTCCAGCCGCTCCGACATCCCGTAGATGTCCTCGATGTTGAGCAGCCAGAGGAAGTACGCCTGCTCGAACGAGTGCTCGACGATCCGGTGGTACAGCGCCTCGCGGGCGGCGACGTCCGTCTCGGTGCGGGCCTGCTCGATCAGCGCCGCCATCTCGGCGTCGTGGTTCGAGGCGCCGACGCCGTCCATGTGGTAGTAGGCGGAGAACGGCCGGTCGGCGTCGAGCAGCTCGTTGGAGCTGACGACGAAGATGGCGTCGGCGCGGATCTGGCGGTCGAACAGGCGGTTCAGATACTCGTTGAACTCGAAGATCCGCACGCTGGGCTGGAGGCCGACCTCCTGCCAGAAGCTGGCGATGACCTCGACCAGGTCGCGGTCGTTGAGCCAGCGCCCGGCGGTGCCGATGAGCTCGATCTCGGCGCCGACCGCGCCCGCTTCCTCCAGCAGCGCCCGCGCCTTGTCGGGATCGTAGGGATAGCCCTCGACGTCGGGGTTGTAGCCGAAGTAGGTCGGCGCCAGGAGCTGGCCGCGGGACACCTGCGCATAGCCCTCGTACAGCCGCTCCGCCAGCACCTCCTTGTCCACGGCATAGTTCAGCGCCTGGCGCACCCGCACGTCCTGGGTGGGGCCGCTGATCGCGGACAGGATCACGACCGGCAGCTCCAGGCCTGCGACATGGGCGGCCTTCGGCACCTGGTCCACGAACTCCGGCTGCAGGTTGGTGATCAGGTCGTACTGGCCCGACAGCAGGCCGGCGAGCCGGGTGCCGGCCTCGCCGACGAAGCGGTAGTTGACGGCGTCGATCGAGGGCGGCGTCCCCCAGTAGCCGGGGTTCGCCTTCAGGGTCAGCGCGCTGCCGCGCTGCCAGGAATCGAAGACGTAGGGCCCGGTGCCGACCGGCGCGGACGCGAACTCCTCGGTCTGGGAATAGGCCGGCGGGACCATCTTCATCCAGTACATCCGCGACGGCAGGATCGGGTCCGGTCCCTGGGTGAGGATGCGCACCGTCAGCGGATCCACGGCCTCGGCGCCGGTGATCGAGGCGAAAAACGAGCTCTGCTCGGAGTTGAAGGCGGGGTCGATGATCCGGTTCACGCTGTGGACGACGGCCGCGGAGTCGAACGGCTCGCCATTGTGAAAGGTGATGCCTTCGCGCAGCGTGAATTCCCAGGTGGTGTCGTCGATCTGCTTCGGCTCGGCGGCAGCCAGCCCCGGCACCAGGGTGCCGTCGGCCGTCCGCGCCATCAGCGTCTCGAAGATGTTGTCGTTGACCGCCCGCTCGCCGCCGTCGTCACGCGCCTGCGGGTCGAGCGTGGTGGGCTCGGAACCGATGGCGATCGTGATCTCGGTCGCGAGCGCCGGGCCCGCGAGCGCGAGCGCGAGCACGACGCCGGCCGCCGTTCTCCCCAGAGTGAGCAACCCCATCACCATTCCCCTGTCCCTCGTTTTCGTTTTCGTCTTCGCTGCACTTTCCGGGCCGCGAAGCGCATTGTCGGTGGCGCCGCGGCGGCTTTGCCGCAGTGGCGACGCCCGCCAATGATGGTATACAGTGGACGGAAGCGTCAAGGATTCGACATACGGGAGTGACCGAGGTGGCCGACGAGGCAAGCGAGCAGCAGCCGGGCGCGTTCATCGCGCTCGGCGACAGGCATCGTTCGCTCAACGACATGGTCACCGCCGCCCTGAGGAGCGCCATCATGGAAGGGCGCTTCAAGCCGGGCGAGCGGCTGGTGGAGGACCGGATCGCGCGCCTGTTTGGCGTGTCGCGCAACCCGGTCCGCGAGGCGCTGAAGATCCTGCGCAGCGAGGGCCTGGTCGAGATCGCGCCGCGCCGCGGGGCATCGGTTGCCGCGCTGACGCCGGAGGAGGCGCGCGAGGTGATCGAGCTGCGCGCGGCGCTGGAGGGGCTGTGCGCCCGGCTGGCCGCGCGCCGCTGCACCCCGGAAATGGCGAGCCGCCTGCAGGCGATCCTCGACGCCGGCAACGCGGCGGTGGCGAAACGGGACGTGCGGGCGCTGAAGCGGCTGAACGACGAGTTTCACCTGGCGCTCGCCCGCGCCGGCTCCAACCGCTTCCTGTCGGAGTTCATGACCTCGCTGCGGGCCAAGACCTACTGGCTGTTCTCCTCGATTTCGGAGCAGAAGGCGATCGAGTCCTGGACACACCACGCCGGCATCCTGCAGGCGGTGCTCGACCGCGACGAGGAGCTGGCCGCCGTGCTGGCCAGCCGCCACGTCACCACCGTCGGCAATCACCTCGCCCAGGCCGAGCCCGCGAGTGGCGCCCCCGAGGACGAGGAGGAAGAGCTCGCGGACTCGGCGGCATGAGGCTGGTGGACGACGCCGAGGTCCGGGCCAACGCCGACCCGGACGAAGCCGTCGCCGCCATCACCGCCGCCTTCCGCGCCCAGGCCGGGGCACGGGCCGCGCTGCAGCCGCGGCACCGGATCGTGGCCGGCGCCACCAAGCTCAGCACCATGGCCGCGGTCCTGCCCGATGACGGCGTGGCCGGGGCGAAGGTCTACACCACCGTCGACGGCCGCTTCCGGTTCGTGGTGGTGCTGTTCGACGCCGCGAGCGGCGAACCGCTGGCGTGCATGGAAGCCGACGCCTTCACCGAGATCCGGACCGCGGCGGTGACCACCGCCATGGCGCTGGCGCTCGCCGACCCGCAGTCCGCCACCCTGGCCGTGTTCGGCACCGGGGTGCAGGCAGCGGCGCATGTCCGCGCGCTGGCGCGCCGGTTTCCGCTGGCGGAAATCCGCGTGGTGAGCCGCGGGGACGCCGCTGCATTCTGCGCCGCCATGGCCGCGGAGACCGGGCGGTCCGTGGTCCAGCGCGATGCGGCGGCGGCCGTTGCCGGCGCGCGCATCGTGGTCACCGCCACCCGCTCCCGCACGCCGCTGTTCGACGGCCATCACCTCTCGCCCGGAGCCTTCGTCGCCGCGGTCGGATCGACGTTGCCGGACACGGCGGAGCTGGATGCAACCACCTTCCTGCGCGCCGATTCCGTCGTGATCGAGTGGGCGCCGCAGGCCTTTGCCGAGGCCGGCGACCTGCTGCTGGCGGAGTCGGCAGGAGCGCTCGACCGCCGGCAGGTGATCGAGGCCTCGGCGGCCCTGGCCGATCCCGGGCGGGCGCGCCCGTCACCGGACGCCATCGTCGTGTTCAAGTCCGTGGGCATCGCGCTCGAAGACGTCGCGGTGGCGGGGGCGGTGTGGCGCCGGCTCAACCGCGGCTGGGGCCGCACCCGGGGAAATCGCGCTTGATCCGTTTCGTCGATTGTATACAGTTTCCCTAAACCCACAAAGATCCAATCCGGGCTGAGGAGGCGTGACATGGCGAAGAGTGCATTCCGTGAGGCGATCGAGGCGGCGATCCAGGGCCGGCACTCGAAGGCGCATCCCTGGAGCGAGGCCTGGTCCAACGGCGGCCTCACCCGCGCCCTGCTCGGCGAGTGGGCCAAGCAGCATTACCATTACGTCCACCACTTCCCGTGGTGGTGCGGCACCGTCTACGCCAACGCCAGCGACCAGGAAACCCGCGAGTTCCTGCTGGAGAACATGATGGAGGAGGAAGGCTTCGTCGGCGAGGAAGGCTTCCCGCAGGTGAAGCACACCGATCTCCTGCTCGATTTCGCCGAGCACTGCGGCAAGAGCCGCAGGGAAGTCGAGGACGCGCAGATCAACGGCGAGCTGCTGCCGGAGACCCTGGGCCTGCAGTCCTGGTGCTTCCGCCAGTCCTACCGCCCGACCCACGAGGCGGTCGCCGGCCTGCTGGTCGGGCTGGAGAGCCAGGTGCCGCAGATCTACAGCCGCACCACCCCGCCGCTGCTGGAGCACTACGGTTTCACCGAGGAGGAGGTCGTGTTCTTCCGCCTCCACATCGTCGCCGACACAGAGCACGGCGAACGCGGCTTCGAGATCCTCGAGCGGCTGGCCGACACCGACGAGAAGAAGGAGGCCTGCCTGCGCTGCGTGCGCGAGGCAACGATGATGCGCCGGCTCTACCTCGACGGCCTCTACAACAAGTACCTCGCCCAGCCGATGGCAGCGGCTGCCGAGTAGGCCGGGCTCGCCGGGATCATCGTCCTGCCCCGGGGCTGCCGGGGCAGGACCGGCCGCAATGGCCCAGGACGGTGGCCGGGCCGAGCCCCGGCCAGGATGCACGCATTTGGGGGAGGGGTCTGCTCCGCATGATCACCAAGAAGTCGCTCGACCTCGCCGACGCCGAGCTCATTCTCGACGCGGCCCAGAAGAAGTCCGAGGAGTTCGGCGGCAAGCACGTCATCTGCGTCGCGGACGACGCCGGCTATCCGATCGCGCTGCGCCGGCTGGACGGCGCCAAGGTGACGAGCGTGCAGATCGCCGAGAACAAGGCCTTCACGGCCGCCGGCCACCGCCGTGTCACCCACACGTTCACCAACACCTATCCGGGCGAGGAAGCCTGGGGCATCTTCACCCAGCACGGCGGCCGGATCACCGTCTTCGTCGGCGGCTACCCGATCTACGTCGATGGCCAGGTCGTGGGCGGCATCGGTGTTTCCGGCGGCAACGGCGAACAGGACATCGCCGTCTGCGAGGCCGGGATCGAGGCCTTCGCCGAGCACATGCGGAAGACCGGCGGCGGCACGGTCACCATCCCCGAACAGGCGAAGAAGGCGTGAGCGAGAACCTGAACTTCATTGCCGGAGCCTGGCGCCCGGCCGCATCGGGCCGGACCTTCGAGCGGCGCAATCCCGCCGACTCGGGCGACCTGATCGGGACGTTTCCCGCCTCGGGCCCCGAGGATGCGAGCGCAGCGATCGAGGTGCTGCGCAAGGCGGCGCCGAAATGGGCGAAGTCCAGCCCCGAGCAGCGGATGCAGGTGCTGGAGAAGACGGCCGACCTGATGCTCGCCCGCGCCGACGAACTCGCCCGTGAGCTCACCCGCGAGGAAGGCAAGACGCTGGCCGAGGCCGCCAACGAGGTGAAGCGCACCGCTGCCAACTTCCGGCTCTATGCTGGCGAGGCGCTGCGGATCCGTGGCGAGACCTTCCCGGCCGAGAGCGGGCAGATCGTGCTGTCCATGCGCCGCCCGGTCGGGATCGTCGCGGCGATCACGCCCTGGAACTTCCCGATCTCGATCCCGGCGCGGAAGATCGGCCCGGCGCTCGCCGCCGGCAACGTGGTGCTGTTCAAGCCGGCGGGG
The DNA here is from genome assembly GCA_937988735.1 of uncultured Alphaproteobacteria bacterium. Taxonomy (GTDB): domain Bacteria; phylum Pseudomonadota; class Alphaproteobacteria; order CALKHQ01; family CALKHQ01; genus CALKHQ01. Next base: position 13,930 of record CALKHQ010000223.1, read on the forward strand.
CTGACGCCGCTGATGGGCCAGCGGCTCGTTGAGCTGCTGCTGGAGGCCGGCCTGCCGCCGGAGGCGATCGCGCTGGTCCAGGGCAGCGGCGCCGCCGTGGGCGACACCATCGTCGCCGGCGCCGACGCCATCACCTTCACCGGCAGCTATCCCACCGGGCGCGGCATCTACATGCAGGCCGGGCCGGAGCGGCGCACCCAGCTGGAGATGGGTGGCAAGAACCCGTGCATCGTGCTGGAGGACGCGGACCCGGAGGTGGCGGCGAACGTCATCGTCCGCGGCGCCTTCGGGCTATCGGGCCAGGCCTGCACCGGCACCAGCCGCGTGCTCGCGGTCGGCGCGGTCTATGACGCGGTGCTGGAGCGGGTGGTCGCCAAGGCCGAGGCGGTCGCGGTCGGCAACGGCCTGCACCAGGGCGTCACCATGGGGCCGGTGGCGAGCGAGACCCAGCTCGACACCGTGCTCCGCTACATCGACATCGGCATCGCGGAAGGGGCGACACTCGCCGCCGGCGGCGGACGCCTCAGCGGCAACGGCCACGACGCCGGCTGGTTCGTCCGGCCCACGGTGTTCGCCGACGTGCCGTCCGGCGCCCGCATCCAGCGCGAGGAGATCTTCGGCCCGGTGGTCGGCCTGCAGCGGGTCGGCAACCTGGACGAGGCCATCGCCGCCGCCAACGATGTCGAGTACGGCCTGGCCGCCTCGGTGGTGACCCGCGACCTCGGCCGCGTCATCGACTTCGCCGAGCGGATCGATGCCGGCGTGGTGAAGGTGAACAGCCCGACGACGGGCGTCGCGCTGACCGCGCCCTTCGGCGGCGTCAAGCATTCCAGCAACCAGACCTACAAGGAGCAGGCCGGCCACGGCGTGATGGACTTCTACACCACGACCAAGACCGTCTACCTGGCCGGCTGAGCCGCACGAATGCCCGCCGACCTCTGGGCCGACATCGTCACCATCGACTGGACGACCTTTCCCCTCGCCTTCCTGGTGATCATGGTGGCCGCGATGGTGCAGGCCACCACCGGCTTCGGCCTCGGCGTGGTGGCGGCGCCGCTGCTCGCGATCATCGACCCGGAGATGGTGCCCGGGCCGCTGCTGGCGCTGGCACTCTGTCTCTCGGTGATGGTCGCGTGGCGGGAACGTTCCTCGATCCGCTTCGGCGAGCTCGGCGCCGCACTGGCCGGGCGGCTGCCGGCCTCCTTCCTCGCCGGTCTCACCGTCGGGCTGCTGCCGCCCGGGCATTTCCTGCTGATCTTCGCGCTGATGATCCTCGCCGCCGTCGGCCTCAGCATCAGCGGCTGGCGGCTGGCGCCGACGACCCGCAACCTGGTCGCCGCCGGCGCGGTGTCCGGCTACATGGGCACCATCACCTCGGTCGGCGCGCCACCGATGGCGATCGTCTACCAGCACGCCCCGGGCCCGCAGATGCGGGCGACCATGGGGGCCTATTTCGTGGTCGGCTCGGCCATGTCGCTGGCGGCGCTCGCCGCCTTCGACGCCTTCGGCTGGCACGACCTCATGCTCAGCGTGAAGCTCGTTCCCGCCATGGTGCTGGGCTTCGCCATCTCGGGGCTGATGGTGCGGGTGATCGACCGCGGCCATGCGCGCGCCGCCGTGCTCACGCTCTGCACCGCCTCGGCCGGCGTGCTGCTGGTCAAGGCCTTGTGGTAACCGCGCGACGGAAGTAGGACGGGGGTCATGTCCGACAGCGACCTGCTCGAAAACGCAGCCTATACGGCGCCGCCGGTGTTCCAGGCGGAGAAGAAGCTGATCTTCGGCACCGGCTGGCACGTCGCCTCCCCGGCCGCCTGCTTCGCCGAGCCCGGCGCCTATGCCGCGATCGGCCTCGGCGGCTGGGCGCTGCTGCTGCTGCGCGGCGAGGACGGAACCGTCCGCGCCTTCACCAACGTCTGCGCCCACCAGAAGATGCCGGTGCTCGACAACGGCCGCGGACGCTGCGACCTGATCCGCTGCCGCTATCACGGCTGGACCTACAATGCGAAGGGCGCCCTGATCTCCGCCCCCGGCACCGTGGCGCCGGACGGCGAGCTGGACGACTACGGCCTCGAGCCGCTGCCGGCGAAGGTGGCGCACGGGCTGGTGTTCGCGAGCTTCGACGAGGGCGTGGCCGGCGAGCCGGCGCTCGACGCCGGCTTCCCGGACCTTTCGGGCCTCGCCCTCGCCGGCGACGAGACCCGGTCGCTCGTGCCGAACTGGAAGGCGGTGGTGGACGTGATCCACGGCGGCGTCGCGGCGCCGCCCGTCTCCGCCGCCGGCCGCTTCGCCTGGCAGTGGCCGGTGACGGGCCTGTGGCAGGAGCCGGACGGGGCGGTGCTGCTTATGGTCGTGCCGCGGACCTTCCGGAAGACGGAGCTTCACGTCTTCTCGCTCGCTGCGGACCCGGGCGCTGCGTCCGCGGTGATGTCGCGCGCGGGCGAATGGACGGAGCGGATCATGACGGCCGCCATCGAGCGGCAGCAGGTGGTCGAGGCCGGCGGCGCCCCGGAGGCAGCGCTGGCGGCGGCCGTGGCACCGGTCCATCGCCGGATCCGCGACATGCTTGCCGCCCAGGCTGCCGCATGACCGCTGCCCCCGCGAGGAAAGTCGCGGTCGTCACGGCCGCCGGCAAGGGCATCGGCGCCGCGATCGCGCGGCGGCTCGCGGCCGATGGCTGGTCGCTCGGCCTGCTCTCGCCGTCGGGCCGGGCGGAGACGCTGGCGGCCGAACTGGGCGGCTTCGGCGTCACCGGCTCGATCACCGATCCCGCAGACCTCGACCGGCTGGTCGACGGCACGCGCGAGCGGTTCGGCCGCCTCGACGCGATCGTCGTCAATGCCGGCCATGCGCCGAAGGGCGAGCTGCTGGCGCTGAGCGACGCCGACTGGCAGGCGGCGTTCGAGCTGCTGTTCCTCGGCGCCGTCCGGCTGATCCGCAAGGCGACGCCGGCGATGGTCGAGGCCGGCGGCGGATCGGTGGTGGTCATGTCCTCCTTCGCCGCGGTCGAGCCGGAAGAGACCTTCGCCGCCTCCGCCGCGATGCGCGGGGCGCTGCTCAACTTCGCCAAGATCTACGCCGACACCCAGGCGAAGCACGGCATCCGGATCAACACGGTGCTCCCCGGCTTCGTCGACAGCCTCCCGGAAAGGCCGGAGCGTCGCGCCCGCATCCCGCTCGGCCGCTATGCCCGCGCCGACGAGGCGGGCGCCCTCGTCGCCTTCCTTCTTTCCGACGACGCGGCCTACCTCACCGGGCAGACGCTCCGCCTCGACGGCGGCCTGATCCGCGCCGCCCACTGACGCCGCACATTTCCTGTCGATCGCCGCGTCGGGTTTTCCGCCGACGGTCGTATAACGACTGACGACGCCCGACGGAGAGATCATCCGATGCCCCGAACCCGTCCAGCCGCCTGCCCGATCCCCGCGACCGGCCGCGGCGCCTGAGGCCCTGTCCGGCCGACCGTGGCGGACCGCGCCGATGCCGAATCGGATGACGCTCTGATGGCCAGGGTCGCCACCGGAGACCGCGTTGCCTTCGGCCAGCTCGTCGACCGGCACGTGGACCGCGCGCTCCGGCTCGCCCAGCGGATGCTCGGCTCGCGGGCGGACGCCGAGGACGCGGTGCAGGAGGTGTTCCTGAAGATCTGGCGCAAGGCCGAGCGCTGGCGCGCGGGGCGCGCGGCCTTCTCAACCTGGCTGTGGCGGATCGTCGTCAACCAGTGCCTCGACCAGCGGCGCAAGCCGGGCGGGGTGAGCCTGGAGGCGATCGCCGAGCCGGCCGACGAGCGCGCCGACCAGGAAACGGCCATCGCCGTCGCCGAACGCGAGGCCGGCGTCGCCGCGGCGGTGGCGGCGCTGCCGGAACGCCAGCGGGCGGCCATCGCCCTCGTCTACGGCGCCGGGGCGTCGAATGCGGAGGCCGCGGAGGCGCTGGGGCTCAGCGTCGGTGCAGTGGAACAGCTGCTGGTGCGCGCGCGCAGAAGCCTGCGCGCCCAGCTGATCGAGGAAGGATGAGCATGGACATCGCCCGTTTCCAGGCCCTGCTCGATGCCCGCGGCGGCGACCCGGATCGCTGGCCGGAGCGGGAGCGTTCGGTCGCGCTGGCCTTCGCCGCCCGGTCGCCGGAAGCGGCCCGTGCGCTGGCCGCGGCGCAGGAACTGGACCGGCTGCTGCCCTCGGGCCTGGCCCGGGAAGCCGGCGCCAACCTGGCCTACCGGATCACGGCCGCCGCAGCGATGGATCGCGTGCCTGCGCCGCGCCCGTTCCGCAGCCTGTTCGACCGCTGGCGCGTCGGCGCCGCCACCGCAGCCGCTGCCGCGTCCATGGCGCTGGGCATGGTGGTCGGGCTGGAGACCAACGCCGCCGTGCTCGACCTCGCGCCGCAGGAAAGCATCGACCTGGCCGCGCTCGCCTTCGGCGAGGTGAGCGGCCTCGAGGACATCCCATGAAGCTTCGCCGCCCCGGGCCGCGGCTGACCGCGGGCCTGCTGATCGCATCGCTGTGCCTGAACCTGTTCGCCGTGGGCGCCTTCGGCGCCGCCCTGATCTGGCGCGACGAGCACCGCGGGCCGGGCTTCGGCCTGGTCGAGCGGGCGCCGGACGACGCACGTACCGTGCTGCGCCACCTCTTCGAGGAGCGCCGCGACGACTTCCGCGCGCGGATGGACGCGGTACGGGCGGCGCGCCGCGTGATCGGCGAGCTGCTGCAGAACGGCGAGACCGATCCCGGCCGGCTCCGGGACGCCTTTACCCGGATGCGGGAAGCCTTCGACGGGATCGAGACGCTGACCCACGAAACGATTGTCGCCGCCATCCCCCAGCTGAGCCCGGAAGATCGAGCCGAATGGGCGCAGCAATGGATCCGCGGCCCGCGGGACTGACACCCAGGATCATCACAATGAAGCGCGCAGCCATCATCATCGCCGTTCTGGCGGCGGTCGGGGTCGGCCTGTTCCAGTGGCTGGGGCCGACCGGCACCGCGGCCTCCGCCGCCTACACGACCGCCCCGGCGGAGCGCGGCACGCTCGAAACCGTGGTCGCGGCCGTGGGCACGATCGAGCCGGTGCAGTCGGTCGAGGTCGGCGCCCAGGTCTCCGGCCAGATCATCGCGCTCCACGTCGCCGAGGGCGACGTCGTCCAGGAAGGCCAGCTTCTGGCGGAGATCGACACCCGCGTGTTCGAGGCCGCGGTCGAGGCCGACCGCGCCGACCTCCGCGCGCTGGAGGCGCAGCGCGCCCAGCGCGAGGCGGAGCTGACCCTCGCCCGGCAGCAACTCGTCCGCCAGGAGCAGCTCATGGCCTCGCGCGCCACCAGCCAGGAGGCCTATGACAGCGCGGTCGCGTCGGTCGCCGTCATCGAGGCCCAGATGGCCGCCCTGGAGGCCGAGATCGCCAAGGCGCAGTCCGAGCTGGAAGCGGACCTCACCAACCTGTCCTACGCCCGAATCACCGCGCCGATGTCCGGCACGGTGCTGTCGCTGAGCGTCCGCCAGGGCCAGACCGTCAACGCCAACCAGTCCGCGCCGGTAATCCTCACCCTCGCCGACCTCGAGGTGATGACCGTCCGGGCCCAGGTCTCGGAGGCGGACGTGGGCAAGCTGGTGCCGGGGATGGAGGTATACTTCACCACGCTGGGCGATCCCGACCGGCGCTGGACCGGCACGCTGCGCCAGATCCTCCCGCAGCCCACGGTCGAGAACAACGTCGTGCTCTACAACGCGCTGTTCGAGGTCGAGAACCTGGACGGGCGGCTGCTGCCGTCAATGACGGCGCAGGTGTTCTTCGTGGTCGACCGCGCGGCGGACGCCGTGATCGTGCCCCTGACCGCGCTGCAGACCGGGCGCGACGGATCGACCAGCGTGCAGGTGATGGCGGCCGGTGCGCCGCAGCTGCGGCCGGTCACGGTCGGCCTGCGCAACCGCGTCTCCGCCGCCATCGTCGCCGGGCTGGAGCCGGGCGAGCAGGTGGTCACCGGCCAGGGCGCCGACACCCCGCCGGGCAGCGGCGGCGGGCGGCGCGGCCCGTTCGGCTTCTGAGGACGGCGATGACACCCCTGATCGAGCTCGCCGGCATCGGCCGCCGGTTCGGCAGCGGCGACGCCGCCGTGGCCGCCCTGCGCGACGTGAACCTGCGCATCGACGCCGGCGAGTTCGTCGCCATCCTCGGCGCATCCGGCTCCGGCAAGTCCACGCTGATGAACATCCTCGGCTGCCTCGACCGGCCGACCGAGGGCCGCTACCTGCTCGCCGGCAGGGAGGTCGCCCGCCTGCGGCCGGTCGAGCTCGCCGCCATGCGGCGCGAGATGTTCGGCTTCGTCTTCCAGAGCTACAACCTGCTGCCGCAGGCGACCGCCTCCGAGAATGTGGAGATGCCCGCGGTCTATGCCGGGCGCTCACGCAGCGAGCGGCGCAGCCGGGCGCGCGAGCTGCTCGACCGGCTCCGCCTCGGCGACCGGCTGGGCCACAAGCCGGGGCAGCTCTCGGGCGGGCAGCAGCAGCGCGTCTCCATCGCCCGCGCGCTGATGAACGGCGGCCGGATCATCCTCGCCGACGAGCCGACCGGCGCCCTCGACAGCCAGAGCGGCGCCGAGGTGATGCAGCTCCTCGCCGATCTCAACGCGCAGGGCCACACCGTCATCCTGATCACCCACGACCCGGGGGTTGCGGCGAAGGCGAAGCGGCGCATCCGGATCGCCGACGGCCGGATCGTCGAGGACGACGGCGCGGGTCAGCAGGCGGCTGACACGGCCGCTGCCCTTCCGGCGCCCGAAACCGCGACTGCCGCGAGCCTCGGCAGCACCCTCGCACGGGTCGGCGAGGCCGGGCGCATGGCCTGGCGGTCAATGCGCGGCAACAAGCTGCGCACCCTCCTCACCCTGCTCGGAATCATCATCGGTGTCGGCTCCGTCATCGCCATGCAGGCGATCGGCAACGGCGCCAAGGACGCTGTGGTCAGCCGCATCCAGGACATGGGCACCGACCTGCTGACAGTGCGTCCGGGCGCGCCGAACCTGCGGGGCGCCGGCGGCACGGTCGCCACGCTGGTCGTGGAGGATGCGGAGGCGATCGGGGCGCTGCCCGGCGTCGTGGCCACCGTGCCGGAAATCTCCGGCAGCGTGACGCTCCGCCACGGCCCCCACGACTATCAGACGTCGGTCACTGCGACCAACGCCGCCTACGACGACGCCAACAACTGGCCGCTCGCCCGCGGGCTGTTCCTCGACGAGGAGGACGTGGCCCGGCACGCGCCGGTGATGGCCATCGGCCAGACGGTGGCCCGGGCGCTGTTCCCGGACGGAGCGGACCCGGTCGGCCAGTACGTGCTGGTGAACGCGATCCCGTTCCAGGTCATCGGCGTGATGCAGACGCGGGGCTCCACCGGCTTCGGCGGCGACCAGGATTCCGTCGCCTTCGTGCCGCTGACCACCGGCATGAACCGCCTGTTCGGCCAGCGCTACCTGCGCTCGCTGACGGTCCAGGTGGCGGAAGGCGCCGACATCAACGAGGTGCAGCGGGCGGTCGAGCAGCTCCTGCTCCAGCGCCACGGCGTCGAGGACTTCCAGGTGCGGAACATGGCCTCGCTGCTGGAGACGGTCAGCGAGACCCAGGACACCTTCACCCTGCTGCTGGGCTCGGTGGCCGCCATATCGCTGTTCGTCGGCGGCATCGGGGTGATGAACATCATGCTGGTCAGCGTGACCGAGCGCACGCGCGAGATCGGCATCCGCATGGCCACGGGGGCGCGCCCTGGCGACATCCAGCTCCAGTTCCTTTCCGAGGCGCTGGTCATCTGCGCCGCCGGCGGCGTGATCGGGGTCGCCCTCGGCCTCGGCGTCGCCACGCTGCTGGGGGAATTCGGGATGCCGTCGCTGGTGACGCCCGCGCCGGTGACGCTCGCCTTCTGCTGCGCGGTCGCAACCGGCCTCGTCTTCGGCTTCCTGCCGGCGCGCAAGGCCGCGCGCCTGGACCCGGTGGTGGCGCTCGCCGCCCATTGAACGGACATCCGATGCACAAGCACCTCTCCTCCACGTTTCTCTGGGCCTGCCTCGCGCTCGCGGGCTGCGCC
>CALKHQ010000224.1 GCA_937988735.1 uncultured Alphaproteobacteria bacterium
GGCTGCCGCTGTAGAGCCCGAGCGCCTGCAGCGCCCGCTGCGCCATCAGCAGGTCATCCGCCGCGGCGGCGGCCGCGTCCCACGGGGCGGCACCCGCTTCGGTCGGCGCCGGCGTCACCGTGATCGGCTGGCTGAAGCTCACCTCGTTGCCGTGCGGGTCCCGGACGGCGAGCGCCAGCGCCCCCGCGTCGCCGGACTGGCCGGGGTAGGGGGCGTAGGCGAGGGTCGCGAGGGCGTCGACCGTCAGCTCCTGGCCCTCGAACACCACCACGCCGTCCGCCAGGATCTCGCCGAACTTCGGCAGCCCGGCGACGACGATGACCAGCGGATCGCCGTCCGGATCGCTTGGCGCGGGGATCGCCAGCGTCTGCGGTCCGGCATCGGAGGGGATCGCGACCGCCGCCAGGTCCAGCGCGACCGGCGGCCGGTTCGCGACCGCGGCCGGGCCGGTCTCGAACCGGATGCTGGCGGTCACGCTGCCGCCCGAGGCATCGCTGACGGTGAGCTGCAGCGGCTCGCCCCCCGACGCGCCGTCGCCCGCCGGCACGGCGGTCAGCGCATCCAGCGCCTCGGGGCGCAGGCTGTCGCCGACCGCCAGCGGCGCACCCTCGTGCAGCACCGTGACGGCCGAGGGGAGGGCCGTGACCGCGATGGTCAGCGCCTCGCCTTCGGGATCGACCGGCGCCGGCAGGTTCAGCGGCACCGCCGCGTCGCCGGGCGCCAGCCGAACCACGGCCGGCGCATCGAACTGCGGCGGCCGGTTGCCGGCTGCCGCGTCGCCATCCCCTTCCGTGGTCGCCGCCGCCTCGGCCGCCCCGCGCGCGATGGCGGCCTCCAGCGCGGCCTGCATCTCCCGGGCTGCGGCCGCATAGGCGCCGTCGGGGTAGAGATGCAGGTAGAGCCGGATCGCGGTCAGGCGGTCGGTCTCGCTGTCCTCCTCCGCGATCGCATCCCAGATCCGCTGCTCGGCGGGGTGGATCTCCGTCTGCTGCTGGCGCGGGACCATGACGAGGGGCGCGTCGAGCGTGAGGCGGACCCAGGGCGCCGGCCGGTTGCCGCGGATCACTGCCAGGCGGTCGCGGGCCGCCATGAGGACCTCGCGTAACGAGGCGCCGGCCAGGGTCGCCTGGGCGAGCACTTCCGCCGTGAAGTCGCCGAGGGTCGGGTCGGCCAGCGGGATGGACCGGTCCGGTTCCACGGCGAACGCGAACACCGACGGCACCCGGGTCGGCGGCGGTTCGGCCATGCCGTTGGCGAAGGTGCCGTCGCCGGTGGGGTCGATGGAAAGTCCCGCCTCGAGGAAGTAGAGCGCGCTCGCGAGCTCCGCCTCGTCCACCCGGCGGATCAGCGTGTTGAGCGGCATGCCGACGCTGAAGATCGCGGTGGGGCGGTCGAGCCGGGCGTTGGTCGGCAGCAGGTAGTTGTTGCCGTCGTACTGGACCACGTGGCCGGCGAAATAGACCACCGCCACCATGCCCGGGCGCAGCCGGCCGATGAAGCGCTGGCTCGCCGCCAGCAGCTCGCCCTGGGTCAGGTTCACGTACTGCAGCACGTCGAAGCCGCTCTGGCGCAGATAGACGCTCACCGCGGCGACGTCGGCGGTGGCCCCGGGAACGTCGGGCAGATCGGCGTAGGTCTCGTTGCCGATCACCAGCGCGACCCCCGGCCGTCCGGTCTCGGCGGGGCTGTGCTGGGCGCGGCCGGCTGCCGGGTCGAGCCACAGGATGACGGCGGCCAGCACGACGAGGATTCGGGGCATCGGGCAGCGGTTCCCTGCTGATGGTCCGGTGGCGCCGCCGGCCTTCCGCCGGCGGCGGGCCGACACTAGCACAGGCGCCGGGCGGGCGGCGGAAGCATTTGTCGCATTTTTCGCCACCGCAGGCGGGGAGCCGGGCGGGGGGCGCTGCAGGGCTTCCTGCTACGCTCGCCGATTGACGCTCCGGGCGGCTGTGCTAGCCTTCCCGGCCGAATCCTCCGTCCCCCCGCCTGCCGCCGGACCGGTTCGCAGGCCCCTGGAAACACCGCTGATGGCGACGGCCCCGCTGCTGGACATCGAAGCCCTGTCACGACCGATCTCGGACGAGGCGCCGGCAGGCGAGGACCTGCGCGCCGACTCCTCGCCGACCTCCGCCTACTACCAGCTCAAGGATGCCCGCTCCACCGCGCGGGCAATGGAGCGGCAGCTCGCGGCGGAGGGCGAGAGCGGCACGGTGCCGGACCAGTGGCGCGTGCTGCTGGAGCTGGGACCGGCCGTGCTGCAGGAGCGGACCAAGGACCTGGAGGTCGCCGCCTGGATGATCGAGGCGCTGGTCCGCTACCACGGCTTCGCCGGTCTGCGCGACGGCTTCCGCCTGGTGACCGCGCTGATCTCCAGCTTCTGGGACGGCATCTATCCGCTTCCCGACGAGGACGGGCTGGAGACGCGGATCGCGCCGCTGACCGGCCTCAACGGCGAGGGTGCCGACGGCACGCTGATCCTGCCCATCCGGCAGATCCCGCTGACCGAACCGGGGGACAAGGGCGCGCTCGCCTACTGGCACCACGAGCAGGCCACGGCCCTCGCCCGCATCACCGACGACGAGAAGCGGCAGAAGCGGATCGCGGCCGGCGCGGTGACGCTGGACGATTTCAACGCCGCTGCCATGGCGACGTCGCCCGCTTTCTTCCAGCGGCTGCTCGAAGATGCGAGGGAGGCGACGGCAGCGTTCGCCGAGCTCTCGGCGAAGCTCGACGAGGTCTGCGGTTCGGACGGCCCGCCGACGGGCGCGATCCGCAGCGCGATGGCGGACGTGATCGGGCTCGCCGAGTTCATCTCCAGGGACCGGATCCCGGTCATGGCAGCCGAGCCCGCGGAAGCGGCGGCAGCGGATGCCGCTGCCGCCGACGGCGCCGCAGCGGCCGCGCGCCCGGCGGCGCCGGCGGCCGACGTGATCAACAACCGCGAGGACGCCTTCCGGCTCATCCTCAAGGCGGCGGACTGGTTCCGGAAGAACGAGCCGCATTCGCCGACCGCCTATACGCTCGAGACCCTGGTGCGTCGGGGCCGGATGCCGCTGCGCGAGCTTCTGAACGAACTCATTCCCGACGAGAGCGCGCGGCAGCAGTTCCTGGCGCTCGCCGGAATCCGCCCGCAGGACGGCGAGTAGCCCCCTGCATTAACGACCGTTTCATCTTCGTCCATCGAAGATGACGCATGTGAAATCGCGACCGGTTCCGCTTGGAGCGGGACCGGCGGTAGGGTTAATATCCGTTCAAGCTCCCACCGATCGACCCCCGACGACCGACCACAGGAGGCACCCTGAGTCATGGCGAGCATTCACAACAAACTGGAGCGGGTGCGCAAACCGCGCGTCCACATCCGATACGACGTGGAAACCGAAGGCGCTCAGGTAGAAAAGGAGCTGCCTTTTGTCGTCGGGGTGATGGGCGACTTTTCCGGTGACCCGACCGAGCCGCTGAAGCCCCTCAAGGACCGCAAGTTCATCCAGATCGACCGTGACAACTTCAACGACGTCATGCGTCGGATGACGCCCGGTCTGAAGCTGAAGGTGGAAAACAAGCTCGCCGGCGACGGCAGCGAAATGGCCGTCGAGCTCAAGTTCTCGTCGATGGAGGATTTCGACCCGGTCAACATCGTCAAGCAGGTCGAGCCTCTGCGCAAGCTGCTGGAGACGCGCAACAAGCTGCGTGACCTGATGTCGAAGGTCGACCGGTCGGAAGAGCTGGAAAGCCTGCTGGAGCAGGTGCTGCAGAGCGGAGAGGACCTGAAGGCGCTCGGCGCCCAGCTCGGCGTCGAGCCGACGCAGACCGACGGGGAGGGCAGTGAGTAATGGCTGAGGAACAGAAGGCCGCAGCGGCTGTCGCCGAGGCAGAGGCCGGGGAGCTCAGCCTCCTCGACCAGATGCTGGCCGCCACCAAGCAGACCGAGCCGGACCGGGCCCAGGATCTGCTGCGAACGCTGACCGAACAGGCACTCGCCGGCACGGTCACCTATTCGAAGAACCTGACGCAGACGTTCAACAAGGCGATCGAGGCCATCGACCGCAAGCTGTCCGAGCAGCTCGCGGCGATCATGCACCACGAGAAGTTCCAGAAGCTGGAAGGCTCGTGGCGCGGGCTGCACCACCTGGTCATGAACACCGAGACCAGCAGCAGCCTGAAGATCCGCGTGCTGAACATCTCGAAGCGCGAGCTCTACAAGGACATCAGCAAGGCGGTCGAGTTCGACCAGAGCCAGACCTTCAAGAAGCTGTACGAGAACGAGTTCGGCTCTCCGGGCGGCGAGCCCTACGGCGCGCTGATCGGCGACTACGAGTTCACGGCGCACCCGGAGGACATCGAGCTTCTCACCGGCATGTCCAACATTGCGGCTGCAGCCTTTGCGCCGTTCATCGCCGCCGCCGGCCCGGGCATGTTCGGCTTCGAGTCCTTCGAGGAGCTGTCGAAGCCGCGTGACCTCGAGAAGATCTTCGAGTCCGTCGAATATGCGAAGTGGCGCAGCTTCCGCGAGAGCGAGGATTCCCGCTTCGTCACGCTGACCATGCCGAGGGTGCTGGCGCGGACCCCGTACGGCTCCGCCACCAAGCCGGTGGAGGAGTTCAACTTCGAGGAAGGCCGCCTCGACGAGAACGGGGCGCCGCTGGCGCTGGAGCACGACGAGTTCTGCTGGATGAACGCGGCCTACGTGCTCGGCTCCCGGCTCACCGACGCCTTCGCCCAGAACGGCTTCTGCACCGCGATCCGCGGCGCGGAGAACGGCGGCAAGGTCGAGAACCTGCCGACCTACGTGTTAAAGAGCGACGACGGCGATGCCGACATGAAGTGCCCGACCGAGATCGGCATCACCGACCGGCGCGAAGCGGAGCTCGGCAAGCTCGGCTTCCTGCCGCTCTGCCACTACAAGAACACGGACTATGCGGTGTTCTTCGGCGCGCAGACCACGCAGAAGCCGAAGAAGTACGACCGGCCCGAAGCGACGGCCAACGCCGCCATCTCGGCCCGCCTGCCGTACATCATGGCGACCAGCCGCTTCGCCCACTACCTGAAGGTGATGGCGCGCGACAAGATCGGCTCCTTCATGGAGGCCGAGGACTGCGCCACCTGGCTCAACCGCTGGATCAAGAACTACGTCGACGGCAACCCGGACGCGAGCCCGGAGATGCGGGCCAAGTATCCGCTGCGCGAGGCGAAGGTGATGGTTCAGGAGGTGCCCGGCGCCCCCGGGTCCTACCATGCGGTGGCCTACCTGCGGCCGTGGCTGCAGATGGAGGAGCTGACCGCCTCGATGCGGATGGTGGCGCGCATCCCGCAGCTGGGCGGCTGAGCCCGGCCGGGATGGAGCGGCGGCAGGCGGCAGGGTCGCGCGGCGGCCGATGACCGTGCTTGCCGAGCCACGCGCCGCCCAGGACCCGGGCGCGCGGATCTTCCGGGCTCTCGAACGGGCCCTGGCCCATGGCCGGGGCCCGCTCCGCGAGCGCCTGATCGGCGCGCTGGAGATGGCGCTGGCGCTGATCGACGACCTGCTGTCGGCGCAGGTCAACGCCATCCTCCACCATCCCCAGTTCCAGCGGCTGGAGGCGAGCTGGCGCGGCGTCGCCTACCTCACCCGCCAGCTCCAGCCCAAGGACAACGTCAAGATCCGCCTGCTGTCGGTCCGCTGGCGGGAGATCTGCCGCGACATCGAGCGGGCGATCGAGTTCGACCAGTCCAGCCTGTTCCGCCTGATCTACGACCAGGAATTCGGCATCGCCGGCGGCGAGCCGTACGGCCTGCTGCTGGTGGATCACGAGGTGCAGCATGCCTCGGGCCCGGACCATCCCACCGACGACGTGTCGGCGCTGAAGGGGCTGGCGCAGATCGCGGCGGCCGCCTTCGCGCCCTGCGTGCTCGGCTGCGCGCCGGCGCTGCTGGAGGTGGACCGCTTCTCCGACATCGGCGCCGCAACGGACTTCTCCGGCCTGTTCTCGCGGCCGGCCTACGTCCGCTGGCGCGGCCTGCAGGACAGCGAGGACGCGCGCTTCCTCGGGCTCACGCTCCCCCGGGTTCTGATGCGCACGCCCTATGAGGACGTCGGCCGCGCCCGCGACCGCTTCCGTTTCCAGGAGGACATCAGCGACCCCACCGGCGCCGGCTATCTGTGGGGCAGCGCGGTCTATGCCTTCGGGGGCGTCGCCATCCGCGCCTTCCAGTCCTACCGCTGGTTCGCCGACATCCGCGGCGCGCGACGGGATTCGCTCAGCGGCGGGCTGATCACCGACCTCCCGGTCCACAGCTTCGCCACCGACAGCGCGGGCGTCGCGATCCGGATCTCGACCGACGTCGCGCTGACCGAGCGGCAGGAGGTGGCGCTGAGCGAGGCCGGGCTGATCCCGCTGATGAAGTGCAAGGACACCGACTATTCCGCCTTCTACAGCAACCAGTCGCTGCAGCGGCCGGCGCACTACGACGGCCCCGCCGCCCGCGTGAACGCGCGGCTGTCCTCGATGCTGCAGTACGTGCTCTGCGTCTCCCGCTTCGCCCACTACGTGAAGGTCATCGGCCGCGACAAGATCGGCTCCTTCGCCGCGCCGGAGGACTGCCGCGCCCATCTGCAGGCGTGGCTCAACCAGTATGTGGACGCGAGCGAGGGCGCCTCGGAGGCGCAGAAGGCCCGGTACCCGCTGCGCGCCGCACGGGTCCAGGTGACGGAGCAGCCAGGCCGCCCCGGCATCTACATGGCGACGGTCCAGCTCCAGCCGCATTTCCAGCTCGACCAGCTGGTCTCGGCCTTCGAGCTGGTGACCGAGGTCAGCGCACGGCGGGCCGCGTAAGTGTCGCGCGACGTCAACCAGCCGCGGCTGCTGCTGTCGGTGCTCGACCGGCTGCTGATCGATACCGAGCTCACCTCGATCCGCGAGCCGGACCGTTACACCGTGGACCACCTGCGGCTCGCGGTCGGCCGCGACCTCGAGCTGCTGCTCAACACCCGCCAGCGCTGCGTCTCCCTGCCGGACGGCATGGAGGAGCTGCCGCGCTCGCTGATGAACTACGGCCTGCCCGACTTCGCCGGCGCCAACATCACCACCGACGAGCAGAAGGCGGCGCTGCGCCAGGAGGTGGAGGAGACGATCCGCCGGTTCGAGCCGCGGCTGAAGAACGTGCGGGTGGAACTGCTGGACACCGCCAACACCCTGGACCGGTCACTGCGGCTGCGGATCGACGCGGTGGTCGAGGCCGAGCCGATGGCCGAGCATGTGGTCTATGATTCGGTGCTGGAGCCCGTCACCCGCACCTTCTCCGTCACGAGCGTTCTCGATGTCTGACCGGCTGCTCGACTTCTACAACCGGGAGCTCGCCTTCATCCGCCAGATGGGCGAGGACTTCGCGCGCCGCCATCCCGGCATCGCCGGCCACCTGCGGATGAGCGGGACCGCGATCGAGGACCCGCACGTCTCCCGGCTGATAGAGGCCTTCGCCCTGCTCAGCGCACGCACGCGGCTGAAGCTCGAGGACGACTTCCCCGAGCTTACCCAGTCGCTGCTCGACCTGCTCTACCCGCACTACCTTGCGCCGATCCCGTCGATGGCGATCGCGCGCCTGCTGCCCGACCCGAAGGCGGAGGGGCCGGCTCGGGTGCCGCGCCACGCCGAGATCGACACCGAGCCGGTGGGCGGCGAGACCTGCCGCTTTCGCACCTGCTACGACACCACTGTCTGGCCGGTCGCGCTGACGGCCGCGCAGTTCAGCGGCAGCCCGGTGGTGGCGCCCGCGAACCCGCGGGCGCCGAACGCGGAGGGCGCGCTGCGGCTGACCCTGCGCTGCATGGATGACAACACGACCTTCAGCGATCTCGCCCCCGACCGCCTGCGCTTCTTCATCAGCGCCCAGCCGCAGATCGCCTACCTGCTCTACGAGGTGATCTTCAACCACGCGCTGTCGGTCGCCTTCGCCGACGGCCCTGCCGATCCCTCGCCGGTGATCGTCGATCCGTCGGTCATCACCCCGGTCGGTTTCGAGCCGGACGAGGGGATGCTGCCCTATCCGCCGCGCTCGTTCATCGGCTACCGGCTGCTGACCGAGTTCTTCGCCTTTCCGGAGAAGTTCCTGTTCTTCGACCTGTCGGGCTTCGACGCGAAGACGCTGACCGGCGCCGGGCGCACCCTCGAGGTGTTCATCTACTTCGACCGCAGCGCAACCGAGCTTGAGCGCGGCATCACCGTCGATTCCCTCAGCCTGGGCTGCACGCCGATCGTCAACCTGTTCGACCAGCGCGCCGATCCGATCCGCCTGACCCACACCCAGAGCGAATACCGCGTCATCCCCGACGCGCGGCGGCCGCGGGCGGTCGAGGTCTATTCGGTCAACAGCGTCGTCGGCCGCACGCCCGACGGCGCGGTGGTCGAGTTCGAGCCCTTCTTCGCGCTGCGCCATTCGCACGAGGACAGCCCGGGCCGGCGCTACTGGCATGCGCGACGCTCGCCGGCGACGGGCGACCTCAAGGGCACGCAGACCCACCTCGCCTTCGTCGATCTCGACTTCAACCCGCACGTGCCGGACGAGCTGATCGTGTCGATCGAGACCACCTGCCTCAACCGCGACCTGCCGGAGGACCTGCCCTTCGGCGGCGGCCATCCGGAGCTGCGGTTCGTCGAGCCCAGTTCCGCCGTCGCCGGCATGCGCTGCATGACAGCGCCGACGCCGACGCTGCGCGTCGATTTCCGCGAAGGCGGCTACGTCCGGCTGATGTCGCACCTGGCGCTGAACCACCTGTCGCTGAGCGGGCCGGATGCGGCGGCGACGCTGCGCGAGATCCTCACCCTCTACGACTTCCGCGACGCGCCGGAGACACGGGCCGTGATCGGCGGGATCGTGGGGCTGGAGACGCGGCCGACGGCAGCGCGCGCCCCCGGCGGGGTGGTGGGCGCCATCTGCCGCGGGCTCGAGGTCACCGCCACCTTCGACCCGGCGCGCTTCTCCGGCAGCGGCATGTTCCTGCTCGCCAGCGTGCTGGAGCGGTTCGTCGCCCTCTACGCCTCCGCCAACTCCTTCACCCAGTTCGTCGCCCGGGTCAAAGGGCGGAAGGGACAGCTGCGCAAATGGCCACCCCGCGCGGGTCTTCGCGAGATTCTCTGATCCGGCGCCTGGGGGAGGCGCCGGAGAAGGTGCCGCTGTTCCAGGCGGTCCGCCTGCTGGAGCAGGCGGCGCGCGTCGGCGCGGCCTCGCCGAAGGAGGCGAACCAGCCGGTCGGGCAGGATGCGCACCCACCGCAGGAGGTGGTGCGCTTCCGCGCCGCGACGGGGCTCGCGTTCCCGGCGAGCGACGTGCAGCGGGTGGTGCTTCCCTCCGACGGGCCGCCGCCGGAGGACACCGCCGTGCGCCGTCAGGCGCCGCGCCAGCCGGAGCTCTCGGTCGCGGTCATGGGGTTGACCGGGCCCAGCGGTGTCCTGCCCCAGGGCTATACCGAGATCATGGTGCGGGCGCAGCGCGAGCGCTCGTTCGCCATGCGCGATTTCTTCGACATGTTCAACCACCGGGCCCTGTCGCTGTTCTACCGGGCCTGGATCAAGTACCGGCTGCCGTTCTCCTTCGAGCGCAACCGCGGGCGCGGCGACGACGGGGTCACCCAGGTGCTGGCCGGGCTGGTCGGGCTGGGCACGCCGCGCACCCGCCGCCGCCATGCCGTCGCCGACGAGGCGATCTTCCACTACGCGGGCCTGTTCGCGCACTGGCCGCGGTCGATCGTCGGGCTGGAGGCGATGCTCAGCGACTACCTCGGCCAGCCGGTGCGGGCGGAGCAGTTCTGCGGCCGCTGGCTGATGCTGCCGGCCGAGGTGCAGACGCGGCTCGCAGGGCCGGGGCCGCTCGCCGGCTTCAACTGCCAGCTCGGCGTCTCCGCCGTCGCGGGCAGCCGGGCGTGGGACGTGCAGAGCACCATCCGGCTGCGGATCGGGCCGCTGCAGGGCGTCCTGTTCGACGACCTGCTGCCGGGCGGCACCGCTTTCGCCCGCCTGCGCGACCTTGTGAAGCTCTACCTGGGGCTCGAATTCTCCTGCCGCCTGCAACTCACCATCGCCCGCGATGCGGTGCCGGATCTGGCGCTCGACGGGCGGGCGCGGCTCGGGCTCAACAGCTGGCTCAAGTCCGGTCCGCTGCCGCAGGACTCCAGCGATGCCGAATTCGCGCTGGTCTGACGCCGGCGTGCAGATTTCATGGAATGGCCGCAACAACCCTGTTCGGTTCCTGGGCGGTGACGTGTATAAACCGTCATGCGGCGCTTCCCGCCTCGGTCCGCCGATGCCCTTGTACCGAAAGAGGAGCGTCCGGTGCCGCGCCGATTTAACGATTGGCTAAGGGGGATCTGGCCAGCCTGAACATCCCCGCGTACCCCACGGACGGCCAAGACTTCCCCACCTCAGGGAGCCGCGAAACCCCAGCGGGCAGCAAGGAGTAGAAAAATGGCGATCTATCTGAAGCTCGGTGACATCAAGGGCGAGGTGACGGCACAGGGTTTTGCCGACCAGATCGAGTGCCACTCGATGCAGTTCGGTGTCGGCCGCGCCATCTCCACCCCCGTGGGCGCCGTCACCAACCGCGAGGCGTCGGCCCCGTCGATCAGCGAGGTCGTGCTGACCAAGCAGCTCGACAAGTCCTCGATCGCGCTGTTCACCGAGGCGGTGGTGGGCAAGAAGGAAAAGGCGCTGAAGGCGGAGATCACCATCACCAAGACCGGTGGCGACTCGCTGGAGAAGATCGCCGTCTACACCCTCCACAACACCATGATCAGCGGCTACAGCGTCAGCAGCGGCGGCGACCGGCCCTCGGAGTCGATCAGCCTGAACTTCACCAAGATCGAGATCGAGGTCGTCAACGAGACGGAAACGGGCGAGGACGGCTCGCCCGTGCGCGCCTCCTACGACCTGGCCACGGCGAAGGCCTGATCGAAGGCGGCTTCGTCGCAACCCGGGCGGACAGCGTGCGGCGGGAGACCGCCGCCGCTGCCGTCTGCTTCCAGTCGCGGAGGCGGCCGCCCGCCTCCGTCACGCCGCCGGCGCGGAACGATGGCCTTAGCGCGTGAGTGACCAGATCACACAGGATCAGCGGTTGCTGTCGATCAAGACGCCGCTGGGTGCGGATACGCTGCTGATTGCGGGCCTGAACGGCACGGAGGGCCTCTCCCGCCTGTTCGAGTTCCGCCTCGATCTGCTCTCCGCCACCACCGACATCAAGCCGGAGCAGCTCCTCGGCAAGTCGGTCACCGTGACGCTCAAGCGTCCCGGCGGCGACCCCCGCCATTTCAACGGCATCGTCCGCCGTTTCGCCGCCGGGCCCATCGGCGCCCGGGGGCTGCGCAGCTACGAGGCGGTGATCGTGCCCACGGCGTGGCTGCTGACGCAGACCAGCGATCACCGGATCTTCCAGGCGAAGACCGTCAAGCAGATCATCGAGGACGTCCTCGCCGCGCACGGCGTCACCAACTACCGCTTCGGGGTTATCAACGAGCAGCATCCGGTCCGCGAGTACTGCGTGCAGTACGGCGAGACGGCCTATGACTTCATCCAGCGCCTGATGGAGGAGGAGGGCATCTTCTACTTCATCGAGCACAAGGACGGCGAGCACACGATGGTGATTGCCGACGGCAAGGCCGCCTATGTCGACTGCGCCGACCGGGAGGTCCGCTACACCGCCGACACGATGCTCGCCAACGCCGTCCACCAGTGGCAGCCGTCCTACGAGTTCGTCTCGGGCAAGTGGACCCAGCGCGACTTCGACTTCGAGAACCCGAGCAAGATCAAGGATCTGGAGACGGAGCAGCAGACCAGCCTGCCGGTCAGCGACTTCAAGCGCTACGCCCGCTTCAGCTACCCCGGGTCCTATGTGAAGCGCAGCGACGGCACCCTGCTGACCCGGCTGCAGATGGAGGCGCTGGAGACCGGCTACTGCGTCGTCCGCGGCGACAGCGATCTGGCGAGCTTCGTCCCCGGCGCCAAGTTCAAGCTCAGCAACGATCCCGACGGCAGCACCGGCTACGTGCTGACCGAGGTCACCCACAGCGCCTCCAACGGCTCGCTGCAGGCGGGCGGGGGCACCGGCGAAACCTACGCCAACAGCTTCGTCTGCATTCCGGCGGACACCGTGTTCCGGCCGCCGCGGGTGACCCGCAAGCCGATGGTTTACGGGCCGCAGACCGCCATCGTCGTCGGCCCGTCGGGGCAGGAGATCTACACCGACAAGTACGGCCGCATCAAGGTCCAGTTCCACTGGGACCGGTACGGCCGGTCCGACGAGAACAGCTCGTGCTGGATCCGCGTCGCCCAGGCCTGGGCCGGCGGCAAGTGGGGCGCGATCTTCACCCCGCGCATCGGCATGGAGGTGGTGGTCGAGTTCCTCGACGGCGACCCCGACCGGCCGCTGGTCATCGGCTGCGTCTACAACGGCGACAACGGCGTGCCCTATGCGCTCGCCGACAACAAGACCCAGTCCGGCATCGTCACCCGCAGCTCCCAGGGCGGCAACGCCCAGAACGCGAACGAGCTTCGCTTCGAGGACAAGAAGGGCGAGGAGCAGATCTTCTTCCACGCCGAGCGCGACTTCGTGCGCGAGGTGGAGAACGACGACACGCTGACCGTCGGCCACGACCAGACGATCACCATCGACAACAACCGCACCGAGACGGTGAAGGCCGACGAGACCATCACCATCCAGGGCAAGCGCACCGAAACCGTCCAGAAGGAGGAGTCGGTCACCATCCAGCAGGACCGGACGCACACGGTCCAGGGCAAGGACACCCTCACTGTCACCGGCAACGCGACGCTGACCGTCAGCTCCGGCAACCGCGCCGTCACCGTCGACAGCGGCAACTACACGCTCACCGCCTCGGCCGGGAACATCACCCTCGGCGCCACCGCGGGCAAGGTGACGATCGAGGCGGCGCAGGCGATCGAGCTCAAGGTCGGCGGCAGCAGCGTCAAGATCGACCCGTCGGGGGTCACGGTGAAGGGCATCGTGGTCAAGGTGACCGCGGACGGCGCGGCGAACCTCGAAGGCAGCATGACCAACGTCAAGGGCAGCGGGATGCTCGCGTTCAGCGGCGGCATGATCAAGCTGAACTGAGGCGGCGATGGCGGTGCAGCTCGGTCCCCTGAAGAAGATCACGGCGCCGGCGGTCGAGCCGCTGGTGGAGATGGCGCAGCTCTCCGACGCGGCGCGGGCGCTGCTGAAGCCGGGGATGCCTGTGCGCAGCTACCTCGCCGCGCTGATCGAGGCGGACCTCGTCACCGACGCGCTGCGCCTGCTCGCCTACGCGCTGCCGAAGCGCGAGGCGGTGTGGTGGGCGTGCCTCTGCGCGCGCCAGGCGCAGCCGGAGCCGCCGAATCCGCTGGACATGGAGATCATCAAGGCGAGCGAGGCCTGGGTGTACCGGCCCCACGACCAGACCCGGCGCGCGGCGATGGATCTGGCGATGAAGACCAGCTTCGACCGGGCCGCCCACTGGCCGGCAGCGGCGGCGTTCTGGAGCGGCGGCAGCATTGCGCCGCCCGATGCGCCGCCGGTGGAGCCGGGGGAGAGCCTCACCGGAAACGCGGTCGTGGGTGCGGTGCTGCTGGCGGTGGTGCAGCCGGACGCGAAGGCGGCCGAGCAGAAGCGCCGCCGCTTCCTCTCCCAGGCCCTGGACATCGCCAACGGCGGCGACGGGCGCAAGGCGGCTTCGGCCTGAGCCTCGCGCCGCCGCGGCGCGGCGCGGCGGACGGAACGACGGGATCAGCGAGACGGACGACATGACACTGCGACTGACCATCATCAGCCCGCCCAGGGTTCCCCCGGGCTTCGAACAGAGCGTGCTGCTGGACAAGGGTGTCATCACCATCGGCCGGGCGCCGGAGAACGACTTCGTGCTCGCCGATCCGTCGCGGCTGCTGTCCAAGCGCCACTGCACCATCGCCGTCGCCGGCAACGGCTGCATGCTGACGGACACCAGCGCCAACGGCGTCTACATCAACGGCTCGCCGCAGCGCGTCCCGCGCGAGCAGACGGTGGCGATCGCGCCCGGGGACGTGATCCAGCTCGGCGACTACGAGCTGAGGCTGGAGACGGTCACCCAGACCGCGGTGCGGCCGGCCGCTCCCGTCGCCGATGACGACGACCTCGACAGCTTCGCCCCGCCGCTGCCGGGCGACGAGCCGGCGGCGGAGGACGAGTTCGACCTCGGCTTCGCCCTTGACGACGATGAGGGCCTCGGCGTCGCCGGGAGCAACCCGTTCGCCGATGCTGCCCGTCTGCTGCGCGAGACCTCGGTGCGGCAGCGCGCCGGCTTCGACGACGACGGCCCCGGCGAGAGCGGGGAGTCGCTGCTGCCCCACGGGCCCGAAGGCACGCTCTATGCCAAGGCGGTGCCGGTGCCCGGCGTGCCGCCGGCCGAG
>CALKHQ010000225.1 GCA_937988735.1 uncultured Alphaproteobacteria bacterium
GGCCTATCGTGACGCCGGCGCGTCCGAGGCGGCCGCCGACCGCTACGGCGTCAACCTGCTCGCCTTCGTCCGCAACGAGGCGCTGAGCTTCCTCGAAGGGGCGACGGCGCAGCAGTAGCCGTCGCCGCGCCCGCGGTCACGTCGTCAATACGCATAGAATTCGTACAATTGACCGCCTGCGCCGGCGCCTTCCTTTAACCTCGGCATAAGCGCACGGTCCTAGTTTCTCTTCCGTCGCCGCAGGAAGCGGACGGCGATTCGGGGACGGAACCGCACGCGTCCGTCCCCGCGGAAGGGGGACAGGACGTTGGCGGTAGCTGCTCGCGCGCTCTCGGACACCTTCGTGAATGCGGCGCCGCCGTCGCTGCTGCGCGGCGGCGTGTACGTGCCCTTCACGTCGCCCCTGCTGATGATCGCGCGGCTGCGGCTGGACGAGGACGGCCGGCCGACGGCCCTGGTTCCGGCGCTCTCGGGCGGCCAGGGCTACTATGTGGTCCCGTGGCCGATGCTGCCGGACCTCGTCAACATGACGATCTACGACCGGGCGCTGCACGAGGCGCTCGCCGGCATCCTCCACGCCGACCCGAATTTCGTGCGCAAGAAGGCGCTGGAGGTCCGCCGCGCCGGGCTGTGCGGGCCGCGGGCAGCGGCGGTCGCGGCGGAGGAGTACGCCGCGGACATCGGCCGGCGCGAGAACATCTTCTGCTTCCTCGTCCAGCGCATCGCGACCCAGGCCGGCCGCCCGATCGAGGGCCTCACCGCCGCCAACATGCGCTCGCCGGAGAACGTGGCCGCGCTGCGCGGGCTGGCCGGGGTCATCGGCCTCTCGCCCGACCGGCTGGTCGAGCGGCTGGACGCGTGGTCGTCGCAGATCACGCTGCTCGGGCTCGCCCAGCGGGACCTGCGCGGCCCCGTCCGCCAGCAGCTCGGCGAGCTGCGCGCCATGTTCGACGTGATGGGCGAATGGGCCAGCAACGACCATCCGGAATATGTCGGCTCGGCCAAGCGCTGCCTCACCTCGGGCGAGGCGATCCTCGACCTGATCCAGTCGCAGATCACCCGCATCGACAACGAATGCGAGGACGCCCTCGGCATCATCGCCAACTGGGACGCCAACGCCAGCCTGCTGCGCTCGATCAGCAACTTCGCCGTCACCGCGATCCAGATCTGGCATGCCGCCACCGTCGAATGGCGCGCAGTCGCCGAGGAGCGCGACCGTCACGCGATGCGGGCCAAGATCGGCTTCATCGAGACGCTGCTGCCGGTGCTGGCGCCCAGCGACATGCTGAAGTTCCAGCGCAACCGGGCAACCCAGGAGCTGATGAAGGGCGGCGCGCGGCCGGTGCGCCGCCGGTTCAAGGGCCGGCGCTCCGCGGCGCAGGAACCGGAGGCGGGGCTGCGCGAGGCGGTCGCTGCCGCTGCCGGCGATCCCGACGAGGCGCTGGCGCACATGCTGTGCTGGCCCTTCCGCGGCCTGGTCCGCACGCGCGGCAGGGCGATCCGGCCCGGCGACGTGCCGCAGACGGCGGTCGCCATGCTGGTCCGCCACCTGCGCAAGACCTGGTCCGCCCGCGACGTCGCCCGCTTCGAGTCCGTGCTCGCCGCCATCGACGATCCGGAGCGGTTCCGGCGCGAGGTGGACCAGCTGCGCAAGACCGTCCACCTGATGCTCGCCGAATGGCTCGGCTGGCACGGCGACCGGGGCAGCCCCCGGATGCGCGAGGACATGCCGCGGCCGCCGGACGTGCCGGAGCTCACCGACGACGAGGCCTATGCTGCCGAGATGATGATCGGCGTCTCGCACGTGGTGGCGCTGCTGAGCCAGCTGCCGCGGCCGCCGATCACGTGGCTCACCATCGACAACATGCGCCACATCGGCGGCACCCTCGAGGCGCTCGCCCGCTCCGGCTACCCCACCGCCGCGGTGGGCGCGCTGCACCTGGTGATGCGCGACCTCGCCGAGCCCTGCGACATCATCCAGACGCTGCGCCACATCGCCGCCCACCACGGCCCGCAGGTGACCGACCACCCCGCGATGCGCAGCATCGTCGATGCGCTGGTGGCGCGCCTCGCCGACCTGCGCGACGAGATCGCCACTGCGGCGGCCTGGTCCGACGGCTCCGACCGCCTGTCCCGGACGCTGGAGCGCTTCGTCGCCTGCGTGAACTCCGGGGTGATGACGCTGCCGCTGCGCCAGGACGGCGGCGTGGCGGAGCGGGTGCGCGCGCTCGTCACCGAGGTGGGGGAGCTGCTGCGCACCGAGGTGCTGGAGCCGCTGGACCAGCGCGTGCTCGCCGCCTTCCCCGCCTGCGACGACCCCTTCGCCAACGACGAGGACGGCAAGATCGCCAACATCGCCGCGCTGCCGGACCACGACGCCCTGTGCTCGATCGAGGAGACGCTCGACCTGATGCGGTGGCTGCGCGAGACGACCCGGATGTTCGACCTCAGCAATGCGCTGAACGCCGCCAAGCTCGCCGCGGGCGCCGCGGCGGAGAAGGTCTCCTCCCGGCTGCAGCAGGCGATGCTCCGGATGGGCACGGCGCAGTCGTCCCACCTGCGCTCGCACGTCATGTCCACCGTCTGGCTGATCGAGCGCCTGATCGGCGCCGACGCGGCCGACCGGCTGCGCAGGCGCACCGCCCAGCTCGCGCCGGAGCGCTGATCCGGCCCGCCCGCGGGCAGCGCAGGCCGCGTGCGGGTGGCGGCACCGGGCCGCATGTCCTATGGTGCCGGGATGGCGCTGCTGGAGATCAGGAACCTCTCCGTCGTCTTCCCCACCGGCTCGGGGATGTTCTCGGCCGTGGACGGCGTCGATCTCGACGTCGAGCCCGGCGAGGTGCTGGGCATCGTCGGCGAGAGCGGGTCGGGCAAGTCCGTCGCCATGCTCGCGGTGATGGGGCTCGTTCCCTATCCCGGCGTCGTGTCCGCCGACGTGCTCGCCTTCGACGGCATCGACCTGCGCCGGCTCTCGCCCCGTCGCCGCCGCCAGCTGGTCGGCAAGGACATGGCGATGATCTTCCAGGAGCCGGTCACCAGCCTCAACCCCTGCTTCACCGTCGGCTTCCAGCTCACCGAGGCGCTGAAGGCCCACATCGGCGGCACGCGCCGCTGGCGGCGCGAGCGGGCAATCGAGCTGCTGGACCGCGTCGGCATTCCGGCGCCCGCCCAGCGGCTGCGCGCCTTCCCGCACCAGCTCTCGGGCGGCATGTGCCAGCGCGTGATGATCGCCATGGCCATCTCCTGCAACCCGCGGCTGCTGATCGCGGACGAGCCGACCACCGCCCTCGACGTCACCATCCAGGCCCAGATCCTCGACCTGCTGCGCGAGGTGCAGGCGGCGAGCGGGATGTCGCTGGTGCTGATCACCCACGACATGGGCGTGGTCGCCGAGACCGCGGGCCGGGTCGCGGTCATGTACGCCGGCCAGGTCATGGAGCAGGCGCCGGCCGACGTGCTGTTCGCGCGCCCGCGCCATCCCTACACCGCGGCGCTGCTGGACGCGCTGCCGGAGCGGAGCCTGGACCGCGACCGGCTGGCCACGATCCCCGGCGTGGTGCCGGGCGCCTATGACCGGCCTCGCGGCTGCCTGTTCAACCCGCGCTGCGCCTATGCCGACGCCCGCTGCCGGGCCGAGCGCCCGGAGATGGGCGCCGACCAGGTGCGCTGCCACTACCCGCTCGGCCGGTCGCTCGCCGCATGAGCGGACCCGAAGCCAGCGCGCCCGGCGCACCTGTCGTCGTCGCCCGCGGGCTCACCCGCCACTATGACGTCGCCACCGGCTTCCTCCGCCGCTCGGCCGTGCTGACCGCGGTCGACGGCGTCGATCTCGACCTGCACGCGGGCCGCACGCTGGCGGTGGTCGGCGAGAGCGGGTCCGGCAAGTCCACCCTCGCCCGGCTGGTCACCCGCATCGAGCCGCCGACCAGCGGCACGCTCTCCATCTGCGGCCTCGACGCCATCGACCCCTCGCCGGCGGAGGCGGCACAGATCCGCCGCCAGATCCAGATGGTGTTCCAGAACCCGTTCGGCTCGCTCAACCCGCGCAGGAAGGTGGGCGCGACCCTGGAGGAGGTGCTGGTCATCAACACCGACTGGCCCGCCGCCCGCCGCCGCGAGCGCGCGCTGGCGGTGATGGCCAGGGTCGGCCTGCGCGAGGAGCACTACGACCGCTACCCCCACATGTTCTCCGGCGGCCAGCGCCAGCGCATCGCCATCGCCCGTGCGCTGATGCTCGAGCCGCGGGTGGTGGTGGCGGACGAGCCGGTGTCCGCCCTCGACGTCTCGGTGCAGGCCCAGGTGCTGAACCTGCTGCAGGACCTGCAGGACGAACTCGGCCTCGCCTATCTGTTCATCAGCCACGATCTCGGCGTCGTCCGCCGCCTCGCCCATGACGTGCTGGTGCTCTACCTCGGCCGTCCGGTGGAGCAGGGGCCGGCGCGGATGGTGTTCGGCCGGCCGCTCCATCCCTACACCCGCGCCCTCCTGGCGGCGACGCCGGCGGTGGACCCCAGGCACCGCAGCGAGCGCGTGCCGCTGAAGGGCGAGCTGCCGTCGCCGATCGACCCGCCCTCCGGCTGTGCCTTCCGCACCCGCTGCCCGCTGGCGGCGCCGCTCTGCGCGGAGGTGCGGCCGCCGCTGCGCGTGCTCCATGGCCGCCAGGTGGCCTGCCACTTCGCCGGGAGCGTGGACCAGGCGGGCGAAGCCGCCTGACCGCTCCCCCTTCCGCGCCGGTTAACCCTGTCGAAAGCCGACGCCGCTAGCCTCGTCGCCAGACGCCTGTGAGGAGCTTGTCATGGCCGGACTGGACGATCTTCGGAAGCGCGTGGAGGCCGCCGAACAGCGCTTCGGGCTGATCGCAAGCCGCAATCACAAGTACAGCGAGCGGCTGACGAGCCTCGTCGCGCAGATGGAGCGTTCCCACGCCGAGCAGCGGCAGGAGATCGCCGCGCTCGGCGCGCGCATCGGCCAGCTCGAGCAGGAGAACGCGGAGCTCCGGTCGATGCTGATGGGCCTGCTGCACGCGATCGAGAGCGGTGGCGACGCGGTCGTCGACCATGCGCTGCGCGACCTGGAGCATCGTGTCGGGCGGCTGGTCGGCACCGCGACGGCGGCGGTGCGTGCCGCGTCGGAGATCGCGCCGGCGGGAGCCGACGAGGACCAGGAGGTGCGCGTCCGCCGGCCGCCCGAGCCGGAGACGGTGACCATCGACGACGTGCCGGAAGCCGAGATGCTGCCCGGTTCGGCCAGCGAGCTCCTCGACCGGGTCGAGGCTGCCGCCAGCGCGCTGCTGGCCTCCGGTCTGGGCGGCGACGGGGACGCCGACGGGGGGCTCGGCGAGGAGATTGAGGCGCTGCTCGAGTCCGCGATCCACGGCGCGCCGGTGATCGGCATCGACGCCGTGCCCGCCCGCCCGGCCGGGGCGGAGGAGGCGGGGGACGACGCTGCGGCGCCGGAGGCGGACGCCGCTCCGGATGTCGGCGCGGACGCGGCCCGCAGCGCAGCCTGACCGCCGGTTTCGCCCCCGCCGGTTTCGCCCCCGCCGGTTTCGCCCTTGACCTCGCCCCCGCGGCGCGCACACTGCCGCCGCCACACAGCAAGGGGTGAAAGGTCATGGGCGCGACGGTCAACCTGACGGCGGGCGACAGCCACAGCTTCCGGGCCTACATCGCCGAGCCTTCCGGAACGCCGCGGTTCGGCCTGGTGGTGATCCAGGAGATTTTCGGCCTCAACGACCACATCCGCGGCCTCGCCGACGGCTTCGCGCGCGACGGTATCTTCGTCGTGGCGCCGGCGCTGTTCGACCGGGTCGAGCGCGGGGTCGAACTCGGCTACAGCGGCGACGACGTCGTCCGCGGGCGCGAGATCCGGGGCCGGCTCGGCTGGGACGCGCCGCTGGTGGACATCGCCGCCGCCGCCCGCATCGCACGGATCGGGGGCCGGGTCGGCGTTGTCGGCTACTGCTGGGGCGGCTCGCTCGCCTGGCTCAGCGCGACCCGGCTCGCCGGCACCGTGGACGCCGCGGTCGGCTACTACGGCGGCCAGATCCACGACTTCCGCACCGAAACCCCGAAGGTTCCGGTGATGCTGCACTTCGGAGAGACCGACCCGCTGATCCCGCCCGACCACGTCGCCGCCATCCGTACCGCCCAACCGGACGTGCCGGTCCACACCTACCCCGCCGGCCACGGCTTCAGCTGCGACGCCCGCGCCGACTTCCACGCCGAAAGCGCCCGGCTCGCCCGCACCCGCACCCTCGCCTTCCTCGCCGAAAAGCTGGGGGGATAGCTCGCCTCCGCGGTCCGGCGCAGCCGGCCATCTCGCGCAAACGCTCTCTCCCCGCACCCCGTCGTGGTCCGCCTCGACCGGACCACCCACGCGGCAGGGGCCGCGCACGGGCCGGGCCCCGGAGCATGACGTGGTGGGGGCGGTCACCGCACCCGGGCACCCCTCGGCCGCCGCGCCTCAGAACGTCTCCACCCACGGGCGCAGCTCCACCTCCCAGGTCCAGGCGCTGCGCGGCTGGCAGGCGATGTGCCAGTAGGTGGCGGCGATGGCGTCGGGGTCGAGCGCGCTGTCGGGCCGGTCGCCCACCTGCGGCACCCGCCCGGACCGGATGGCGCCGTCGATGACGAAGTGGGCGACGTGGATGTTCTGCGGCGCCAGCTCGCGCGCCATCGCCTGGGCCAGCCCGCGCTGGGCGAACTTGCCCATGGCGAAGGCGGAGGACCGGGCGTAGCCCTTCACGCTGGCGCTGGCCCCGGTGAACAGGATCGCGCCGCGGCCGAGGGCGAGCATGCGCCGTGCCGCCGCCTGGCCGACGAGAAACGCGCCATAGCCGGTGACGGCGAGCGCCTCGCGCACCGCCGCGCGGTCCAGCTCCACCAGCGGCCCGCGCACCCGGCTGCTGGGGTTGTAGACCACCAGGTCCGGCGTCCCCAGCGCCGTCTCGAGGTCGGCGAACAGCCGGTCCACGTCCTCCGGCACCGCGGCGTCGCAGGCGAACGCCCGCGCGCCCGTCTCCGCGCACAGCGCCGCCAGCTTCTCCGGCCGCCGCGCCGCCAGCGCCACCTTCAGCCCCTCGCGCGCGAACAGCCGGGCGAGCGATGCGCTGAGTCCCGATCCCGCGCCGACGATCAGTGCCATGTCGAACGTCATCCCCGCTCCTCCTGCTCCGCCCCGCCTGCATCACCTGTGCCCGCCGCTGCGCCCGGGCAAGAGCCCGGCCCCGGATCTGCGCCGGCCAGCCCTGCGCGGCCCCGACCGCTCCGGTCCATCCGGACCACGACGATGAAGGGTGGCAACGACACGACCTCAGGCCCGGTCACCCCGTGAGCGTCGGTGCGGAAGGGTGACGGCTCGTCCCCACCACCACGTCATGCTCCGGCCTGACCGGAGCATCCACGGGGCAGCCGCAGCGCCTGTCGTCCGATGGCTTCCTCCGCCGCCGCAGCATCGTGGCAGCTGCCGTCCGGACCACGACGGCCGGGTTTCGGGCGCCGCGCACGGGATCACGCAGTGGGGAGAGGACGAAGGCCGGGCGGAACGCTGCCAGCTTGGAGAACAATACAGGAACAACCCCCACCCTGTCAACCGGAATCTGCAGCGGCAGCCCGCTGCCGTGGCGCGGGGCAGGGGAGCGGGAGAGGCGTCAGACGGCCTGTAAGCCGGGTTCTGTCCACGCGGGCGCGAGGGCCCGCGGGGATGGCCATTCATCTGGGGCGCGCATTGCTGCACGCCTCGCGCGACCTACCCGGGTGCGGCGCGGAGACCCGCCCGGGCCAGGCCGGAGCCCGGCCCGTGCACCCCTATCTGGTCTTGCTCCCGGTGGGGTTTGCCATGCCGGTCCCGTTGCCGGTCCCGCGGTGGGCTCTTACCCCACCCTTTCACCCTTGCCGCGCGGGTTCGCACCGGCGCGGCGGTTTCCTTTCTGTGGCACTTTCCCTGGGGTCGCCCCCGCCGGGCGTTACCCGGCACCGTGTCTCCGTGGAGCCCGGACTTTCCTCCCCGCCGCGGGTTTCCCCGTTGCGGCGGGGCGGCCATCCGGCCGACTGACGCCCCTCACACTTAGGGGGTCGGCCCTGCCAGGCGCAAGACCCGGCCGAGCAGCGCCCGCGTCTCCGCGTCCGCGATGCCGTCGATGCGCGCCGGGCGGAACCGGCGCTGGAAGGCGCGCAGGCAGGCGGCCTCGCCATAGACCGCGACCCCGTAGCCGATCCCGGCCAGCGCTTCCGCGGGCCCGGCGACCGCGCCGGGTGTGTCGGGGGCGGGCCACAGCCCGACGCCGGCCCGCGCAAGCTGCGCCCAGGGGAACAGCTCGCCCGGATCGGCCTTGCGGTCCGGCGCCACGTCCGCATGGCCGACGACGTTGGCGGCGGGGATGCCGTGGCGCTCGATCACCTGCCGCGCCAGCGCCGCCAGCGCCGCGACCTGCGCCTCCGGGAACGGCGCGAGCCCGCAGTCGTGGCCGGGGTTCACCACCTCGATCCCGATCGACCGGCTGTTGACGTCGCCCGCGCCCCGCCACCAGGAGCGGCCGGCGTGCCAGGCGCGGCGGTGCTCCGGCACATGGGCGTGGACGGTGCCGTCGACGTCGACGGTGTAGTGCGCGCTCACCTCCGCCGCCGGGTCGCACAGCCGGGCAATGGCGGCCTCCGCCGTCGCCATGCCGGTGTAGTGCAGCACCAGCATGTCGAGGGGCCGGCCGCCCGTCCGCGGCCCGTGATTCGGCGACGGCGTCTGGACCAGCTGCATCACGAGGTCGAGGTCGGCATCGGCAGCGTGGTGCGCGGCCGGCGGATCAGGATGACGGCGACGCCGGTGATCACCAGCGCGCCGCCGATCAGCACCC
>CALKHQ010000226.1 GCA_937988735.1 uncultured Alphaproteobacteria bacterium
ACTTCAGCCGAGACTTGTGGGAATAAATAACCGTAATCTGAAGACGTTGTCCGTCGATCTTGCGACGACGGAGAAGCTGGCACCCCTTGCACCGCCGGGCGCCCTTCTCGTCTGCGAGAGCGGGCTGTCGTCCCGCGCCGACCTGGACCGCATGGCGCGCGTCGGCGCACGCTGCTTCCTGATCGGCGAATCCTTCATGCGCCAGCCCGACGTGACGGCCGCCGTGCGGCGGATGCTGCAGCCGGCGGCCGCCTGATGTCCGGCCCGCGGCTGACCCACTTCAACGAGGCCGGCGCGGCCGAGATGGTCGATGTCTCGGCCAAGCCGGAGACGGCGCGCGTCGCCATCGCGGCCGCGCGGGTCGAGATGGAGCCGTCAACGCTGGCGCTGGTGCGCGAAGGCACCGCAGCCAAGGG
Source organism: uncultured Alphaproteobacteria bacterium (assembly GCA_937988735.1). Taxonomy (GTDB): domain Bacteria; phylum Pseudomonadota; class Alphaproteobacteria; order CALKHQ01; family CALKHQ01; genus CALKHQ01. The sequence continues at coordinate 417 of CALKHQ010000226.1, forward strand.
CGACGTGCTGGGCGTCGCCCGCATCGCAGGGATCATGGCGGCGAAGCGGACCCATGATCTGATCCCGCTGTGCCATCCCCTGCCCCTGAGCTCCGTCGGCATCGACTTCGAGCTCGCCGACGCGCCGGTACCGATGGTCTCGATCCGCGCCACGGCGAAGACCACCGGCCGGACCGGGGTGGAGATGGAGGCGCTGACCGCGGCCAGCATCGCCGCGCTCACCATCTACGACATGCTGAAGGCGGTCGACCGCGCGATGCGGATCGAGGGCGTGCGCCTGCTGCACAAGTCGGGCGGCAAGTCGGGGACGTTCGACGCGCCATGATCAGTGTGGACGAGGCGCTGGCGCGGCTGCTGGCCAATGTTCCGCGGCAGCCGGTCGAGCAGGTATCGGTCGCCGCCGCCGTCGGCCGGGTGCTGGCCGAGGACCTGACGGCGCGGGTCACCAAGCCGCCGGTCGCGGTGTCGGCGATGGACGGCTATGCCGTGCGCGCAGCGGATGTCGCCAGCGTGCCGGCGACGCTGCGGGTGGTGGCGGAGCTGCCGGCCGGGGTGGCCGAGCGAGGGTGGATCGGCCCGCGCGAGGCAGCACGGATCTTCACCGGCGCGCCGCTGCCCGAGGGTGCCGACGCCATCGTCATCCAGGAAGACACCACCGCCGAGGGCGACCGGGTGGTCGTGCACGAGGGCGTTGCCGCCGGCCGCTATGTCCGCGCGCCGGGGCTCGACTTCACCGCCGGCGAGGTTGCGCTTTTGGCCGGCCAGCTGCTGGCGCCGCGCCACATCGCGCTGGCCGCCGCCATGAACCGGCCGTGGCTCAAGGTCTACCGCCGGCCGCAGGTCGCGATCCTGTCCACCGGCGACGAGATCGTGAACCCCGGCGATCCGCTCGGCCCCTACCAGATCGTCAGCTCCAACGCCCTGGCGCTCGCGGCCTTCGTCACCATCGAGGGCGGCGTTCCGGTCGACCTCGGCGTGGCGCCCGATGATCCGGCGGCGCTGCAGCGGGTGGCGGCGGAGCTGCGTGGTGCGGACCTGCTGGTGACCACCGGCGGCGCATCGGTCGGCAAGCACGACCTGATCCAGAGCGCGCTCGGCGAGGTCGGGCTGGAGGTGGATTTCTGGCAGATCGCGGTCCGCCCGGGGAAGCCGCTGATCCACGGCCGGATCGCGGGCATCCCGATGCTGGGACTGCCGGGCAATCCGGTCTCCACCCTCGTCTGCGCCCTGCTGTTCCTGCGGCCGCTGATGCGGGCGATGCTGGGCCTGCCCGCCGGCCGGGCGGAGACGGTGCGCGCCCGCCTCGGCACCGACCTGGACGCCAACGACCGCCGCGAGGACTATCTGCGCGCGCGCCTGTCGCGGCAGCCGGACGGCACGCTGGTGGCGACGCCCTTCCCGCAGCAGGACAGCTCGATGATCGCCGTGCTTGCACGGTCCGACGCGCTGATCATCCGCCCGCCCCACGCGCCGGCCGCTCCGGCCGGGTCCGAGGTCGAGGTGGTGCTGCTGTAGCGCCGAGTTATCCACAGGCCCCCTTGACCGCCTGTGCGAACTTCCATAGAACATCAGTGTTACGTCTTTGTTCCGATTCGGTGCGCGCCGCCGCTGCTGCGCGCGCTCGGGAGCGGAACGTCTACCGGAACGCCCGGGAATGGGGGCCGCCATCATGCTCACGCGAAAGCAACATGAACTGCTGATGTTCATCAACGAACGGATCAAGACCGATGGCGTGTCGCCCTCCTTCGACGAGATGAAGGACGCGCTCGCGCTGAAGTCGAAGTCCGGGATCCACCGGCTGATCACGGGACTGGAGGAGCGCGGCTTCCTGAAGCGACTCCCCCACCGCGCCCGGGCGCTGGAGGTGATCCGCCTTCCCGACGATGCGGCCGTGGATCCGATGGAGCGGCGCGGGCGGCGACGCACCCGCTCCTTCGCGCCGAACGTGATCGAGGGCCGGTTCAGCAACGACATCCGCGCCCGCGGGGCCCGAACGGTGGAGGGCGGCAACGGCGCCACGCCGGTGCCCCTCTACGGCCGGATCGCCGCCGGCATGCCGATCGAGGCGCTGCGCGACCACAGCGTCACGATCGACATCCCGACGTCCATTCTCGGCCGCGGCGAGTACTACGCGCTGGAGGTCGCCGGCGATTCCATGATCGAGGCCGGTATCTTCGACGGCGACGTGGTGGTGATCGAGCGGCGCGATGCGGCGGAGAACGGCGACATCGTGGTCGCGCTGGTGGACGACCAGGAGGTCACGCTGAAGCGTATCCGCCGCCGCAAGGACTCGATCGCGCTCGAGCCCGCGAACAAGGCGTACGAGACGCGCATCTTCGGGCCCGACCGGGTGAAGGTGCAGGGCCGGCTCGTCGCCCTCATCCGCCGCTACTGACCCCTGCTCCATCCGGGGCCGGGCCTTTCGGGGCGTTCCGGCGAAACCGGCGTCCCGCAACCTAGCGGCTGGTGACGGCCCACGGGCGCCGGCCGCGATGCTCGCCCACGCTCTCGAACTGCATCTCCCCGTCAGGGAGTACCGTGACGGTGTGTGCACCGTCGCGGACGAGGTCGAGGTAGCGGACGGTGGGCGTGCCGGCGGGGCAGGCCTCGCTGCCCGGGTAGAGCAGGATGACCAGATCGGCCAGGGCGCAGTCGGCCTCGACGGCGTCGAACGACCCGCCGACCGCAATCCGGCGCCCCGCCGCGGTGACGACGCAGCCGAAGGCGTCGCAGCGGACGCCGTCGTCGGGCACTGCGGCGTCCAGCGCGGCCAGCGCCATCACATCCAGGCCCGCGAGCTGCGCCCACGCCTCGCTGGTGAACCGGTCCCGGCGCAGGCTGGAGACGAACAGGCGCTGGGCGTCAGCCGACAGCACGCCGATCGCCTCCCCGGTTCCGGAGACGAAGAGCTGCGGCGGCCGCGCGATCGCCATTGCAACCAGCCCCGCCATCAGCGCCGCGGCGCCCAGCCAGCGGATGCGGCTGCGCCACAGGCACAGCCAGAGGCCGCCGACGGCCGCCAGCACCAGCGTCCAGCCGTCGGCGGCGGCGGTGCGCAGCAGCGCGCCCGGCCATTCCGCCACCGTGTGCGCGATGAACCGGATCCCCTCGATGCCCCAGCCGGCGGGCACGAAACCGATGTCGCCGAGGCCGACGAGCGACGCGACGCAGCCGACCGCAAGCAGCGGGACCACACAGAAGGTCGTCAGCGGGATCGCGAGCAGGTTGGCGACGATGCCGTAGAGGGCAACCTGCTGGAAATGAAACAGCGAGAAGGGCGTGGTGGCGACGGTCGCGATCAGCGAACTGTAGGTGGCGGCGGCAAGATAGACGAGAAACCGGTTGCGCGGGCGGCCGGAAGAGCCGCCCAGCAGCGTCCGGCGGGCGTCCATCCGCTCGAACCCGGCAATCAGACCGATCACCGCAGCGAAGGAAAGCTGGAAGCTGGGGCCGAGCACGACGGACGGCGACACAAGCAGTACCAGCAGCGCGGCGACACCGAGCAGGCGCATCGAGATCGGATTGCGGTCGATCATCATCGCCACCAGGGCGACCGCCACCATCAGGAAGGAGCGAAGCGTCGGCGGGGTCAGGCCGGCGATGAGGGTGTAGGCGAGCGCGCCGACAAGCCCGGAGATCGCCGCCCATTTCTTGATCGGGTAGCGGATCGCGATCGCCGGGATCCGCGCCAGCCCGGCGCGGGTGATCCAGAACACGAAGCCGGCGACGATGCTGATGTGCAGGCCGGAGATGGCAATGAGGTGGGAAAGTCCCGACGCCCGCATCGCATCGGTGTCGGCCTGGCTCATCAGGCCGCTTTCTCCGACCACCAGCGCCACCGCGAGCGCTGCCGCGGGGCCGTCGAGGCTGTCGTCGATCGCCTCCGCGATGGCGCGCCGCACCCGTTCCAGCGCCAGCGCCATGACCGCGCCTTCATCCCCTGCCCCGGCCTCGCGGACCGTAACCCCGCCCAGCGCAAAACCGACTGCACCGATCTGCGCAAACCAGGCCTCGCGCTGGAAGTCGTAGCCGCGGGGCGCCACCGGCGGCGACGGAGGCCGCAGCACCGCCCGCGCCTCGACGATGTCCCCCGGCTGCAGCGGCCGATCGCTCGCGCGGTAGGTGATGCGCACCCGTTCCGGCGTTTCCTCCGGCGCCAGGCGCTCGATCGCGAGCCGGTCGAGCACCACCCGCGTGGAGGATCCCTGCTGCGGGTCGAGATCGACCACGCGCCCGCTGACGGTCACACCCCACAGCTCGCGCTCCAGCATCGGCGCCGCAGTCATGGCGGTGCCGAGCTGGCTCCACCCCCAGCCGGCAGCGAACAGGAGGATGCCGGACGCGGCCAGCGGCACCCAGGCGACGGCGCGGCCCAGCCAGATCAGCGCGAGCGAGCAGGTGGCGAGCGCCGCCGGCCACAGCGGCGACGGCTCCTCCGTCAGGGTGAAGTAGCAGACGGTGCCGCTGCCGAAGGCAACCGGCAGCCACAGCGCCAGCCGCTCAACCTCCCCCGCCGCTCCCGCGGTGAACAGACGGCCGATCCGGGCTGGGTGCAGCGGGCGCATCCATGCGATCTTGCACGCAACGGTGGCTGCTGCGCCAGCCGCCGCCGGAGCCGACGGCCGCGTTGCCCGGGCGCCTTGATCGGACGAAGCTGGCGGCGCGAGACGACTCCGGCAAGCGCACGCGCCGGAGCGCCGGTCCGGCGGGTCGGGCTCGGTCCTTTCCCGAGGTTCGGCACCCTGCCCGGCGGCGGGGGACTGACATGAACCTTCGGCCGGTCGGTTTCATCCTGGGCTTTCTCATCGCGTCGCTGGCGGCGGCGATGCTGCTGACGGCCGTCGTCTCCGTCGGGTTCGGCGACGGGCAATGGCCGGCCTTCGTCCTCTCCGGCAGCCTGTGCGTTTTCGTGTCCGGACAGCTGATCCTTGGCATGCGCCAGCGCGAAGTCGTCATCGACCGGCGTCAGGCCTTCCTGATCACCAGCCTGGCCTGGCTGGTGATGCCGCTGTTCGGCGCCCTCCCCCTCATGTGGTCGAGCCTGCGCATCAGCTTCACCGACGCGGTGTTCGAGGCCGCGTCCGGCCTGACCACGACCGGCGCGACGGTACTGGTCGGGCTCGACGTCATGCCGCGGAGCGTCCTGTTCTGGCGGTCGCTGATGCACTGGCTGGGCGGCATCGGCATCGTCGCCATGGGCGTCGCCGTGCTGCCATTCCTGCGCGTCGGCGGCCTCCAGCTGTTCCGGACCGAATCCTCCGACCGGTCCGACAAGGTCGTCCCGCGCGCGAGCCAGTTCGCGACCGCCGTGCTCGGCGTCTACCTCGCCCTCACCGTCCTCTGCGCCATCGCCTATGCTCTGGCCGGCATGTCCGGCTTTGACGCCATCAACCACGCGATGTCCACCGTGGCCACCGGCGGCTTCTCCACCTCCGACCAGTCGCTCGGCCACTACGGGTCGGCGGCGATCGAGTGGATCGCCGTCGTGTTCATGCTGTCGGGGTCGCTGCCGTTCGTGCTCTACGTCCAGGCGCTGCGCGGCCGGCCGATGCTGCTGGTCCGCGACGCCCAGGTGGTGACCCTGGTCGGGCTCCTCGCCGGATCGAGCCTGCTCGTCTCCGTCTGGCTCGTCGTCAGGGCGGACATCCCGTGGCCGGAGGCGATCCGGATGGCGGTGTTCAACCTCACCTCGATCGTCACCACCACCGGCTTCGCCAGCACCGACTACACCCTGTGGGGCACGTCGGCGGTGATGGTGTTCATGTTTCTCACCTTCGTCGGGGGCTGCACCGGCTCCACCTCGGGGGGCTTCAAGATCTACCGCTTCCTGGTGGTCGGCCAGATCTTCCGCGGCACGGCCTACCGGATGATCACCCCGCACGGCGTCTACATCGCCACCTATGGCGGCCGGCCGATCGATCTCGACATCGTGAAGTCGGTGGCGACCTTCATGATCGCGTATTTCACCGCGATCCTGGTGCTGACCATGGCGCTGGGCATGCTGGGGCTGGACTTCGAGACCGCGTTCAGCGGGGCGGCCACCGCCATCTCCAACGTCGGCCCAGGCATCGGCCAGGTGATCGGGCCCGCCGGCAGCTTCGCCTCCCTGCCGGATGCGGCAAAATGGCTGCTCGGCTTCGCCATGGTGCTCGGCCGGCTGGAGATCGTCACCGTTGCCGTGCTGCTGATCCCGGACTTCTGGCGAGGGTGACAACGGGTTTGGTGGCGGGGGAGGCTCGTGCTACATCAGCGCCGCTTGACCGAAAGCACCAGCAAGCGGCCCGATGACCGTCGTCACCCGTTTTGCGCCGTCGCCGACCGGCTTCCTGCACATTGGCGGCGCGCGCACCGCCTATTTCAACTGGCTGTTCGCCCGCCATCACGGCGGGCGGTTCCTGCTGCGCATCGAGGACACCGACCGCGCACGGTCCACCCAGGCCGCCGTTGACGCCATCATCGACGGCCTGAGCTGGCTCGGGCTCGACTGGGACGGCGATGCGGTGTTCCAGTCGCAGCGAATCGACCGTCACGCCGAGGTGGCGCGCGAGCTGCTGGCCGCCGGCAAGGCGTACTGCTGCTACTGCACCCCCGAGGAGCTGGAGGAGATGCGCGCCCGCGCCAAGGCGGAGGGCCGGCCGGTGCGCTACGACGGCCGCTGGCGCGATCGCGACCCGGCCGAGGCCCCGCCCGGCGTGCAGCCGGTGATCCGCATCAAGGCGCCCGAGGCGACGGGCAGCATGACCATCCACGACGCCGTCCAGGGCGAGGTGACCATCGCCCACGAGCAGCTCGACGATTTCGTCCTGCTCCGCGCCGACGGTACCCCAACCTACATGCTGTCGGTGGTGGTCGACGATCACGACATGGGCATCACCCACGTCATCCGCGGCGACGACCACCTGACCAACGCCTTCCGGCAGACGGTGCTCTACCAGGCCTGCGGCTGGGAGACGCCGGTGTTCGCCCACATTCCGCTGATCCACGGGCCCGACGGGGCCAAGCTGTCGAAGCGGCACGGGGCGCTGGGCGTCGATGCCTACCGCGACATGGGCTACCTGCCGGAGGCGCTGCGCAACTACCTGCTGCGGCTGGGCTGGTCGCACGGCGACGACGAGGTCATCGATACCGCGCAGGCAGTGGCCTGGTTCGGGCTGGAGGCGGTGGGCAAGTCCGCCGCCCGCTTCGACTTCGACAAGCTGAACAATCTCAACGGGCACTACATCCGCCAGGCCGACGACACGCGGCTGACCGATCTGGTGGTACCCCGGCTCGAGGCGAGCGGGCTTGCGGTGGATGCCACGGGCCGGGCCCGGGTGCTGGCGGCGATGCCGCTGCTGAAGCCGCGGGCGCGCACGCTGATCGAGCTTGCGGAGGGTGCTGCCTTCCTGGTGCGGCCCCGCCCCTTGCCAATCACGCCGCAGGCGGACAAGCTCCTCGGCGACGAGGCTCGGCAGCATCTGTCGGCGCTGCGCGAGGCGCTGGAGACGCTGGCGCCGGAGCAGTGGCAGGCCGCGCAGCTCGAGCAGGCGGTGCAGGACTTCGTCGCTGCCAGGAACCTGCGGCTCAAGGACATCGCGCAGCCGCTGCGGGCGGCCCTCACCGGCAGCCACGCTTCGCCGGGCATTTTTGACGTGCTGGCCGTTCTGGGCCGCGAAGAGAGCCTTGCCCGAATCGCGGACGGTGCGGCGCGGCGCACGGCCATTCCGGAGCCGACCGAATAGCAGCATAGACCACGAGGCCTTGCCGCGCGGCGGCGCTCGGCCAGGGGACAGGAGTGACTGATGACCAATGGCGCGCAAAGCGGACGGACGGTGACCCTCACCGACAACAAGACCGGCAAGAGCTACGACTTCCCGGTCATCGAGGGCACCACCGGCCCCGCCGTCATCGACATCCGCAAGCTCTATGCGGAAACCGGGATGTTCACCTTCGACCCCGGCTACACCTCGACCGGGAGCTGCGCGTCAGCCATCACCTACATCGACGGGGAGAAGGGAGAGCTGCTGTACCGCGGCTATCCGATCGAGCAGCTCGCGGAGAAGTCGGACTTCATGGAGGTCTGTTTCCTGCTGCTGCATGGGGAGCTGCCGACCGAGGAGGAGAAGGCCAACTTCACCCGGTCGATCACCTACCACACGATGCTGCACGAGCAGATCCTGTACTTCTTCCGCGGGTTCCGGCGCGACGCCCACCCGATGGCCATCATGGTGGGCGTGGTCGGCGCCCTGTCGGCCTTCTACCACGACTCCCTCGACATCGGTGACGCGCACCAGCGGATGATCGCCTCGCACCGGCTGATCGCGAAGATGCCGACGATCGCCGCCATGGCATACAAGTACTCGGTCGGCCAGCCGTTCATCTATCCGCGCAACGATCTGAGCTACGCCGAGAACTTCCTGCACATGACCTTCGCGGTCCCGTGCGAGACCTACAAGGTCGATCCGGCGATCGTGCGCGCGATGGACCGGATCTTCATCCTGCACGCGGACCACGAGCAGAACGCCTCGACCTCCACGGTCCGGCTGGCGGGCTCCTCCGGCGCCAACCCGTTCGCCTGCATCGCCGCCGGCATCGCCTCGCTGTGGGGGCCGGCCCACGGCGGCGCCAACGAGGCCGTGCTGAACATGCTGCGCGAGATCGGCGACAAGTCGCGTATCGGCCAGTACATCGCCAAGGCCAAGGACAAGAACGACAGCTTCCGCCTGATGGGCTTCGGCCACCGCGTCTACCGCAACTTCGACCCGCGGGCGAAGGTGATGCAGCAGACCTGCTACGAGGTGCTGGACGCGCTGGGCATCCGCAACGAGCCCCTGCTCGACCTGGCCCTGACGCTGGAGCGGATCGCGCTCGAGGACGAGTACTTCGTCGAGCGGCGCCTCTACCCGAACGTGGACTTCTATTCGGGCATCATCCTCAACGCGATCGGCTTCCCGACCACGATGTTCACCGCGCTGTTCGCGCTGGCGCGCACGGTCGGCTGGATCGCCCAGTGGAAGGAGATGGTGGAGGATCCCGACCAGCGCATCGGGCGGCCGCGGCAACTTTACACCGGCCACACAAAGCGCGACTATCTGCCGTTGGACAAGCGAGGCTAGCGCGCCATGACTGCCCAGCACCGATCGTCGCCCCCACCCCTTCCGCTGCGCCTGCGCGGCGCGCGCGTCTGGGCGTTGCCCGGGGGCCGATCGGGTCTGGGCCAGAACGGCCTTGCGCGGCTGCGGGCCATCCCGGGGCTTGCGGTCGGCCAGCAGCTCGTCCGCCCGCCGGCCAACGACAACCGGCCAACGCTCCGCTGGCGGCTCCTCCGGCTGGCGGCATGTCTTGGCGTGCTGTCGATCGGCAGCGCCCTCGTGGTGCTGCTCGACGGCTGAGCCGGCGGCGCATCACCCGCGCGAGGACGCGCGGCCTGCTCTTTCGGCAATCACGGCCATGACGGCACGGGCCGCCTGGCGGCTCGGGGGCTCGTCACCGGCGCCGAGGGCGGCAAGGCCGGCGCGCTGGCCGGCAATCACCGCGCCCGCCCTGCCCGGGTCCGTCAGCAGGCCGCAGACGGTCTCGGCGACGGCCTTCGGCGTGCACCGCTCCTGAAGCAGCTCCGGCACCACCATCCGGTCCTGGATGATGTTGAGCAGGCTCACGTAACGCACGCGGATCATGCGGCGCACGATGGCGGCGGTCAGGGCCGACACCCGGTAGATGATCACCGGCGGCACGCCGGCCATCGCGAGCTCCAGCGAGACGGTGCCGGATGCGGCGACGGCGGCGTTGGAGGCGGCCATCGCGTCGTACTTCTCGCCGGCGTCCGCGGTGACGACCGCTGCGCCGGGCCATGACCGCGCCGCCTGCCCGACCCGTTCCGCGACATGCGGCACCGTCGGGACGACCAGCCGCAGGCCGGGAACGGCGGCGGCGATCCGCGGCAGGGCCGCGTCCAGCACCGGCACCAGCCGTTCGACCTCACCGCGGCGGCTGCCCGGCAGCACGCACAGCAGCGGCGCCTCCGGGTCGATCCCGTGACGGCTGCGGAAGCGCGCGCCGTCCCCCCTGCCGGCGGCGGATTCGAGGATCGGATGGCCGACGAAGCTCGCCGGCAGCCCGACGCGCTCGAACAGCGGCGGCTCGAACGGCAGCAGCGTCAGCAGATGGTCGAAGTTGCGCCGGAACTTGTGCACCCGCCAGGGCCGCCATGCCCACACCGTGGGCGCCACATAGTGGATGCGAGGCACGCTGCGGTCCGGCAGCCGGCGCACAAGGCCGAAAGCGAAGGCCGGTGCATCGATGGTGACCAGCGCATCCGCGCCGAAGGCGGTCACTGCGTCTGCCGTCTCGCGCATGCGCCGGAACAGCGCCGGGGCCCGCGGCAGCACCTCGAGCACGCCCATAACCGACAGCTCGTGCATGGGGAACAGGCTCTGCAGCCCCTGCTCCGCCATCGCCTCACCGCCGACGCCGCGGAACTCGACACCCTCGGGCGCCAGCGCGCGGAGCGCCGCCATGAGCCGGCCGCCGATCAGGTCCCCCGACGGCTCGCCGGCCACGACGAAGACTTTCAGCGGGCGGCTCACGTCGACGGTGCGGCGCCGGTGGCGACCCCGACCAGGAACAGCCCGCGCCGGTCCGCCTCCGCGACCACGCGGTCGCGGTCCAGCATCAGCACCCGTCCCGCCTCGATCGCGATCCCGCGAAGGCCTGCCGCTTCCGCGTTGGCGATGGTGACCGGGCCGATGGTCGGCACGTCCAGCCGCATGTCCTGGTTCGGCTTGGCCGTCTTGACCATGACGCCGGCGGTCCCCTTGCGCCGCAGCGTGCCGGCGCGCTGGAGCATGGCGTCGGTGCCTTCGATCGCCTCTACGGCCAGCACGATTCCCTGCTGGACCACCGTCGCCTGGCCGACGTCGCAGAGGCCCATGTGGCGGGTGACCTCAAGGCCGCGGGCGATGTCGGCGCGTGCGGCCTCGTCCGGCCGCTGCCGGGTCAGCACGCCCTCCGGCGCGGCGAGGCCGGGCGCGATGTCGAGCGGGCCGATCACCTCGAAGCCCTCGCTGGTGACCACGTCGGCGATGGCGCGGAGCAGGCTGTCGTCGCCCATCGCCCGGCGGCCGATCCTGGCGAGCATGCCGATGGTGGCGAAATCGGGCCGGAGCTCGCCGAGGGAGGGCCGGCTGACATGGCCGCAGAACACGACCTGGCCCACGCCGGCGCGCTTCATCAGCTTCACCCCCTTGCCGGCCTCGCCGAGGCGGATCTCCGCATGCTCGTCGGCGCCGGCGCGCCGGGCGAGGTCCGGGTCCGCATGGTCGCGAAGGGCCAGCAGGAACACCCGCCGGCCCGCCGCGCGGCAGGCCGCGGCGAGCAGGGCTGGCAGCTCCCCGCCGCCGGCAACGATGCCGATTCCTGGAGGCATTGCGGGCAACTAGTCGGGGGTGCCGAACGGGCGGCAGATCGGGCGCGAGGAATCGGCCCGCAGGAAGTCGATGATCGCCCGCACCGGCGCGCTGCTGCCATATTCGGCCTCGATGCGGTTGATGCGCTCGTCCATGGTGCCCTCGTCGGCGAAGAGCGCGCGATAGGCGGCACGGAGCGCGTTGATGTCCTCCCGCGGCATGTTGTGACGCTTGGCGCCGATCAGGTTCAGGCCCGACAGTCGCGCACGGTCGCCCATCACCGTCCCGTAGGGGATGACGTCGTGCTCCACGCCTGACATGCCGCCGATCATCGCGTTGCGGCCGATCCGGACGAACTGGTGGACGGCCGACATCCCGCCGATGATCGCATGGTCCTCGACAATGACATGGCCGCCGAGGGTCGCGTTGTTGGCCATGATCACGTTGTTGCCGACCTGGCAGTCGTGCGCGACGTGGCAGGTGGCCATGATCAGGCAGCGGTCGCCGACGCGCGTCACCATCCCGCCGCCCTCGGTGCCCGGGTTCATGGTGACGTGCTCGCGGATCGTCGTGTCAGCGCCGATCTCCAGCCGCGACGGCTCGCCGCGATACTTCAGGTCCTGCGGCCGGTGGCCGATCGACGAGAACGGGAAGATGGTCGTGCGCGGCCCGATGCGCGTGCGGCCGGTGACGACCACATGCGCATGGATCTGGACGCCATCGCCCAGCTCCACCTCCCCGTCGATGATCGAGTACGGGCCGATCCGCACGCCCGCCCCGAGACGGGCGGCGGGGTCGACGATCGCGGTGGGATGGATTGAGGTTTCGGCCTCGCTCATTCCTCCGGCGGATCCACGATCATGGCGGTGAAGACTGCCTCTGCGCAGATCCGCTTGCCGACCCTGGCTTCGCCGCTGAACTTCCAGACCGCCCCGCGGCTGCGCTCCTTCATCACGTGCAGCTCGAGCTGGTCGCCCGGCAGCACCGGGTGCCGGAAACGGGCATTTTCCACCGACATGAAATAGACGAGCTTGCCCATCGCCGACGGGCCGAGCGTGTGGACGACCAGCACACCTGCCGTCTGCGCCAGGGCCTCGATGATCAGCACGCCGGGCATTACCGGCTTCGCCGGGAAATGGCCGGCGAAAAAGTGCTCGTTCATCGAGACGTTCTTCAAGCCGATCGCGCTGTGGTCGGCGCGGGCCTCGACGATGCGGTCGACCATGAGGAAGGGATAGCGATGCGGAATCATCCGCATGATCCCGGAGACGTCGAACTCCGCAACGTCCTGAGGCTGCAGCTTGGCCTCCATCGTGTCAGGCATCTCCTTTCCGAGCCAGCTTCTGCAGGCTGGCCAGCTCACGGAAGAACTGCTTCAGCGGAACGGCAGGCGTCCCACCGTACCGCCCGCCCGGCGGAACATCGCGCATGACCCCGGAAGCAGCGGCGATCTGCGCACCTTTGCCGATCGTCAGATGGCCGGCAACCCCGGATTGCGCGGCAAGCACGACAAAATCCTCGAGGATCGTGCTTCCCGCGACACCAGCCTGGGCAACCAAGACACAGCCTCGACCGATGCGCACGTTGTGCCCGATCTGCACCTGATTATCAATCATGACGCCGTCGCCGATCACCGTGTCCGGGCCGGCGCCGCGATCGATGCAGGTGTTGGCGCCGATCTCCACGTCGTTGCCGACGATGACGCGACCGACCTGGGGGATACGGCGGTGCCCGGACGGGCTCATGGCGAAACCGAATCCGCGCTGGCCGATGCGCACGCCCGGGTGAATCAGGCAGCGGGCGCCGATGAGGCAGTGGCTGAGGGTGGCGTTGGCGCCGATCACCGTATCGTCGCCGATGGTGACGTTGCGGCCGATCACGGTGTTGGCGCCGACGTGCACCCGCTCGCCGAGCGCCACGCCCGGTTCGATGACCGCACCGGGATCGACGCGGCAGCTCGCCGGCACGGTCGCATCGGGCGCCACGTGGGCGGACGGGTCGATTCCCGGCTCCGGCGGCCGCTCCGGGTAGAACAGGTTGGCGACCTCGGCATAAGCCATGTAGGGCTGCTCGGTGAGCAGCAGCACCATGCCCGGCGGGGCGTCGCCGATGTGCGCCGGCCGCACGATGCACGCCCCCGCCCTGCTGGTGCGGAAGGCGGGGAGATAGGCCCGGTTGTCGAGGAAGGAGATGTCGTCGGCGCCCGCCTCGTCCAGCGGCGCCACGTCATGCACCATCCGCTCCGGGTCGGCGTCGGCCGGCCACAGCTGGGCAGACGCCGCCTTCGCCAGCGCCCCCAGGGTGAAGGGGCCGGCCGCTTCCGCGAACCGCCTGTCAGCCATGACTGTCCCGCTCCGCTGCGCCGTCGGGGTCAGAAGCGCGTACCGAAGCTGAACGAGAACCTTTCGGTTTCGTCGTAGTCTTCCTTCGTGATCGGTTGCGCGATGTCCACCCGGACCGGGCCGAACGGCGAGTCCCACAGGAATCCGATGCCGACCGAGCTCCGGATCAGGCCCGAATCGGCGATGGTGGGATCGCTCTCGTCGATGCTGGTCAGCGTGCCGAAGTCGGCGAAGATGGCGCCGGACAGGCCCAGCTCCTCCGGCAGTCCGAGCGGGAACGACACCTCTGCCGTGCCGGTGAAGAAGGCATTGCCGCCGAGCGCGTCGTCGGTGCTGAGGTCGCGCGGGCCTATGCCGCCGCGCTGGAATCCGCGAAGGTCGCGGCCGCCGACGAAGAAGCGGTTGAAGATCGCAACGTCGTCGTCGAGGCCGTGGACCACGCCTGCCTCGGCGCTCAGCTCCGCGACCACGCCCTCGAACAGCGGGTAGTAGAAGCCGGCGCCGATCGTGCCGCGGGCAAAGGTCACATCGCCGCCCAGGCCGGCGAACTCGGTGCCGAGGCGCAGGAAGTAACCGTCGGTCGGACGGACGCGGCTGTCGCGCTCGTCGTAGAGGATCTGCGTGCCGATCAGCGAGGTGAACCGCTCGCCCTCCTGCTCCTTCACGAAGCGGGAGGCGCTTTCGTCAACGTCGGTGATCTTGTCCTGGCGGAAGGTGTAGGTCCAGGTCTGGCTCAGGCTCTCGTTGATGCTGTAGCCCGCGCGGAGCGAGGCACCGGTCTCCTCGGCGTCGTAGGAGGCGATGTCCTGGCGGTCGCGGGTGACGCGGAACACGTCGAAGCCGGCGGCGAGATTCCGGTCGAGGAAATACGGCTCGGTGAAGCTGAGGTCGATTTCCTGCCGGCTGGTGG
>CALKHQ010000227.1 GCA_937988735.1 uncultured Alphaproteobacteria bacterium
CGATGACGGGTGGGGGTGCGGCCTCTGCGTGCTGCCGGCTGGGGACGGTGCCGCCTGCCCTACCGCACGGCGCCGCGGGCGGCGACGGGCCAGGCGAGTTCGACGCGGCCGTCGCGGACGCCGTAGACCTCGTCCACCATGTTGGAGACGACGCAGCAGTGGTTGGGGATGATGGAGATCACCTCGCCCACCTTCGGCTTCGCCGCGGAGCGGGAGAGGTCGATCATCCCGTGCTCCTCCGAGAGGTTGGAGACCACGGCATCCGGGTATTCCACCACCTGGCCGAAGCCCTGCACGTAGTACTGCTCGCGGGTCAGGATCTTGGAGCCGGCGTCGACGATGGCGCGGTCGGGCGTCGGCACGCTGACCACCGTCGCCCGCACGTGCATCGCGCACTGGTCTCGGGTGGCGAGGCCGGAGTGCATCATCATCACGTCGTTGTAGACGTAGGTGCCGGCGCGGTGCTCGGTCAGCATCGGGAACTGGCCGAGGGTGAGCAACGCCGGCGAGCCGCCGCCGGAGATCACCGGGACCGCGATCCCGTCCCCGGCCAGCAGCTCCAGCGTGCGGCCGATGAAGTCCGCCGTCTCCGGCGCCCGGTTGGGGAAGTTCATCAGGCCCTCGAACCTCAGCCGCGGCCTGCGCCCGGCGAAGCGGACGAGTTCGCGCACCTGCTCCGGCGTCTGGCAGCCGTTGCGGCCGAAGCCGGTGTCGATCTCGATCAGGAACGGCACGTCGCGGCCGTGGCGGACCCCGGCCTCCGACAGCCCCTCCAGCACCGTCTCGTTGTCGGCGACGACCGCCAGCCGGCGGACGCGGGACGACAGCTCCATCAGCCGGTCGGTCTTGGCCCGGCCGACGATGTTGAAGGTGAGCAGGATGTCGTCGGTGACGCCGGCGTCGATGAAGGCCTCGACCTCGCCCAGCTTCTGGCAGGTGATGCCGACGGCGCCGGCCGCCATCTGCATCTTCCCGATCTCCGGGATCTTGTGGGTCTTGATGTGGGGGCGGAAGGCGATGCCGTGCGCCGCCGCCATCGCCTGGCCGCGCGCGATGTTCGCCTCCAGCCGGTCCAGCAGGATGGTGACCACCGGGGTATCGAGCTCGTCCACTGCCGTCACGGCACTTCTCCTGCCCTGAATCCAGCCATCGGCCGCGGAGAGCGGTGGCGCGCGGCCGTGCGCTGCCCGAATCTCCCGGCCCTTCCGGCGGACAGATTATCCGATAATTGGCGAAGGGGCTTGTCTATCCTGCGTGGCTGGCGTCCTCTTGCCGGATGCTGACGCTCAGTCCCGTCACGCTCCTCGGCAGCGGCCGGAAGCGCAATCTGTTCGCCCACGTGGTGGATGCGCTCGGCGGGCGTATCGTGCGCGGGGAGCTGAAGCCGGGCGATCCGTTCCCGGTGGAGGCCGTGCTCGCCCGGGAGTTCGACGCCAGCCGCTCGGTGATCCGCGAGGCGGTGAAGGCGCTGGCGGCGAAGGGGCTGCTGGAATCGCGCACGCGGACCGGCATCCGCGTGCTGCCGCCGGCGCGGTGGAACCTGCTCGACCTCGACGTGCTGGAATGGCGCTATTCGGCGATGGAGCCGTCCGCCTTCTACCGCGAGCTGTTCGAGGTGCGGCTGATGATCGAGCCGGAGGCCGCCGCGCTGGCGGCCGAGCGGGCGACGGCGGACGAGATCGCCGCCATCGCCGAGGCGTATGCCGCCATGACCGCGCCGCAGGACCAGATGGACGTCGCGGTCGCCGCCGACCTGGACTTCCACCGCCGCATCCTGGACGCGAGCCACAACGTGCTGCTGCTGCAGATGGGCAACCTGATCGGGGTCGGGCTGCTGGTGAGCTACCGGCTGACCCAGGACCCGTTTCCGGTGTTCCTCGGCCATCACGAGACGGTGCTGCGCGCAATCCGGAAGCGGAAGCCGGTCGCGGCGCGCCGGGCGATGAGCCGCCTGCTTGCCGAGACGCGGGACTTCCTGGAGAACCACCTGGTCCCCGGACAGGGACCCCGATTTCAGGCAAGCCACGAACCAGAGGGGGAAAGCCGATGACGATCAGGCGCCATGGCAGCGGCGAGACCGGACCGGGCGGACGGCCGCTGCCGTTCGCCCGCGCGGTGGAGGCGGACGGCTGGCTTTACGTCTCCGGGCAGGTCGCGATGGAGAACGGGGAGATCATCGAGGGCGGGATCGTGCCCCAGGCGCACAAGGCGATCCAGAACATGCTCGCCATCCTCGAGGAGGCCGGCTACGACCGCTCGCACATCGTGCGCGTCGGCGTCTGGCTGGACGACCCGCGCGACTTCGCGACGTTCAACAAGATCTACGCCTCCTACTTCTCCGACCATCCGCCCGCCCGCGCCTGCGTGCAGGCGTCGATGATGGTGGACTGCAAGGTCGAGATCGACTGCGTCGCCTACAAGAAGCCCTGAGGCCTCAGACGTCCGGCGCGGCGGCGGCCGCAGCGGCCGGGGCCGCGCCGGCGCCGGCGTCGGCCCCGGCATCGCCCGCCGCGGGCGCCAGCCGGGCGACGGCGCGGACGGCGGCGGCAGTCCGCGCCTGCCAGTCATCGCCGCCAATGGCGACGACAGTGCAGCCGAGCCGGTCGAGCCACGCCCGGCAGCGCGCGTGGAAGCGCTCGCGCACCGCCTGGTCGCCCCAGTAGCGCGTCCCGTCCTGGAACCACGGCACCTCGGGCGACAGCAGCAGGTAGAGGTCGGCCCGGCGAAAGGTTTCCACCATGCGCACCAGCGCGTCGGGCACGCGCCCCAGCAGCATCTCGGCCCACACCGCGGTCTGGATCGGGTCGGTGTCTTCGATCAGCACCGGCCCACCGGTCGGCGCGAGCGCAGCGGCGATGGCGAGATGTGTCTCGGCCAGGGTGATGAAGTCCTGCGGCCCCCATGCCTCGCCCTGGCGGTAGTGGGCGTCGTAGACGCGGCCGTATTCCGGGATGGCGACGGTGCCGAACCGTTCGGCCAGCGCCGCGGCAAGGGTCGTCTTGCCGGCGCTCTCCGGCCCCAGCAGGCAGACGCGGCGCTGGAACCACGGCCGCACCGGCTCCGGCACGAAGCGCCAGTGGGCGTGGGGCGCGGCGCGGATCGCCCGGCCGGAGACCGGGACGGCGACGCGGGCGGGGTCGATCATCACCGGCTCGGCGCCCAGCTCCGCCGCCAGCCGGAACACATAGTCCTCCGACGCGAACACCCGGTCGACCGGCTCGGGGTGATGCTCGCGGATGGCGGCGCGCCAGATCGGCCAGAAGTCCGGATGGTCGGCCGGTTCCTGCGGGATGTCGCGGTGCATGTGGACCACCCGGCACTGCGGCAGCAGCGCCCGCATCCATTCGTGGCGCAGGTGGCCCGGAATCGGTTCGGCGTCGATCGAGCACACCAGCACCGTGAGCCGGTCCACCATCGCCGCCGCCGTCCGGCACAGGAACAGGTGGCCGGCGTGGGGCGGCAGGAACTTGCCGAGCAGGAAGCCGCGTCTCATGCCGGCGCCTCGTGCCGGCGGAAGGCGCGGGTCCAGGCGGCGAGCCCCGCGACGGCGAGGAGCAGGAACACCGCATAGAGCGCAGCCGTCGGATAGAGCTCCCGCGTCAGGAACAGGCCGATGGCGAGCACGTCCACGGCGATCCACAACACCCAGCTTTCGAGCTGCCGCCGCGACAGGAGGAACTGGGCGAGCACGCTGAGCACCGCGATCGTGCCGTCCCAGTAGGGGCTGGCGGCGTCGGTCCAGCGGTCCATCGCCGTTCCCAGCGCGGCGACGCCGGCGAGGCCGCCAAGCGCATACCAGGGCCAGTGCGAAACCGGCAGGCGCCGGACGATGACCAGCCCGTCGTCGCCGCGCCCGCGCAGCCAGTACCACCAGCCGTAGAGCTGGATCGCCACGTAGTAGACCTGCAGCAGCGCCTCGCTGTAGAGGCGGTAGTCGTAGAAGATCCACGCGTAGAGGACGACCATCGCCAGGCCGAACGGGTAGTTCCACACCGTGCGGCGGATGATGAGCGCGACGTTGATCAGCCCGAGGACGACGGCGGCGATCTCGACGGGGCGCGCGCCGACCATCGCGGTCAGGAAATCGAGGATGTCGGAAATGGCCGGAGCCTCCTGCTACCGTGCGCTTTCGCGCCAGCGGGGGTTGATCCAGGGCTCGGCGTTGGCCGGGGCGAGCCGCGGCCGGCCGAGGATGTGGTCGGCCGCCTTCTCGCCGACCATGATCGAGGGCGCGTTCAGGTTGCCGTTGGTGATGCGCGGGAAGATCGAGCTGTCGACGACCCGCAGGCCCTCGACCCCGATCACGCGGCACTCCGGATCGACCACGGCCAGCGGGTCGGTCGCGGCGCCCATGCGGCAGGTGCCGCAGGGGTGATAGGCGCTTTCGGCGTGATCGCGGACGAAGGCGTCGAGGTCCTCGTCGGACTGCACATGGGCCCCGGGCTGGATCTCGCGCCCGGCATAGGGGCGGAACGCCGGCTGGGCGAAGATCTCGCGCGTCAGCCGGATGCAGCGGCGGAAGTCCTCCCAGTCCTGCGGGTGGCTCATGTAGTTGAAGCGGATGCGCGGCGGGTCGGCCGGGTCGGCGCTGCGCAGCGTCACCGACCCGCGCGACGGCGAGCGCATCGGGCCGACATGGACCTGGAAGCCGTGGCCCTCCGCTGCCGCCTTCCCGTCGTAGCGCACGGCGATAGCGAGGAAGTGGTACTGGATGTCCGGATATTCGACGCCGGGCTTCGAGCGGACGAAGGCGCAGCTCTCGAACTGGTTGGAGGCGCCGGGGCCGGTGCGGAACAGCAGCCACTGCGCGCCCACCCACGCCCTGCCCAGCGGATTCCAGTAGCGGTAGAGGGTGACGGGCCTGAGGCACGCCTGCTGGATGTAGAGCTCGAGGTGGTCCTGCAGGTTCCGCCCCACGCCCGGCCGGTCGGCGACGACCGGGATGCCGTGCTCCGCCAGGTGCGCGGCCGGGCCGATGCCGGACAGCATCAGCAGCTTCGGCGAGTTGATGGTTGAAGCGGCGACGATCACCTCGCGCCGCGCCGTCACCGTCCCGATCCGCCCGCCGCGCTCCACCTCCACCCCCACGGCGCGGCCGTCGCGCAGCAGGATGCGGCGGGCGAAGCAGCGGTGGAGGCCGACGTTGCCCCGCCTCATCGCCGGCCTGAGGTAGGCGGTGGCGGCGGACCAGCGGCGGCCGCGCCACACCGTCATCTCCATCGGGCCGAAGCCTTCCTGCTTCTCGCCGTTGTAGTCGTCGGTCAGCTCGAAGCCCGCCTCGCGCCCGGCCTCGACGAAGGCGCGCACCAGCGGATTGTCGCGCCGGCCGCGGGTGACGTGCAGCGGCCCGTCATGGCCGCGCCAGGACGGATCGCCGCCGTGGCCGCCGTCGTGCCAGCATTCCATCCGCCTGAAGTACGGCAGCACGTCGGCATGGGCCCAGCCGGTCGCGCCCTGCTCCGCCCAGTGATCGAAGTCGCGGGCATGGCCGCGGACGTAGACCATGCCGTTGATCGACGACGAACCGCCGACCACCTTGCCGCGCGGGCAGGCGAGCACGCGCCCGCCGAGGTGCGGCTCCGGCTCGGTGCGGAAGCCCCAGTCGTAGCGCGGCATGTTCATCGGGTAGGACAGCGCCCCCGGCATCTGGATCAGGGGCCCGGCGTCCGACCCGCCATGCTCCAGCACCAGCACCGAATGCCGCCCGTCCTCGCCCAGCCGCGCCGCCAGCGCCGAGCCGGCCGAGCCGGAGCCGATGATGACGAAGTCAGCCTCCACGACGCCGTCCAGCCTCTATCCGGCGGGCCGCCGCCCTTCCCCGGCGCCGGGGGAGCGGGCGGCCCGTTCGCGGTCTGTCGCGCAACCCGGCCATCCGGTTCAGTACGGGCTCGCGACCGGGCCCATGCCGACGTAGACGCTCTTGACCTGGGAGTAGTGGTCGAGCGCGTGGCGCGAGTTCTCGCGGCCGATGCCGGAGCGGCGGGCGCCGCCGAAGGGGGCTTCGACGGGGGTCAGGTTGTAGGCGTTGATCCAGCAGGTGCCGGCCCGGAGCCGGGCGACGACGCGGTGGGCGCGCGCGAGGTCGCGGGTGAACACGCCGGCGGCGAGCCCGAATTCGGTGGCGTTGGCGCGGGCGACCGCCTCCTCCTCGTCGTCGAAGTCGAGCACGCACATCACCGGGCCGAAGATTTCTTCCCGGGCGATCGTCATGTCGTCGCGGACGCCGGCGAAGATGGTCGGTTCGACGAAGCAGCCGCCCTCGAGGCCCTGCAGCCGCGCCTCGCGGCCGCCGGTCACCAGCGTCGCGCCCTCCTCCACCCCCCTGCGGATGTAGGCGAGCACCCGGTCGCGCTGGCCGGCGGAGATCAGCGGGCCCATCTGCACCGCCTCGTCCATCGGGTCGCCGAGGACGATGGACCGCGCGCGGGCAGCGGCGCGCTCGAGGAAGGCGTCGCGGACGCCGCGCTGGACGAAGACGCGGGTGCCGTTGGAGCAGACCTGGCCGGCGGAATAGAAGTTGCCGAGCATCGCGCCCCCGACCGCGCTGTCGAGGTCGGCGTCGTCGAACACGATCAGCGGGGACTTGCCGCCCAGCTCCAGCGTGACATGGCGGATGCCGGCGGCGGCCGCGGTATAGACCTTCGCGCCGGTGGCCACGGAGCCGGTGAGCGAGACCTTGGCGACGCCGGGATGGGTGGCCAGCGTTGCGCCCACCTCGCCCGCGCCCTGCACCACGTTGAACAGGCCCGGCGGCGCCCCGGCCTCGACCAGGATCTCCGCCAGCTTCAGCGCGCCGAGCGGCGTCAGCTCCGACGGCTTGAACACCATGGCGTTGCCGCAGGCGAGCGCCGGCGCCGCCTTCCAGCAGGCGATCTGGGTCGGGTAGTTCCACGCGCCGATGCCGACGCACACCCCCAGCGGCTCGCGCCGGGTGTAGACCCAGTCGCCGCCGAGGTCGATGTGCTCGCCGGCGACCGCGGCCGCGATGCCGCCGAAATACTCGAGGCAGTCGGCGCCGGAGGCGGCGTCGGCGACCAGCGTTTCCTGCAGCGGCTTGCCGGTATCGAGCGTCTCCAGCACGGAGAGCGCGCGGTTGCGCGCGCGGATGATGTCGGCCGCCCGGCGCAGCACCCGCCCCCGCTCCCGCGGCGGCGTCGCCGCCCAGG
>CALKHQ010000228.1 GCA_937988735.1 uncultured Alphaproteobacteria bacterium
TCGGCCGCGCGGCCGAAATGCTGCTCCCGGCCGAGCGCGACGAAGTAGCGGAGATGGCGCAGCTGTATGACGGGTGCGCGTTACCCCGGAATGCAGCGGTGCGCCAGCCCGATCGCGGCGGTCACTGCGCCGGCGGGGTCGGCCGCATCACGCCGTGCTCGTCGCGGACCAGCGGGTGCTCCTGGGTCGGCAGCGGCGCGCCCGGCATCTCGCCGATGCTGACCCCGTGCGGCCAGTCCGCCGGTGCCACCGCGATGTAGCGGGCATAGCCGCCGGTGCCGCCCAGGGGCTTCGCGAAGCCGATGATGATGAGCGCGCCCGCCTCCGGCACCTGGTCGAGGTTGGCGACACCCTCGGCCTGGGCGAAGTTGTTGTGCATCAGCCAGTGCTCGCCTTCCAGCGTCGGCGTGGTGTCGGTGTCCAGCGGCTCGTGGCCGTGGAACAGGATGTTCCGCTCCAGGTGCAGGAACTGCAGCGCCGCGAGGCTGACGCCCGGGAAGGGCTTCTGGTTGAAGCGCTCCACCTCGCCCCAGCGCTTGTGCCAGTCGGAGCGCACCATCACCACCGAGCCCTCGGGGATGCGGCCGTGCTCCGCCTCCCACGCCTCGATGTCGGCGACCTGCAGGTGATAGCCCTCGTCCTCGGCCACCTTGCCGGAAATGTCGATCACCACCAGAGGCCGGATGGCGTAGGTCGCGGGCAGGTCGCTGATGGTGGCGCCCAGCGGGTTCCAGTGCGCCGGCGGGTCGAGCTGGGTGCCGTACTGGTCGGTCGGCAGCGTGTAGGCGGTGGCGACGAAGCCGTGCTGCTCGTAGGTGAACTCGTCGCCGACGTCGACATAGCCCTCGATCGCGCGCCCCGCGACCGCCGGCCGGAACTCCGCCTGGCCGAACCCCGGCCAGACTGCCTGCACCGGCTCGAAGGCGTGGGTGAGGTCGATGTACTTCGCGCTGAGGAACACCTCGTCATAGACGCCCCACAGCCCGGGCTGGTCCTGTGCGGCGGCCGGCGTCCCGGCGGCGAGCATGGCGGCGAAGGCGACGGCGAACGGCGACAGACGCGGCTTCATGGGCACCCTCCTCCAGCAGATGGCTTGACGCCCGCCGAGTGTAGCCCGTTCGCATGCCCGCTGTCCCGGCGCACTCCGTGCCGGCGCGGCTCCCTCCCCCGGCAACGGGGGAGGGTCCCGGCGCGCTGCGGTATCGCAGCGGATAGGGGGTCAGATCCCGGCGAGGCGGCGGATCTCGTCGGCCTCGACGCCGAACAGGGCGCCGGCTTCGAGGATCTGGCTCCACGTGGTGTCGTCGATCGGAATGCCGTCGCGGAGCCGCTGCTGCCGGGTGCGGTGCTCCATCTCGCCGGGCATCATCACCGGCCGCGCGGGGTCCCTGGGTGGCGAGGCGGTGACCCAGCCGGCGAAGCGCAGGATCTCCGCCTCGTAGGCGGCGCGGTCCACCAGCGGGGCGGGGTCGATCGCGATCGAGGTCATCGCGTTCTCCATCACCGTCACCCCCGGCGCGGTGCAGCCGCCGCCGGAGAGCGCGCCGGCCAGCAGGTCGGTCACGATGTTGAGTCCGTGCCCCTTGTGGCCGGCGATGGTGAGCAGCGCGCCGCCGGCGTAGAAGTCGGCGGGGTCGGTGGTCGGGTTGCCGTGCCGGTCCACGATCGTGCCCTCCGGTACCGGCAGGCCCTTGTTGCGCGCCACCTGAAGCTTGCCCTCGGCGACGACGGTGGTGGTGAAGTCCAGCAGGATCGGCGGACCCCCGGCGCCGTCCGGCCCCTTCGGGCGGGGAATGCAGATGGTGACCGGGCTCGGCGACAGCCGGCGGTCGGTGCCGCCGAAGGGGGCCGCCATCAGCCCGATGCCGGTGGTGTTGAGGAAATGGAGCGAGATCAGCCCGTGGTGGGCGAGCTGCTCCGCCCACGCGCCCTGGCGGCCGGTGTGGCCGACATGGCGGATCGAGACCAGCCCGATCCCGATCGCCTTCGTCTTGGCGGCCAGCAGCTCCATCGCCTGCTCGCAGATGGTCTGGCCGAAGCCCATGTGGCCGTCCACCACCGCCATCGCCGGCGTGTCGACCACGGTGGTGATGGTCTGGCCCGGCTTCACCTTGCCGTCCTTCAGCCAGACGGAATAGCGCAGCACCCGGATGATGCCGTGGGAATCGTGGCCGGCGAGGTTGGCGTCCACCAGGTTCGCGGCGATGCGGCGCGCTTCCTCATGCGTGCAGCCGCCGGCCTCGAAGATGCGCGTCGCCGCGTCGGTCAGCGGCCCGCTGTGGATCTGCATCGGCTTTCCCCCCTGCGAGTCGGTTCTGGTTTCTGCCGCAGACGCTAGACCCTGCGCCGGCGCAGGGGCCAGCCCCTCGGCGGGGCGGTGGAGCTGCGGAGCGCGATTTCCGACGGCACGGTGACGATGCGCTGCCCCGGCGGGGCGGCGCCGCGGAGGCGCTGCAGCATCAGGTCGGCCGCATGGCGCCCGACCAGCTCCATGTTGCGATAGATGACCGTCACCGGCGGCCACAGCAGGGACGCGGTGTGCGGATCGTCGGAGCCGACGAAGGAGAGGTCGTCGGGGATCGAGATCTCCAGCTCGCGCAGCGCCTGATAGGCGCCCATGGTAAGCTGGTTGGCGCCGGCGATCAGCGCCGTCGGCGGCTCGGGTCCGGTCATCATCGCCCGCGTCACCTCGCGGCCGAAGGCGATCGACTGGTCGTCGGCCCGGACCAGCGCCTCGTCCACCGGCAGGCCGAACTCGGCCATCGCGGCGAGGAAGCCCTCCAGCCGCTCGCGGCCCGGGCGGATGGCGCGGGACGGCGCGATCAGCGCGATCCGCCGGTGGCCGAGGTGGGCGAGCTGTTGCACGATCGTCCGCATGGCGGTGCGGTGGTCGCTGTAGACCGCGTCGTGATCGGTGCCGCAGTCGCGGTCGATCAGCACCACCGGCACCGGGGCCGCGTCCAGGGCCGCCGCGACGGCGCGGTCGGTGTCGTCGGCGAGGAGCGCGATCAGGCCGTCGAACATGTTGTGGCCGGCCATCGCCAGCACGTCGCGCTCGATCTCGGTCCGGAAGTCGGTGTTGAACAGCATCAGGTGATAGCGCGCCCGTGCCAGGTGGCGCTCCACCGTCAGCGACACGATCGCGTTGGTGATGTTGGTGATGTCCGGCAGCATGAAGCCGACGCGGCGGGTGCGCTGGGTGCGCATCGACTGGGCGGCCGCGTGCGGGGCGTAGTTCAGCTCCCGCATCGCCCG
Source organism: uncultured Alphaproteobacteria bacterium (assembly GCA_937988735.1). Classification (GTDB taxonomy): domain Bacteria; phylum Pseudomonadota; class Alphaproteobacteria; order CALKHQ01; family CALKHQ01; genus CALKHQ01. The sequence goes on from CALKHQ010000228.1 coordinate 3,256, forward strand.
CAGCACCGCGTCGCGCTTTTCCGGCCGGACGTTGGGCGACCCGTTGACCACCCGCGACGCGGTCATCGGCGAGACCCCGGCCAGCCGCGCCACGTCCTTGATGGTCGGTTTGGTGCTGCGCATTAGTGGTAACGTTACCATCTTGCCGGCAATTGACAATTCCGCACGGTCATGGACCGGGGCTGATTTCGTGCCCGTTTTGCCTTGACTCGTCCGCGAGCCCGCGGTCAAGCTGGTAACGTTACCAAGCCGTCTGCTGCAAGGGCCGGCACATGGCCCCGTCCGCGTCTCCCCGCCGCGGCCCGGGCCCAACAAACGGGAGGAAATGCGAGATGCCGATGATTTCCCGGCGTTCGTTCACCGTCGGCACGCTCATGTCGCTGGGCGTCGCCGGCATGCCGATGTTCGTCCGCGCGCAGGAAGGCAAGACCGTCGCCCTGCTGTTCGACAGCCTGGTGTCGCCGTTCTGGGTCAGCGGCATCGAGATCATGCGGCAGACGGCGGAGGCCAAGGGCTGGACCACCCTCGAGGCCATCTCGGACTTCGACGACAACAAGCAGTTCGAGCAGGTCCAGGCGATGATCGAGCGCCAGGTGGACGGCATCCTGATCATCCAGACCGACGCCAATGCCGTGATCCCGGCGATCCGCGCCGCCAACGAGGCGGGCATCCCGATGGTGCACTTCAACCGCCCGCCGGCGGAGAACGAGTATTACTCGGTCGCGATCCAGGCCGACAACCGCAAGATCACCCAGGATACCGTGCAGTTCATGGTGGACGAGGCGCGGCGTCTCGGCGGCACCTACAAGGCGGCAATCCTGATCGGCGACCTCGGCGACGTGAACGCGATCCAGCGGCGTGACGGCTTCTTCGACATCGTCGACCAGAACACCGACATCATCGAGGTGGTGGCGCGCATCGCGACCGAGTGGAACGCGGACAAGGCCTTTGCCGGCCTCACCAACGCCTTCCAGGCCAACCCGGACATCAACTTCCTGTTCACCTCGTCCGACTTCATGCTGCCGCAGATCCAGCAGGTGCTGCGGGTCGCCGGCCGCTGGCACAAGCGCGGCGAGGAAGGGCACGTCATCTTCGGCGCCTTCGACGGCGACGCCACCGCCTACCAGCTTCTCGTCGACGGCTACCTCGACGCCGACGGCGTGCAGAACCTATTCCTCGAGGTCGAGATGGCCTTCGGCGCCTTCGAGGCGATGTGGGCCGGCGAGCAGCCGGACAAGCTGCTGCTCGACCCGGGCTTCGTCATCCACGCCGGCAACCTCGAGGAGGTGCGCGACGAGATGTGGGGCTACGTGGTCTGGCAGAAGGAACACGGCTGAGCGGATGCGGGGCGCGCGGCGGTGCGGCGCGCCCCCCTTTCCTCCGATGCGGATGTCCGGAACGAACGGGCCCTCGCGGGGGCCGGCCGGCCGTGCGGCCGGCGCCTGCCTGACCGGGGCTGACCGATGAGCGCGACGGCGGTCGAGGCCGGCGGCGGCGCGGGCCTGCGCCGCTTCCTCGTCCGGCACGTGCTGATGTCGGAGTACCTGGTCCTCTACCTCAGCGTCCTCTATTTCCTCGCGATCTGGCCGTTCGTGCCGGAGATGGCCACCGCCAGCACCGCGGGGAACATCCTTTCCGCGATGCTGCCGCTGCTGGTGGTCGCCATCGGCCAGACCATCGTGCTGATCATCGCCGGCATCGACCTGTCGGTCACTGCGGTGATCGCGATGGCAAGCGTCGTCGGCGCCTCGATCATGACCGGCGACGGCGGCTATCTCGCCGGCTCGCCGTTCGCGGTGCCGGGCGGCATCGTCGCCTTCCTCGTCATCGGCGGCGCGGTCGGCCTGTTCAACGGCGTGTGCAGCACGAAGCTGCGGATGCCGTCGTTCATCGTCACCCTGACGATGATGATGTTCCTGTCCGGCGCGGCGCTCTGGTACACGACCGCCCATACAGAGACCAGCAGCATCGCCGCCCTGCCGTCGGCCTTCGTCGCCATCGGCGGCGGCGACGTGGCCGGCATCCCGAACGCGCTGTGGGTTGCGCTCGCGGTCGCCGTGGCAATGCACCTGCTGCTCAGCCGCACCCTGTTCGGCCAGTGGCTCTACGCGATCGGCCGCAACCGCGAGGCCGCGCGCATTTCCGGCGTGCCGGTGGACAAGGTCATCATCTGGGCGTTCGTCATCAGCGGCCTGCTCGCGGCGCTCGCCTCCATCCTCTACACCGGCCGGCTGGAGACCGGCACGCCGGTGCTCGGCCGCCGTTTCCTGCTCGACATCATTGGCGCGGCCGTCATCGGCGGGACCAGCCTGTTCGGCGGCCACGGCAAGGTGGTGTGGACGGTGTTCGGCGTGCTGTTCCTCGCGATGATCAACGCCAGCCTCGACCTGATCGGTCTCGGCCACGACTTTGCCGTCGGCGTGAAGGGCGCCGTGATCCTGCTGGCGGCGGTGCTGGACGCCGCACGGCGGCGCGTGCTGGCGCGGCAGTAGAGCCATGGCCCACTTCGCAGCGAAGCCGGTGCTGGCGGTCGAGGGGCTCAACAAGAGCTTCTTCGGCGTGCAGGTGCTGTTCGACGTCGGCTTCACCCTCTGCCCGGGCGAGGTCCTGGGCCTCGTCGGCGAGAACGGGTCGGGCAAGTCCACGACCATGAACATCCTGGGCGGGGTGCATCCGCGCGACAGCGGCCGCATCACCCTCGACGGCGCGCCCTACGAGCCGCGCGGGCCCCGCGACGCCGTGGAGTCGGGGGTCGCCTTCATCCACCAGGAACTCAACCTGTTCGAGAACCTGTCGATCCAGGAGAACATCTTCATCGCCGACTTCCCGCGGGTCGGCCGGCTGCTGCCGTTCATCCGCCGGAAGGAGATCGCCGAACGCACGCGCGCGGTGCTGGAGATGGTCGATCTTGACGTCCCGCCGACGATGCCGGTGGCGCGGCTGAGCCAGGGCGAGCGCCAGCTGGTCGAGATCGCCAAGGCGCTGGCGGCGGGGGCGAAGGTCATCATCTTCGACGAGCCGACCACGTCGCTGACCCGCAGGGAGACGGAGCGCCTGTTCGACATCATCGCGCGGCTGAAGGCGCAGGGCATCGCGATGATCTACATCAGCCACATCCTCGGCGACGTGAAGCAGCTCTGCGACCGGATCGTCGTGCTGCGCGACGGCGCGGTCGTGGGCGGCGGGCGGGCGGACGAGCTCGGCATCGAGCGCATCATCGCGCTGATGGTGGGCCGCGAGATCGACCAGCTGTTCCCGCCGCGGGCGCCCTGCGTCACGACCGAGCCGCTGCTGGAGGTGCGCGGGCTCAGCCAGCCGGATGTGGTGCGCAACATCAGCTTCACGCTGCACAGGGGCGAGATTCTCGGCATCTCCGGCCTGATGGGCTCCGGCCGCTCCGAGCTCGCGCGCATCCTGTTCGGCCTCGATCCCCATGCGGAGGGCGAGATACGGGTCGGCGGCGAGCCCTACGCCGCGACCGATCCGATCGACGCCATGCGGCGCGGCATCGCCTTCCTCACCGAGGACCGGCGGGCGGAGGGGCTGATGCTGGAGGCGAGCATCGCCGACAACATCGCGCTGCCGTCGCTGCGCGACTTCGCGGGCCAGTTCGCCGGCTGGCTGCGCCGGCCCCAGCTCACCGCCCAGGTGGTGCAGGCGGCGGACCAGGTGCGGATCAACACCCGCGACCATGCGCGCATGCTGGCGAAGAACCTCTCCGGCGGGAACCAGCAGAAGGTGGTGCTGGCGAAGTGGCTGCTGCGCGCGCCGCGGGTGTTCATCCTCGACGAACCGACCCGCGGCATCGACGTAGGCGCCAAGTACGAGGTCTACAAGATCATGAACCAGATGGTGGCCGACGGCGCCGGCGTGCTCTTCATCTCGTCCGAGATGGAGGAGCTGATCGGCATGTGCGACCGCATCCTGGTGATGAGCCGGGGCGAGATCACCGCGGTGCACGAGCGGGCGGAATTCAGCAGCGAGCGGATCATGGAATCCGCGCTCCGGGTCGGAATGGACGCGGTGCGATGACGAGATCCACCCTGCATCCGGCCGGAGCACGGGCGCGGAAGGCCGGGGCGGACGGCGTCCGCGCCCAGCTCCTGCTGCTCGAGCTGTCACCGCTGATCCTGTTCGCGATCGTGGTGGTGCTGTTCGGGCTCGCCGCCGACCGCTTCCTGACGCTCGCCACCCTGAACAACGTGGTGATCCAGGCGGCCCACATCGCGATCATCGCGATCGGCATGACCTTCGTGCTGCTGACGGCGGGGATCGACCTGTCGGTGGGCGCGATCATGTACGTCGTGGTCGCCATCGTGACGCTCTACCTGGGCGACCTGCCGCTGGCCGTCTCCTTCCCGATCGGGCTCCTGGTCGGGCTTCTCATCGGCTGCATCAACGGCTTCTTCATCGTCGTGGTCCGGGTGGCGCCGTTCATCACCACCCTCGCCACGCTCTTCATCGGGCGCGGGGTCGCGCTGTTCATGACCGACACCGCGATGGTGTTCGCCAACGACGACGTGCTGACCCTGGGCCAGACCGACTGGCTGGGCCTGCGGTCGTCGATCTGGGTGTTCGGGGTGGTGTTCGTGGTCGCCTTCGTCGTGCTCCGTTCCACCCCGTTCGGCCGCCAGGTCTATGCGGTGGGCCAGGACCCGGCGGCGGCCGCGAAGGCGGGGCTGAAGGTGCCGCTGATCCTGTTCGGGGTCTACGCCATCTCCGGCGTCTGCGCGGCGCTGGGCGGGCTGGTCTCGCTGACCCAGGTTGCCGCGGCGTCATCCACCTTCGGTTTTCAGAAGGAGTTTCCGGTGATCGCGGCGGCGGTGCTGGGCGGGACCAGCCTGTTCGGCGGCCGCGGCACCGTGGTGGGCACCGCGTTCGGCGCGCTGCTGATCCAGACGGTGGAGACGGGGCTGGTGATGTCCAACACCGACCCCTACGCCTATCCGCTGGTGATCGCCGGAATCATTTTCCTCGCGGTGCTGGTGGACGCCCAGCGCACGCGGATCGCCGCCCGGCTCAACCGCCGCAAGATCCGCATCGACGACCCGCAGGACCGGGGCTGACAGGACGACGCATGGCTCACAGGGAACTCGCCGGCGGCCTCATCGGCTGCGGCTTCTTCGCCCAGAACCACCTCCACGCCTGGGCCGACGTCGCGGGCGCCCGGCTTGTGGCGGTCTGCGACCGCGACCGCGCCAAGGCGGAGGCGGCTGCGCGGAAATTCGGCATCCCCGCCGTGTACGACGACGCCGAACGGATGTTCGCGACCGAGCGGCTCGACTTCGTGGACGTCGTCACCACCATGCCGACCCACCGGCCGCTGGTGGAGCTCGCCGCGCGGCACGGCGTGCCGGTGATCTGCCAGAAGCCGTTCGCGCCCACGCTTGCGGACTGCGTCGCCATGGTCGAGGCGTGCAGCGCCGCGGGCGTGCCGCTGATGGTGCACGAGAACTTCCGGTTCCAGACTCCGCTGATGGCCGTGGAGGAGGTCGTGGCGAGCGGCCGGCTCGGCCGGCTCCACTTCGGGCGGGTCAGTTTCCGCACCGGCTACGACATCTATGCCGGGCAGCCCTATCTCGCCGAGGAGGAGCGCTTCATCATCCTCGACCTCGGCGTCCACGTGCTCGACGTCGCGCGGGTGCTGATGGGGCCGATCGACCGGCTCGCCTGCGTCACCGCCTCGGTGCGCCCCGGCCTCAGGGGCGAGGACAGCTGCAGCATCCTCACCCGGCACGAGGGCGGCGCGGCCTGCTTCGTCGATGCGAGCTATGCGAGCCGGCTCGATCCCGATCCGTTCCCGGAGACGCTGATCGAGCTCGATGGCTCCGCCGGCACCCTGCGGCTGGGGCCCGGCTACCAGCTGACGGTGGTGGATGCCGGTGGCACCCAGCGTCGCGACGTGAGCCCGCGGCTGCTGCCCTGGGCGCAGAAGCCGTGGCACGGGGCGCAGGAAAGCGTGCTGACGACGCAGCAGCACTTCATCGACTGCCTGCGCTCGGGCCGCCCGTTTGCTACCTCCGGCGCCGACAACCTGAAGACCTTCGCCGCCTGCGAGGCGGCCTACCGATCGGCCGCGACCGGCGAGACGGTCGTTCCGGAATTCCGATGAGGCAAGCGGCGCGACGTTGCGACCGGGGCTCAGGCCGTGACCACCACGTTGCCGGGATGGCGGTTCTCGCCGCGCACCAGCCAGATCGGGCGGTCCGCCCAGCGCATCACACCGCCGTTCCGCATCACGTAGTCCGGAGTCGCCCGGTCGTAGTGCGCGGCGGCCGGCATGTAGCGGTAGACCATGGCGCGGCGCGCGTAGGGCGACCGGTTCGGCTCCGACCCGTGGATCAGGTGCACGTCGTGGAAGCTGAGCCCGCCCGGCGGCAGGATGATGTCCTCGGCGCGCCACGGGTCGAAGCTCGCGGGATCTACCGCCGCGTCGAGCGCGAGCGACCGGTCCTCCTGGCGCCCGTGGGCGAGCAGGCCGTCGCGGTGCGAGCCGGGAATGACCCGCAGGCACCCGTTCTCCGGCCCGGCGGGGTCGATCGCGATCCAGACCGAGCAGGTGGCCATCGGGCGGATCGGCCAGTACTGGCCGTCCTGGTGCCAGGGAACCGCCGCGCCGGCTCTGGGCGGCTTGCAGAAGGCGTGGCTCGACCAGAGGATCAGGTCGGGGCCGATGAGCTGCGCCACCGCCGCGACCAGCGCCGGGTGCCGGCCGACGGCGAGGAAGACGTCGCGCAGCGCATCCGGCGTGTTCAGGCACCCGCTTGCGCCGCCCGGCACATGCGGCACCGCGAGATCCTCGGGGCGCACCCCCGGATTGGCAGCGATCAGTGCGTCCACCGCGGCCGTGAGGTCGGCGAGGGTGTCGTCGGGCAGTCTGAGCCGCGGCGTGACGAAACCGCGCGCCTGATAGCGCATGACCTCTTCGGGCGTCAGCGGCGTTTCCGTGCTGCCCTGATGCTGCGGCCGCGTCTGCGGCCAGGCCTCCCGTCCTTGTGCTTCTGTCATTGGCGATCCCCCCGCATGCACTATGCGCGAGATCGGCGCCGCGATCCACAACCATGGCGTGGAGAAAGGCGGCCGGAGGGATCCGGGAGTGGCATTGACACCACATGTCCGCCACACCAGCATGGCCGGTGTCCGTATCGGTGCCGGCCCTGCGCCGGGGGGCGGCGCGTACCCAGAGACACACGATCGTATGAGGAGACAGCATGACTGCGCAACCGCTCCGGCAGCAGGCGGCCACACGTGCGCTGAAGGTGGGACATTTCATCGTCGAGTTCGCCACGCCCGGCATCGGTCACATGCTGCGCAACGCCGGCTGTGACTTCGTCCTCTTCGACACCGAGCATTCCGGCTTCCACCACGAGACCATCAAGGCGGCCGTGCGCTACTTCGAGGCGGCGCAGGTGCCGGTGATCGTGCGGGTGCCGTCGAAGGCCTATCACCACATCGCCCGCGCCGCCGACATGGGGGCCGGCGGCATCATGCTGCCGATGGTCAACGACGCCGGCGAGGCGCGCGCCATCCTCGACTGCATGAAGTACGTGCCGGACGGCCACCGCGGCGTCGCGCTCGGCATCGCCCACGACGCCTACACCGGCGGACCGGTGATGGAGAAGCTCGCCGCCGCCAACGCGTCGCTGGCGCTGTTCTGCCAGATCGAGACCGCCGCCGGGGTGGAGAACGCCGACGCCATCGCTGCGGTCGACGGGGTGGACTGCCTCTGGGTCGGCCACTTCGACCTGTCCTGCTCGCTGGGCATCCCGGGCGAGTTTACCCACCCGAAGTTCCTGGACGCGATCGACAGGGTCGCGGCCGCGTGCAGGGCGCACGGCAAGGCGCTCGGCCGGCTGGTGCCCGACGTTGCGACGGCGAAGGAGTATCACGCGAAGGGCTTCGACTTCATCTGCTACTCGGGCGACGTCTGGGTCTACCAGGCGGCCGTGAAGGCCGGGGTGGACGCCGTGCGCGAAGCCTGCGGCGCCGCTCGCCGATGACCCCATCCCATCCAACGGAGCAGAGCTGACATGGCCAGGTTTCGTGTCGCCCTCAGCGGGGATTTCCGGAAGCCCGACGGCTCCCCGGCCTATCCGATGTTCGACCTGTCGCCGCTGGAATCCGACCCCGACGTCGAGATCGGCTATGTGGAGCCGGTGGACGGGGTGATGCCGGCGGAAGGGCTTGCCGGTTACGACGCGCTGATCCTGCTGGTGCCGAAGTTCACCGCTGCCAGCGTGCCGCCCGACGGCCGGCTCGCGCTCGTCGCCCGCTTCGGTGTCGGCTACGACAGCGTGGACGTGCCTACCTGCACGGCCAACGACATCGCCCTGGTGATCACGCCCGACGGCGTGCGCCGGCCCGTCGCCGTCTCCATCCTCACCTTCGTCCTGGCCCTGAGCCAGAAGCTGCTGATCAAGGACCGGCTGGCGCGCCAGGGCCCGGAAGGGTGGGTGAAGCGCTCCGACCACATGGGCATGGGGCTGATCGGCAAGACGCTCGGGTCGCTCGGCATCGGCAACATCGGCGCCGAGGTCTACCGGCTGGCGAAGCCGTTCGGCATGAACTTCATTGCCCACGATCCCTACGCCGACAAGGCGGTGGCCGAGGAGCTGGGCATCCGGCTGGTCTCGCTGGAGGAGCTGTTCCGCGAGTCCGACTTCCTGTCCGTGAGCTGCCCGCTCACCGAGGAGACGCGGGGGATCGTGAATGCGGAGCGGCTGCGGCTGATGAAGCCGACCGCCTATCTGATCAACACCTCGCGCGGGCCGACGGTGGACCAGCAGGCGCTCTACGAGGCGCTGCGGGACGGCGTCATCGCCGGCGCCGGCCTGGACGTCTTCCACACCGAGCCCACGCCCGCCGGCGAGCCGATCATGGAGCTCGACAACGTGATCGTGGCGCCGCACTCGCTGTGCTGGACCGACCAGTGCTTCGCCGGGATCGGCGCGGCCGACGTTGCGGCGGTCATCGCGGTGATGAAAGGCGAAGTGCCACGGGGTATCGTGAACCGGGAAGTGGTCGAGCGGCCAGGATGGCGCGCAAAGCTCGAACGCTTCCGCAGGGAATGACAATCGGCGGCTGCAAAGAACGGCCGCCTTTCATGGGGAGGAGGAAACGATGCGCAGACGTGAGTTCCTGTACACGGCATCTGCCTTTGCCGGCGCCTCGGCGCTCGGCCTGCCGCGGGTTGCGCGCGCCCAGGCCGCGCAGACCGCGGTGGAGGCGGCGAAGCAGTTCGCCGGAACCGAGATCAGCATCGTCTGGGAAGCGGGCCTGCAGGCGCTCGACCCGCTGAACTTCTCCGGGCCGTTGTGGCAGGAGGCCACCGGCATCAGGGTGAACGTGATCGAGGTTCCGACCGCGGAAATGTTCACCAAGATCCTGCAGGAGCACCGGGCCGGCACCGGCGCCTATGACGCGCTGAACGTGATCCCGGCCTGGATGCCGGACCTGGTCCGCGCCGGCGCGCTGGAGCCGCTGGACGAGTATGTGGACAAGTACGGCTACCGGCAGGAGCTGCAGACGATCGCGCCGGTCTACCGCGACAACCAGATGATGTTCGACGGGAAGATCTACAGCTTCCCGGACGACGGCGACGTCTTCATCCTCTACTACCGCACCGACATCCTGGGCGACCCGGAGATTCAGGCGGCGTTCAGGGAGCAGCATGGCTACGACCTGCCGGTGCCGCCGACGACGTGGAAGGAATTCGACGAGGTCGGCGCGTTCATCTCGGCCTACACCGGCAACAAGCCCTACGGCGCCGCCTTCTTCCGCGACCCGCCCTATGGCCAGTTCATGTTCCAGGAGCGGTTCCGCAACGAGGGGGGGCGCTTCTTCGACCCGGAGACGATGAAGGCGACCATCAACTCCGCGGCCGGGGTCAAGGTGTTCAACGACTGGCTGGCGGAGAACGAGTGGATGCCGCCGGGCGTCCAGACCTGGGGCTTCGTCGAGAACCTCGCCGCCTTCCTGCAGGGTGACACGGCGATGACCATCTCCTGGCCGCCCTACGGGCGCTGGGCCGCCGGCTACGGCACCGACGAGGAGGCGCTGTCGTGGGTGCCGCGGTCGCAGATTGCGGGCAAGGTCGGCTACGCCATGCCGCCGGGCGGGCACCCGCAGCTTGCCGCGGGCTTCGCCCTGTCGCTCTCGGCCTCGTCGCGCAAGAAGGAGGCGGCCTACCTGTTCATGCAGTGGCTGAACTCCGAGGAGATCAGCCTGAAGCGGGTCCAGCTGCCGACCGCGCTGCGCGACCCGTTCCGCGACAGCCACTTCGTCTCGGAGGAGTACATGTCGCGCTGGCCGGAGGCGCCGCAGTATCTGGCGGCGCTGCACGAAGGCGCGGTCAAGGGGCTGCTCGACCTGTCGATCATCCAGACCGACCGCTACGAGGAGGCGCTGCGTCAGGGCATCTCCCGGCTGTGGGCGGGCGAGGATCCGCAGGCGATCCTCGACGACGTCGCGGCGCAGTGGGACCAGATCACCGAGCGCATCGGGGTCGACCAGCAGCGCGCCGCCTACGAGGCGTGGGCCTCCAACGCGGCCGCCTATCCGTCCTGATTACCGGGGCCCGGCCGCGCTCGCACGGCCGGGCATCCGCGCGGAGACTGACGTGACGGACCGGGGGGCCATGCGCGGTTTTTCCGACGGGCGACGCACGGGCGCAGCCGGCGCCCGGGCGACGCCGTTCGTCGACCGCAACTTCAAGTACCTGATGATCTTTCCGGCCGTGGCGGTGATCCTGTTCATCGGCCTGTTCCCGGTCATCCACACGCTGATGATCAGCGTGCAGAACCTGACGATGCTGGACGAGGACACCTCGTTCCACGGCCTCGTCCACTACGGGCGCCTGCTGTCGGACGGCCGCTTCTGGGAGGCGATCGGCCACACCCTGATCTTCGTCGTCGTCGCGCTGCCGACAGAACTCGTGCTCGGGCTCGCGCTCGCCTACCTGTTCCTCGACCGGCTGCCCGGCAAGCAGGTGTTCGTCGCCCTGCTGGTGCTGCCGGTGGTGGTGTCGCCGGTGATCGCCGGGGCGACGTGGCGGCTGCTGTTCGACCAGCGCTACGGGCCGATCAACCAGGTCATCGGCTGGTTCGCGGGTGAGGACGTCACCATCCTGTGGACGGTAGACCCGGCCTTTGTCTACCCCGCCATCCTGATCGCCGAGATCTGGCAGTGGACGCCGTTCATGTTCCTGCTGCTGCTGGCGGCGCTGTCGAATGTGGACCAGAGCCAGCTCGAGGCGGCGGAGATCGACGGCGCCAGCTTCTGGCGCACCTTCTTCAAGGTGGTGCTGCCGGCGATCTGGCCGGTGATGGCGATCGCGGTGCTGATCCGGGCGCTCGACCTGTTCCGCCTGTTCGACGTGGTCTGGGCGCTGACCCGTGGCGGGCCGGGCACGCTGACCGAGACCTTCTCGATCTACGCCTACGTCCAGGGCTTCCAGCAGTTCGAGACCAGCTACACCGCGGCGATGTCGCTGGTGGTGATCATCCTGCTGGCGATCACGGTGACGCTGGTGCTGCGGCGCATGGAGATTGACCGGTGAAGCGGCGGCAGGTCCGCATGGCGGTCCGGTTCGTCGTCGCCGCGCTGGTGACGGTGCTGTTCCTGTTCCCGATCTACTGGCTCGCCATCATCTCGTTCAAGACGCCGGACGAGATCTTCGCCTATCCGCCGGTGTGGTGGCCGGAGCAGATCCAGTTCGCCAACTACGCCGTGCTGTTCAAGGACGGCGACGCGGTGACGGTGTGGAACAGCCTTGTCATCGCCAGCATCTCCACCGTCTTCGCCATGGTGATCGGCACCATGTGCGCCTATTCGATCGCGCGCTTCCGCACGGGCGGCAACCTGTTCTCGGACTGGCTGCTGTCCAACCGGATGATCCCGCCGATCGTGATCGTGTTCCCGGTGTTCCTGCTGTTCGTCGAACTGGGGCTGGTGGACAGCTTCGTCGGGCTGATCCTCCTCTACACCGCGTTCAACCTGCCGTACGTGGTGTGGATGATGCGGGGCTACATCCAGGACATCCCGCTGGAGCTCGAGGAATCGGCGCTGGTGGACGGCTGCACGCGATGGCAGGTGTTCGTCCGCGTGGTGTGGCCGATGGCGCGCGGCGGGCTGTTCGCCACCGCCGTGTTCACGTTCGTCTTCGCCTGGAACGAGTTCATCTTCGCGCTGGTACTGACGCGCAGCGAGGTCACCACCTTTCCGGTGCAGGTGACCCACTATTTTGGCGGCCAATCCAACTTCTGGGCGAAGATCGCGGCGATGAGCGTGCTCGGCACCGTGCCGATCTTCATCGCGGTGACGCTGCTGCAGCGCTTCCTGGTGCGCGGCATCTCGCTCGGGGCAGTGAAGGGGTAGGCGGGTGGCGCAGCTTTCGATCCAGGGACTGCGGAAGTCCTACGGCAGGGTGGAGGCGCTGAAGGGCATCGACCTGGAGGTCGATGCCGGCGAGTTCTGCGTGTTCGTCGGCCCGTCCGGCTGCGGCAAGTCCACGCTGCTGCGCAGCATCGCCGGGCTGGAAGAAATCGACGCCGGCACGATCCGGATCGGCGACCGCGTGGTCAACGACCTGCGCCCGCGCGACCGGAACATCGCGATGGTGTTCCAGAACTACGCGCTCTACCCGTTCCTGACCGTGTTCGAGAACATCGCCTTCGGGCTGCGCGCCCGGCACCGGCCGGATGCCGAGGTGCGCCGCAAGGTGCATGCCGCGGCGGAGCTGCTCGGCATCAGCGATCTGCTGCAGCGCAAGCCTCGGCAGCTCTCGGGCGGCCAGCGCCAGCGGGTCGCCATCGGCCGCGCCATCGTGCGCGAGGCGGACGTGTTCCTGTTCGACGAGCCGCTGTCCAACCTCGACGCCCAGCTCCGCGACGGGATGCGGATGGAGATCAAGCGGCTGCACCAGGAAATCGGCAAGACCATGGTCTACGTCACCCACGACCAGATCGAGGCGATGACGCTGGCCGACCGGATCGTGCTGCTGAACCAGGGGCAAATCGAGCAGCAGGGGGCGCCGCTGGACCTGTTCGAGCGCCCGGTGAGCCGCTTCGTCGCCGCCTTCCTCGGTTCTCCGCAGATGAACTTCCTGCCGGCGACGGTCGCCGGCGATGCCGCCGGTCCGGCGGTGCGGGTGGAGCCGGGGGTGGTGCTGCCGCTCGTCGGCGCCCGCGCGCCCCTGCCGCCGGCCGGGACCGCGGTGGTGCTCGGCACCCGGCCGGAGCACATCGGCCGCGCCGCCGGAACCCCGAGGCCGGGCCAGCACCCGGTGGACGTCGCGATCGACCTGGTGCAGCCGACCGGCAGCCGGCTCTATGCCACCTTCACGCTGGCCGGGATTCCGGTCACGGCCGAGCTCGCCGCGCACGACGTGCAGAGCCCCGGCGAACGTCTTACCATGTGGTTCGACATGACACGGGCGATCGTGATCGAGCCGGAGTCCGGCCGCGTCATCGCCTGAGCCCCATCATCGCAAGCACGAGGATGCCGCAGATGCCGACACCGCCGTCCCGCGAGATCATGTACTTCGGCACCGAGGAGCCGGTGCCGCCGGCACGGATCGTGCGCGCCGGCCCGGTTTCCGTCCGCTTCGACGCCGGCAACCTGCGCTGGCTGTCCATCGGCGACGTCGAGATCCTGCGCGCGGTGCAGTTCATCGTGCGCGACCGCAACTGGGGCACCTACGGCCCGAAGATCGACAACCTGCAGATCGAGGAGGGCGACGGCCGGTTCCGCATCACCTACGACGCGGTCTGCGCCGACGCCGGGCAGCGCCTCAGCTACAGTGCGGTGATCGAGGGCAGCGCCGAGCGCATCAGCTTCGTCGTCCGCGGCCGGACCGAGACCGACTTCGTCACCAACCGGACCGGATTCGTGGTGCTGCACGGCGTCGAGGGCGTCGCCGGCGCGCCGGTGCGGGTGACCCACACCGACGGCCGGGTCGAGGACTCGCGCTTCCCCGAGCTGATCGACCCGATGCAGCCGTTCATGGACATCCGCTCGCTCGCCCACGAGCCGGCGCCGGGAATCCGGGTCATCGTGACGATGACCGGCGACGCCTACGAGATGGAGGACCAGCGCAACTGGTCCGACGCCTCGTACAAGACCTACATCCGGCCGCTGGCGGAGCCCTGGCCCTACGAGCTGCCGCAGGGGACCGAACTGGACCAGTCGGTGGTGGTGGAAATCTCCGCGCCTGCGGCGGCCGGCGCCGGCCGCGCGGCGGCTGCGGGCGGCGCGATCGAGGTCCGGCTCGACGCCGCCCAGGCGGGACGGATGCCTCGGCTCGGCCTCGCGGTCGCGCCGGCGGACATCGCCGATGCGCTGGCCCGGACCGATCTCGTGCGCCGCATCCGGCCGGACCATCTGGTCGGCCATGTCGATCTGCGCAGCGACCCGGCCGCCGCGCTCGTCCGCGACTACGGCACGCTCGCAGCCGATGTCGGGGCGCGGCTGGTGCTCGAATGCGTGCTGCCCTGCCTCGACCCGGAGGGCAATCCCACCGCCGACGAGCTGACGCTGCGCCGCGACGTCGAGCGGCTGGCGGCGCTGGTGTCGGAGGCCGGAATCACACCGGACATGCTGGTGGCGGTGCCGGCGTGCGACCTGAAATCGACGCTGCCGGGCAGCGTGTTCCCGCCCTGCCCGCCGCAGGCGGAGATCGCGCGCCTGCTGCGGGCGGCCTTCCCCGGTGTGCCGCTCGGCGGCGGCATGGTGACCTATTTCACCGAGCTCAACCGCAAGCGCCCGCCGGAAGGCACGTTCGATTTCATCACCCACACCACCTCGCCGCTGGTCCACGCCGGCGACGACCTGTCGGTGATGGAGTCGCTGCAGGCGCTGCCGTCGATCATGAAGTCCGCCCGCGCGCTCGCCTATGGCCGACCCTACCGCATCGGACCGACCGCGATCGGCATGCGCATGAACCCCTATGGTGCGAAGACGGCGGACAACCCGAACGGGGGCCGGGTGGCGATGGCCTTCGTCGACCCGCGCCAGCGCGGCCTGCTCGCCGCTGCCTGGGCCGCGGGCTATGCCGCCCGCGCGCTCGCGCATGGGGTGGAGGCGCTCTGCCTCGACGCGCCGACGGGGGCGTTCGGCGCCATCTACACACGCCAGTCCTGGCCGCAGCCGTGGTTCGACGAGCCCGCCAACGGCGCCCGGGTCTATCCGGTGTTCCACGTGCTGGCCGCGCTGGGCGCGGCGTCCGGGCCGGCTGTGCCGGCGGTTTCGGCGGCGCCTGCGAAGCTGCTCGGCTTCGCGCTTCGGGGCAACGGCGGCGGCAGTGACCTGTGGCTCGCCAACCTGACCGGCGAAGAGCAGCGGGTGCGCCTCGCCGAAGCGGGGAGCGTGGAGAGCATCGCTGCGATCGACGAGACGACCTTCGTCGCCCTGTGCACCGCCCCCGACGGCCTCGACCGTGTCGCCGAGTCCGGAGGAGGGGCCGAGCTTGCCCTCCGTCCCTACGCCACCGCTCGGGTCCGGCTGCAGGCGTAGTTCGCCCCCGACGCCACCGGTGCGCATGGCCGCGGCCGGCGCGCGCCGGAACCGGGCCTACTGGTCCGCCTCGAACAGCGGGCCGCGGCCGCGGTGGCAGCCGAGGCTGGCGAGCAGGGCGGCGTGGGCGGCGTCCTCGATGCCCGGCGCCGACACCACCAGGCCGCGCTCGCGGGCGCTGGCGATCGCGGCGGCCACCCGCACCC
>CALKHQ010000229.1 GCA_937988735.1 uncultured Alphaproteobacteria bacterium
CATGGCGGCCTTGCCTGCGGAAACGGGGTGCGGTCCCGGCCTGGCGGCGCAGGGACGCGGCAATCGGGAGTGGGCTTCATAGTCAATGCCGCCGGCCCCCGCAAGCGCCCGCGCTTGACGGCCTTGCGCGCCCCCGCCTATATCGACCGCGACCGGCACAGGTGCCGAAGCCCTTCCGGTCCGGTGGCAGAGTGGCCATGCAGAGGACTGCAAATCCTCGTACGTCGGTTCGATTCCGGCCCGGACCTCCACCTGCGCCGATCGCGGCAGGCGCCAAGGTGGCGCGTTGATCCGGCCAGGAAGGTAACCACAGTCCGCTGCCCGCACGGCGCGTGGGCGGCGGAAATTAATATCTCCTTGGTTGCCGTCGATTACGCTCTCCTCCGATTCCGTCAGCCCAAGAGGATCAGCAATGACCACCGAGACTGCCCAGAATGCCGGGGCCGCACAGGCCGGAAACGGCGCGGCGGGCCTGCCGCCGCTGTACGCGCGGCCCGTCCTCCTCGACGCGAACAAGCACGCGGGGCTGTCGCTGAAGGAAAACGGCGGCTACGCCTTTGCCCGGACGGCCAACGTTATGATGATCAACGCGATCGAGTTCGTCGCGGCTGGCCGTCACTATCCGATCGTCTTCGCGGGCGGCGACAATCCGGTTCCGGTGGTGGTCCTGGGCATGAAGCAGGGCGAGAACCTGTTCGTGGAGCCTGACGGGAGCTGGCGGCGGGGCGCCTACATCCCGGCCTACGCCCGGCGCTATCCCTTCATCTTCGCCGAGAGCTCGGACAGGACGAAGCTGGGGCTGTGCATCGACGAGGCGTCCGACCTGCTGGTGGAAAGCGACGTGCGGCCGCTGTTCCGCAACGGCGAGCGCACGCCGGTGCTGGAGCAGGCGCTGAACTTCTGCACCGCCTTCCAGCGCGAGGTGGAGCGGACCAAGGCGTTCACCGAGGCGCTGAAGGAGCAGGACCTGCTGCGCGAGAACCGGGCGAACATCCGCATGGCGACCGGCGAGCAGCTGGCGGTGACCGGCTTCCGGGTGGTGGACGAGCAGAAGTTCGCGGCGCTGCCCGACGACGTGTTCCTCGACTGGCGCCGCAAGGGCTGGCTCGCCCTCGTCTACTGCCACCTGCTGTCCACCGGGAGCTGGGCGGAGCTGGTGGACCAGCAGGCGGACCGTTCCGGCGCCGCCGCGCAGACGACGGGCGCGCAGAATGCTGCGTAGGCTCGGCGCACCGCTCGCCCTCGTCGCCGCCGGCTGGCTGCTGCCGGCCGGAGGCGCCCTCGCCGCCGGCAACGACGCGCTGGAAATCGACACCCCCACCGGCGCCTCGGCGGCGACGGTGGACCCGGGCGCGGTCGAGCCGGCGACCATCGACGGCTTCCGTTCCGCCCGTTTCGGCATGACCGAGGAGGAGGTCCGCGCGGCGATCGCCGCGGATTTCGGGCTGACCGACGATGCGATCGAGGCCGGCACCAACGCGGTGGAGAAGACCACCAGCCTGGGCATCACGGTGGACGACCTGGTTCCCGACGGCGGGCCGGCGCGGATCGTCTACATCCTCGGCTACCGCAGCAAGGCGCTGATCCAGGTCAACATCGTCTGGGGCGCCCTGCCGGGCAGCAGCAACGAGGCGATCCAGACGGCGGCGAACCTGCTGGTGAACTACTTCCGGAGCCAGAACTACGATCCGGAGAAGACCGCGGTCGGAGTCCAGCTCGCCAACGGCGCCCTCCTCGCCTTCTACACCGAGGATGCCGACGGCAGCAGCATCACGCTGACGCTCGCCTCGCGCCCGACGGGAGAGCCCGCGCCGGAAGGCTCGGACGAGCCGGCGCCGGAGCAGCTCGTGATGCAGCTCAGCTACGTCGGCGATTTCGCCAACCCCGACATCTTCCGCCTGGAGCCGGGGTCGTTCTGAGCCGACGCGGGCGGGGCCGGTGCCCCGCCCGGTTCCCATGCAGGCTTCCCCCGTGGCCGACGCCCGCGTAGGAATGGCGACGCGGGCGCGTATCACCGTTACGTGCCTATCCCCGTCGCCGGGCGGAGGATAGACTTTCGCGGGTGGGGGCAGGACGGAACCGCATGGGCTGGCTGCGGCAGATCATCGGCGTGCTGGTGGTGGCGACGATCGGCGCGGCCGGCTGGTACTTCTGGTTCAGGCCGGCGGCCGACGCCCCGGGCACGGCCGGCGGGCCGGGCGGATTCGCCGGCGCCAGCGCCGCGGCCCCCGTCGTCACCGAAGCCGTCACCCTGGCCGCCGCCGGCCAGACCCTGCGCGCGATCGGCACCGCCGAAGCCGTGCGCTCGGTGACGCTCTACCCCGCGGTCGGCGGCGAGGTGGCAATCGTGCTGTTCACCGCCGGCCAGATGGTCGAGGCCGGCGAGCCGCTGCTGGCGCTCGACGACGACGAGGAGCAGCTCGCCGTCCAGCTCGCCCGCATCCAGGTCGAGGAGCAGGAGCGGGTCGTCGCGCGGAACGACCAGCTCGCCCCGTCCGGCGCGGTGCCGGCGAGCGTCGCCCAGACGGCGCGCGCGCAGCTCGCCGAGGCGCGGAACCGGCTCGCGGCCGCCGAGCTCGCCCTCGAGCGCC
>CALKHQ010000230.1 GCA_937988735.1 uncultured Alphaproteobacteria bacterium
AACCCAACCGCCGCCCGCGCATCCCTTCCAAACCAAAACAACAATGTCAAAGAGCCTGCCGCTTGCGCGGCGCCCGGAGCGGCAGGTCCGCTCGGGAGGCCGGCTACATAAGCGCCTCGCGACGGCCTGTCAACGGGGTTTCGAAAAAACTTTGCGCGCCCCGCCGGTCGCCCCGTCCCGACGCCACCGTCTGCCGCCGCGCCGCCGTCCGTGAACGCACGGTCCCGCGCGGCTCGCAGTGAAGTGGGGATTTGTTAACCATCATTCAACCCGCCACGCCGCATCGTGGCCGGGACTGCTTCCGCTGGAAACGGACCCATGTTCAGGCTGCTGATCCTCGCCTTCGCCGCGGTCGCTGCTGCGGCCGCCGCCGGCCATCTGCTCCCGGGCGCCGCCCCCTTCCTTGCCGACACGCCGCCGGCGGTGGTCGGCGCGCTCGCGGCGCTCGCCACCCTCGTCGTCGCCGACCTCTCGATGCGCGTCCTCACCGACGGCCGCACCGCGTCCCAGCTGCGACGGCTGGCGGCGAAGAGCGAGGCGCTGGAGCTCGAACTCGCCACCCTGCGTGCCGGCGGCCTCGCTGCCGCCGCCGCGCAGCTCACGGCAGCCGTCACGCCGACTCCGCCGCCGGCCGCACCCGGGGAGACGCCGCCTCCGGCTGTCGCCCCGCGAATCGTCATTCCGCCTGCCGGTACCGCCCCGCGACGCGGCGAACCGGCGGGCGACGCGTCGCTGCGCGAGAGCGTGCGCGAGGCGCTGCGGGCGGACCGGATCGCGCTCCACGTACAGCCGATCGTCGACCTCTCCGACCGCCGGCCGCGCTTCCACGTCTGCACCCCCTACCTGCGCACCGCCGGCGGCGCGCTGCTGAGCCCTCAGCTCTACCAGCCGATCGTCGAGGAGGACGGCCTTACGGTCGCGATCGACAACATGCTGCTGCTGCGCTGCGTCCAGCTCGTGCGCAATGCCCAGCGCCGCGACCGGCCCGCGACCTACTTCTGCGCGCTTTCCGGCCAGAGCCTCGCCGATCGCGTCTTCTTCAGCGACTTCCTCGACTTCGCCTCCGACAACGCCCTCGTCTCCGAGCACCTGGTGTTCGAGATCGACCACCGCACCCTCGCCGGCCTGCCGCCGGAGGCGAAGCAGGACCTGCGCCGCCTTGCCGACCTCGGCTACCGCTTCGCGATCGCCAATGCCGACCTCGACGCCATCGACGCCGGCCTGCTCACCGACCACCGCATCGCCTTCGTCGAGGCCCGTGTCGCCGACATCGCCGAGCGGGCGACCCGCGACCGCCATCTGATCGACCTCGAGCGCCCGCTGCTGCTGGCCGGGGCCGAACTCATCGCCACCCGCATCGAGCGGGACAGCCACCTGGCCGCGCTGGCCGCGCTGCCGGTGAGCCTGGGCCAGGGCCCGCTGATCGGCGAGCCCGCGCCGATCGAGTCGCTGCGCGCCGACTGACACCGCTCCCGCCCGCGTTTTCCGCGGGCGGCGCCCCCCGAAACGGGGAAGACATCCACGCACCGGAAATGGGTTGTGCACAGCCCCAAAATGGGTTGTGCACGCCCTTGCGTGACGTATAGGCTGCCGGCCAGACTGACCAGGACTTCAGGCTGCCGGACACCCTGGCGGATGCGCGCAGCCCAACAATCGAGGGGAAGCGGATGGCGTCGGTATCTGTGGAGAAGGTCAAGAAGTCGTACGGGACCGTGGAGGTCATCCACGGCATCGACGTGGACATCAAGGACGGCGAGTTCGTGGTCCTGGTCGGCCCGTCGGGATGCGGCAAGTCGACCCTGCTCCGGATGATCGCGGGCCTCGAGGACATTACCGAAGGCGAGATCTCGATCGGAAACCGGGTGGTCAACCGGGTGCCGCCGAAGGACCGGGACATCGCGATGGTGTTCCAGAACTACGCGCTCTACCCGCACATGACCGTCTACGACAACATGGCGTTCAGCCTGAAGCTGCGGAAGACGGACAAGGCGACGATCGATCGCCAGGTGCAGAAGGCGGCGAAGACGCTGGGCCTCACCGAATATCTCAAGCGCTATCCGCGCCAGCTCTCGGGCGGCCAGCGGCAGCGCGTGGCCATGGGCCGCGCGATCGTGCGCGACCCGCAGGTGTTCCTGTTCGACGAGCCGCTGTCGAACCTCGACGCCAAGCTGCGCGTGCAGATGCGCACCGAGATCAAGGAGCTGCACCAGGAGCTGCGGACCACCTCGGTCTACGTCACCCACGACCAGGTCGAGGCCATGACCATGGCCGACCGGATCGTGGTGATGCACGACGGCATCGTCGAGCAGATCGGGTCGCCACTGGAGCTTTACGACAACCCCGCCAACAAGTTCGTCGCCGGCTTCATCGGCTCGCCGTCGATGAACTTCATCGACGGCGTCCTGCGCCGCGACGGCAACCAGATCTACGTGCAGGCCCAGGACGACACCCGGCTGCCGGTCTTCGGCGAGGTCGCCGCGCGCGAGGGCACGCGGGTTACCTACGGCATCCGGCCGGAGCACCTGGACCTGGCAGGCGCCGGGGACGACGGCTTCGACGTCGACGTGATCGTGGTCGAGCCGACGGGGGCGGACACGCTGGTGTTCTCGCGCGTCGGCGGCGCCCAGATCTGCGCCACCTTCCAGGAGCGGCACAGCTTCCAGCCCAACCAGAAGGTCCGGCTGCGGCCTCACCCGGGCTGCGTCCACCTGTTCGACGCCGAATCCGGCGTCCACCTGTAGGCAACGCCACAGCGGGCCGCCCACGGGCGGCGGCCCGCCCGGAGCCATCATCGTGAAGCTCACCCCCGAGGCCATCCTCCCGGTCGACGCGGATGCCGCCTGTCTGGTCGGCCGCGTCTGGAGGCCGTCGCCGGTCGACGGCCCCTCCGTCGTCGTCCTGGCGCCGGATCAGACCCTGATCGACATCAGCGCCCGCTATCCGACGCTGTCGCATCTGTTCGAGACGTCGAACCCGGCCGAAGCCGCCCGCGAGGCGGGCGCCGCCGGCGAGCCCGCAGGGAGCCTCGCCGACGCGCTGGCAGGCACGGGGGGTCTGCGGCTGCTGGCGCCCGCCGACCTGCAGGCGCTGAAGGCGGCCGGGGTCACCTTCGTCCGCAGCATGCTGGAGCGGGTGATCGAGGAGCGCGCTGCCGGGGACGCGAGCGCCGCCGAGGCCATCCGCCGCGCCATCAGCGCCGAGATCGGCGGCAGCCTGGCCGACGTTGTCCCCGGCTCGGAGAGGGCGGCGAAGGCCAAGGAAAGCCTCATCCGCCAGGGCCTGTGGTCGCAGTATCTGGAGGTGGGCATCGGGCCGGACGCCGAGGTGTTCACCAAGGCGCCGCCGATGGCCGCGGTCGGACTCGGCGCCGACGTCGGCATCCATCCGCGCTCGGCCTGGAACAACCCGGAACCGGAGGTGGTGCTCGCGGTCAACAGCCGGGGCGAGACGGTCGGCGCGACCCTCGGCAACGACGTCAACCTGCGCGATTTCGAGGGCCGCAGCGCGCTCCTGCTCGGCAAGGCCAAGGACAACAATGCAAGCTGCGCGATCGGGCCCTTCGTCCGCCTGTTCGACGCCGGCTTCGGCATCGACGACGTCCGCCGCGCCGTGGTCTCGCTGCGCGTCGAGGGCGAGGACGGATTCGTGCTGGAGGGCCGCTCCTCGCTGTCCGAGATCAGCCGGGACCCGCTCGACCTCGTCAGCCAGACCATCGGCGCGACGCACCAGTATCCGGACGGCTTCCTGCTGTTCACCGGCACCATGTTCGCCCCGGTCGAGGACCGCGACGCTCCCGGCCAGGGCTTCACCCACAAGATCGGCGACATCGTGACCATCGCCAGCGAGCGGCTGGGCGCGCTGGTCAACCGGGTCGATCACGCCGACAAGGTGGCGCCGTGGACCTTCGGCGCCCGCGCGCTGATGGAGAACCTGGCGCGCCGCGGCCTGCTCCGCTGACCGTCGCCGTCTACGGGAGCACGAACGCCTCCAGGTCCTGCTGCAGCCGCGCGGCGTCGGTCACGAACAGGCCGTGCGGCGCCCCCTCGTACACCACCAGACGGCCGCGCGGCAGGAGCGCGGCGGTCGGCGCGCCGGTGATCTCCAGCGGCGCCGAGGCGTCCCGGTCGCCGTGGATGACCAGCGCCGGCAGGTCCAGGCGGGCGAGCTCCGCCCGGAAGTCGGTCTCGACTATCGCGTCGAAGCAGCCGGCCAGCGCGTGGAGCGTGCTTTCCGCCATCATCGCCTTCACCCACGCGACTGTGCCGGCGCCGGTGTCGGGGGTGAAGAACGGCCTGGCGTTGGCATCGAGCCAGCCCGGAAAGTCGTCGATCACTGCGTCGCGCAGCCGGTCGAAGATCGCACGTTCGTAGCCGCCGGGGTTGTCCGCCGTCTGCAACGGGAACGGCAGGGTCGGCGACAGCAGCACGATTCCGCGCACCCGCACCCGCCCGTGGCGCGTGAGATAGCGCACGATCTCGCCGCCCGCCATCGAGTGCCCGACGAGGACGACGTCGCGCAGGTCGAGCGCGTCGAGCACGGCCGCCAGGTCGTCGGCGAGGGTGTCGTAGTCGTAGCCGCGCCCCGGGTCGGCGGAGCGCCCGTGGCCGCGGCGGTCGAAGGCGACCGTCCGGGCGCCGCACTCGGCCAGACGCAGCATCGCGCGGCTCCACATCCGCGAGTTCAGCGCCCAGCCGGCAAGGAATACGACCGGCCGGCCGGTGCCCCAGTCGCGGTGGAACAGGACCGTGCCGTCGGCGGCGACGATGGTGCGGTCCGCCGGGCGGAGGGCGGATGCCGGGTGGAATGTCATGGTGCATCTCCTGCCGGTTCATGCGATGGGCGGCACGCTTGGCAGACGAGCCGCGCCGGGTCGATTACCTCGCAGGTCATGGATCGACGCCGCGGCCGCGGCTATCGTCCGCGCCATGACCACAGCAGCCGCAACCATCACGGCCGAAGCCGGCGTCGGGCACCTCCTGCGGCACTGGCGCCAGCGCCGGCGGCTCAGCCAGCTCGAGCTCGCGCTCGAGGCCCGGATCTCCGCCCGCCATCTCAGCTTCATCGAGACCGGGCGCGCCCGGCCGAGCCGCGAGATGGTGCTTCACCTCAGCGAGCAGCTCCGGCTGCCGCTGCGGGAGCGCAACCGGTTGCTGCTCGCGGCCGGCTTCGCGCCGTCCTTCCCGCAGCGACCGCTGGACGATCCTGCGCTGGCGGCGGCGCGGGAGGCGGTGGGCCGGATCCTCGCCGGGCACATGCCCTGTCCGGCGCTGGCGGTGGACCGGCACTGGACGCTGGTGGCCATGAACCCGGCGGTTTCGGCGCTGCTGGCAGGCGTGTCCCCTGCCCTGCTCGCGCCGCCCGTGAACGTGCTCCGCCTGAGCCTGCACCCGGAGGGGCTGGCGCCGCGCATCGCCAACCTGCCGGACTGGCGCGCCCACCTGCTCGCCCGGCTCGGGCAGCAGGTCGACGCCAGCGGCGACCCGGTGCTCGAACGGCTGCTGCAGGACCTCGCCGATCTGCCGGTCCCGCCTGGCCGGCGCAGGCACGGGCAAGGCACACGCGCCCCCGATCCGGCGGCCATCGCGGTGCCGATCGAGCTCGAGACCGACGCCGGGCGCCTCGCCCTGTTCTCGACCACCACCGTCTTCGGCACCCCGTTGGACGTGACGCTGGCCGAGCTCGCGATCGAGGCCTTTTACCCGGCGGACGGCGAAACCGCGGAGCGGCTGCGGCGCATGGCAGGCTGACCGCCCGGCCGCCCCTTCTTTTCGGCCTTCCCATCCGCCAGGCACGGGTACACCCTGCGCCCGCGCATCGAAGCCGCCTTGAAGCCCGATTCGCTGCTGCCGAAGGAACACGGATGTCTGGACGATCTGCCCGACTGCTCGCCGCGATCGCGCTGGCCGCGGCGCCGTACGCACCGGCCGTGGCCGGCGACGACAATACGGTCGAAGCGGGCCGCGCCATCGTCGAGGAGCGGTGCGCCGCCTGCCACGCCATCGGCGTGTCCGGCGAGTCGAGCCACCCGCAGGCGCCGGCGTTCCGGACGCTGTCGGAGAACTATCCCGTCGAAGACCTGGCCGAGGCGCTCGCCGAGGGCATCGCGGTCGGCCATCCCGACATGCCCGAGTTCGTCGCGACGCCCGAGGAGATCGAGGCGATCATCGCCCATCTCCGGTCGATCCAGAATCCGGCGGCCAGCGACTGACCGCGGGCAGCGCGAGCGCGTCTACTCCGCCAGGGCAGGGCTCGCGACCCTGCCGCCCGTGCGCACGGCCTCGCCGAACGCCTCGAACAGGCGTCGCGACGGTTGGTCGGAGGCGGCGAGGAACTCGGGGTGCCACTGCACGCTCAGCGCGAAGCCGGGGTAGTCGCGCAGGCTGACGGCCTCGATCGTGCCGTCCTCCGCCTCGCCTTCCACCCGCAGCCGGTCGGCGACGCGGTCGATCGCCTGCCGGTGGACGCTGTTGATCATGATTTCGTCTGCGCCGACGATGCGCGCGATCGGCCCGTCCGGCCGCAGCTTCACACGGTGGCGGAGCGCGAAGCGCTCGGGCAGCGGGGCGTCGGCCGGCGCGCGGTGGTCCATGCGGCCGGGCAGGCTGTGCACCGCCGGGTGCAGCGTGCCGCCCAGGGCAACGTTCAGCTCCTGATGGCCGCGGCAGATGGCAAACAGCGGCGTCCGCCGTTCGAGCGTCGCCGCGATCAGCGGGAAGCTGGTCGCATCCCGCTCGACGTCGAACGGCTCGGCGTCGGGATGCGGCTCCATGCCGTAGCGCGCCGGATGCACGTTGGATGGGCTGCCGGTCAGCAGCACACCGGCCACCGTGTCGAGGAGGCCGGCCACGTCGGTAAGCGGCCCCAGCGCGGGGATGAGGATCGGCTGGCAGCCGGAGATCTCCGCCAGAGGTCGGATGTACTGGTCATAGACCAGATGCGTGGGACGGTCGGTGATCTTGAAATCCGCTGTCACCGCCACCAGCGGCCTGTTCCGGCTCATGGTCCCGTTCCCGGCAATGCTGTGGCTGCTGTTTCGCACATTCCGCCCCGCCGACAAAGCGCCCCGTGCCGGGATTGACGCGGGCGGACGGCGGCCATGACATGCCGCCATGTCGAGCCGCTCCGTCCGGCCTGCGAGTCGCCGCACCATCCCGGTCCTGCTCGCCCTTGCCCTCGCCGCCTGCGACGACGGGGTGGACCCGGTATTCTCGCGCCAGGCCCTGCCGCCGGGCATCGCGCTGCTGCCATCCGACCGGGTCGGCGTGGTCGTCCAGCCGGTCACCGGCGTATCGGAGCCGTTCGCGACCGAGATGGCGCAGGCGGTGGCCGAGGCGCTGCAGGTGGAGAACGTGCCCGCCAGCCTGCGCGGCGGCGCGGCCGACAGCTACTTCCTTTCCGGCGACAGCGCGATCAGCCGCAACGGCGACGGGACGGTCACCCTGCGGGTGACCTGGGACCTCACCGACGCCGACGGCACGCTGGTCGGGTCCCACGAGGAGCGGGAAGTCATGCCGGCGCCGAACGAGGCGACCGGGCCGCTGCTGTCGGCCGTGGCCGCCCGCGCCGCGCCCGCGCTCGCGGCGCTGATCCAGGGCGGCCAGCCGCCGCAGCCGGTCCCCGTTGCGGCCGACAATCGCGGCGTCGGTATCGGCGGCATCGCCGGCGCCCCCGGCACGGGCGCGCGCGACCTGGCTGCCGCGCTCGCGGTGGCACTCCCGCTGCACGGCGTGGCGGTGTCGGACGAGAACGGGACGCCCGCGTTCCGGCTGGAGGGCGACGTGGCGGTGACGCCGGTCGATGGCGCCACCGAGCGCATCACACTGCGCTGGCGGGTGATTGCCGCGGACGGGGCCGAACTCGGCCGCCTCGACCAGCAGAACGACATCCCCGCAGGCAGCCTCGACGGCGCTTGGGGCGAGGTCGCCTTCCTCGTCGCCGACGGCGTCGCCTCCGGTGTCGCCGCCATCCTCGAACGCGCCCGCCGCTGAACCGAGTCGCTCACCGGGCTCGCAGCAACGCCGCCGCCTCGTCGGCGTGCAGCGCGAAATGCATCGCGCCCCGGCAGGCGCGCCCCACCCCGGCCCAGCGCAACCGGCCGCCCTCCCGGCAGATCAGCGCCGCGATCAGCTCGGGCGCCAGGTTCACGCAGCCATAGCGCGCGACCCGGCCGGGCCCGTCCGCGAGCGCCTGCAGGTCGCCGGCCGCCTCGGCCGCGTCGAACAGCCGGGACAGGCGGCGGCCCATGCGGCCGAGCTGCTCCCAGCGGACGTCATCGGCGATCCGGTCGCGCAGGCGCTGCAGGGTCGCGCCGCTGCCCCGGCCGAGCAGGGCCAAGGCCTCCTCCGGGCAAATGCCGGTCCCGCAGTCCTGTGCGAGGGCGGCGCAGAAGGCCTCGGCGAGCGCGGCAGACGTCACGAAGGCGGCAGCGAAAGCCCTGCTCGCCGCGGCGACCCGTTTCACCACCGCCATGGCCTCGTCGAAGCTGCGGCCGTGCGGGTCTTCCAGCAGCCCGACCACCTCCGGGCCCAGCGGATCGACGCCGGTCAGGAACACGAACTCCTCGCGGGGAAAACCCTCGTCTCCGCACGGGGCGGCAACGACGGGATCGCCGGCAGCCGCAAGGTCGATCGCGGTGGCGAAGCTGTGG
Organism: uncultured Alphaproteobacteria bacterium; assembly: GCA_937988735.1. Taxonomy (GTDB): domain Bacteria; phylum Pseudomonadota; class Alphaproteobacteria; order CALKHQ01; family CALKHQ01; genus CALKHQ01. The sequence continues at coordinate 8,648 of CALKHQ010000230.1, forward strand.
CTGTCCAGGCCGGAACCGTCCGGGGCATGGCGGATCGCAAAGCCGCCGTGGCCGGCGACGCTTCGCATCGCCTGCTGCAGCAGCCCCTTCCCCTCGAGGAAGGCGAGCGCGGCATCCAGCCGCCGCCGCAGCTCCGGATGCACCGTTACCTGCCCCGCCGCCGGCATGCTGAACAGCTCCCCGAAGCGGTAGGGTTCGAGCTGCCGGTAGTAGGCGCGCACCTGCGCGATCGCCTCCTCCCGGTCGCAGGCCGGCGAGAAGGCGTGGATCATTTCGGGGTGGATCCGCTCCCACAGGTCGCGCCGGGCGCGCTGGCTGCCGCACCCGATGCTCCGGCGCATGGCCGGGGTGATCCGGTACCAGTCGATCACGGCCGGCGGCAGGTCGGTAGGGATCCGCGGCGGCACCAGCCGCGCCGCCGCCCGCTCCCACGTCGCGCCGTCGACATGACCCGTGGCCGGCAGGCCCTCCTCGTGCTGGAACTCCATCGTGGCGAGCCGCGTGTCGCTGCCGAACAGCCCGTCGGCACCGGCCGCGCCGACCGAGATTCCGTTCGCGAGCAGGAACTCCTGCCAGATCCTGACGAGATCAAGCTCGTCCCCGTGCCCGAAATCGAACACCGCCACCCCCCATTCCAGCGGCTCGCCACGAGCGCCGTGGCCTGTACCGGCAATGCAATCGAGGCTAGGGGGCGCGGCGGAGGGCGAATGTGGGGTTTGACACATGCACCCGTGTGCGATCAGGGCGTGCGCAGATGCTCCAGCAACGCGTCCGGGAACGGGCTCCACACGCCGGTGCGGATTCCCGCGGCAGCCAGGCCCCGGCGCAGCCATTCGTTACAGGTCGTGAAGGCGGTGTAGGTGCCGGTCGCTTCGTAGAAGCGGTCGTTGCCGCGATAGCTGTAGCCCGGGATGAGCCGGGGGCGTCCCGCCGCGTCGGTCGCGATCGCGGCGCGAATGTGCGCCACCAGCACGCGATAGGCCTCGGGCGAGATGCGGAACGCGACGTGATCCTCGCCCCGCGGCAGCGGCGGCCAGTAGGCGACATGAAGCGCCGACCTGCCGATACCGGTCAGCGCGATCAGCGCATGCTCGACATCCAGATCGCCCCACGTCTGCACGTTGAGGTAGAACTCGCGGCTGCCCCAGCCGAAGGAGATGGTCTCCGGCTCCGCCGGCGGCGCGGGGAACTCGGCAAGCGGAAAGGTCTGGGTCCAGTCCACGTTCATGGCCCGCACCGGCAGGTGCAGGGTGGCGTGCATGCCGTTCGAGGTGAGGGCGACGGGGATTCCGTCCGCCGGCGCAGTGAAGTCGTCGTTCACCGGCCAGCGCGACAGCGCCAGCGCCGCGGCGAAGTAGAGGCCGACCGCGGCTGCCGCGCCGCCGACCAGCACCACCACAACCCGCAGCAGCCGCCTCAGCATGAGCCCACTGTCCCGACGCCGGTCGCCATGGACATCGCAACGGGCGAGACTAGGGCGGCCGACGGATTCAGTGCAGCTTGATCCGCGGTCGGATCACCCGGTTGATGTGGCCGACCAGGATCATCGCCAGCCCGCGCAGCCAGCCCTGCACCGCGATCAGGTGCTGCCGGTAGAGCGAGACGTAGAGGAACCGCGCGACCCGGCCCTCGACGCGCATGCTGCCGCCGGAGAGGCTGCCCATCAGGCTGCCGATGGCGGAGAAGTGGCTCAGCGAGACCAGCGAGCCGCGGTCCCGGTAGACGAAGGGCTTCGGCGGCCGGCCAGACAGCATCCGCGCGAAGTTGTCGGCGAGGCAGTTCGCCATCTGGTGGGCGGCCTGGGCCCGCGGCGGGACCGGCCGGTCGGCGCCGGGCATCGTCACCGCCGCGCAGTCGCCGATGGCGAAGATCCGCTCGTCGCGCGTCGTCCGGAGCTCGGGCGTCACGACGAGCTGGTTCAGCCGGTTCGTCTCCAGCCCCGCGATGTCGTGCAGGAAGTCGGGCGCCTTGATGCCGGCCGCCCAGACCTTGAGGTGCGCCGGGATCATCGCCCCGTCCGCGGTGCGCATGCCCTCGCGGGTGACCTCGACGATGCGCGTCGCCACCAGCACGCGCACGCCGATCCGCTCCAGCTCGCGCTGCGCCGCCGCCGCGATCCGCTCGGGCAGGCCGGGCAGGATGCGCGGCCCGGCCTCGATCAGCGTGATCGCCATGCGGCTGTCGTCGAACCGCTCGAGACCGTAGTGCGCAAGCTCGCGGCCCGCGTTGCGGAGCTCCGCGGCGAGCTCGACGCCGGTCGCGCCGCCGCCGACGATCTCGATCCGTACCTCGGCGTCGGCAGCGCCCTCGGCAACCGCCTGCGAGACCCGCATGCACTGGTCGAGCAGCCGGTGCCGGAACCGCTCCGCCTGGGTACGGTCGTCGAGGAAGGTGCAGTGCTCGCGCACGCCCGGCGTGCCGAAGTCGTTGGTGACGCTGCCGATGGCGAGGACCAGCCAGTCGTAGCCCGCCCGGTAGCGGCCCATCACTTCCGTGCCGTCCTCGTCGAGCACCGGCGCCAGCACGATCTCGCGCGCCTCCCGGTCGATCGCCTCCAGCCGGCGGGGAAAGAACCTGTATCCGTGGCGATGGGCGTGGGAACGGTAGCCGACTTCGTCGAGGCTAGGGTCCAGCGATCCGCTCGCGACCTCGTGCAGCAGCGGCTTCCAGATGTGGCTGTGGCTGCGGTCAACGAGCGCGATCTCCGCCCGCCGGCGCAAACGCCGCCCGAGGCGCGCCACCAGCT
>CALKHQ010000231.1 GCA_937988735.1 uncultured Alphaproteobacteria bacterium
CGCTGCCGCCATCGCCGCCGCCCGGCCCAGGCGCCCCAGAGCCACCCCTGTCCCCAGCATCGTTCTCTCCCCGTCCCCTCCGCGCGTTGGCCCGCGCGGTCTCTTCGTCGGCTTCGGCGGTGCCAGCCCCCCTATGCCGCCAGCCGCGCGTCGAGTCTTGCACGCACGTAATGTCCGTCCTCGACGGCTATCAGCGCAGCCGTGTCGCCATCGGTCAACCGGAACGGTTCCGGCCAGTCCTGCGGATTGGACGCGCGCCCGTCCATCAGGGCGCCGAGATCCAGCCGGCGCGACGGGTCCGGCTCCGGCACCGCGGCCAGCAGGGCGCGGGTGTAGGGATGGACCGGATGCCGGAACAGGCGGCGCGCCGGCGCAAGCTCGACCAGCCGGCCGGCACACATCACCGCGATCCGGTCGGCGATGTAGTCGACCACCGCCAGGTTGTGCGAGACGAAGATGTAGGTGAGGCCGAGCTGGGCCTGCAGGTCCTTCAGCAGGTTCAGGATCTGCGCCTGGATCGAGACGTCGAGGGCGGAGACCGGCTCGTCGCAGATCAGGATGTCGGGCTTGAGCGCGAGCGCCCGGGCGATGCCGATGCGCTGGCGCTGGCCGCCGGAGAAGCTGTGCGGGTAGCGGCCGAGCCAGCGCGGGTCGAGGCCCACCAGTTCCATCAGTTCCCGCGCCATCTCCTTGCGGTAGGCGCTGTCGCCGATGCGGTGAATGACCAGCGGCTCGGTGATGATGTCATAGACCGTCATCCGCGGGTTGAGGGAGCTGAACGGATCCTGGAACACGAACTGGATCCGCCGCCGGAAGGCGATGAGCTCGTCACGCTGGAGCGCGAGCACATCGATCGGCCGGCCGTTGTCGTGGAAGGTCACCCTGCCGGCATCCGGCGTGACCGCCCGCATGATCATCTTGCTGAGCGTGGTCTTGCCGCAGCCGCTCTCGCCGACCAGGCCCAGGCATTCGTGGCCGTGGAGGGTGAAGCTCACGTCGTCCACCGCCTGGATGCGCATGTGGGCGCCGCCGCCGGCGATGCCGGCCTTGCGGATGGTGAAGGCCTTGCTGAGGCCGGAGACTTCCAGCAACGGCTGTCCGGCGCGGGCGGCGGCCGGCGCCTCCGGATCGGGCTTCAGCAGGTGGCCCGTCGTCGTCTTCACCTCGCGCAGCGGCGTCAGCCGCTCGCCCGGCGCCATGCCGAACCGGGGCACCGCGTGCATCAGCGCCTTGAGATAGGGGTGGCGCGGATCCTCGAAGATCGCCTCCAGCGTGCCGGACTCCACGATCCGGCCGCGGTACATGACCGCCACCTCGTCGGCGACGTTGGCCACCACGCCAAGGTCGTGGGTGATCATCAGCATCGCCATGCCGAGCTCGGCCTGCAGGTCCTTGATCAGCTTGAGGATCTGGGCCTGAATCGTCACGTCGAGCGCCGTCGTCGGCTCGTCGGCGATGAGCAATGCCGGCCGGCAGACCAGCGCCATCGCGATCATCGCCCGCTGGCGCAGCCCGCCGGAGAGCTCGAACGGGTAGGTCCGCAGCGCCCGCTGCGGGTCGGGAAAGCCGACCATGCGCAGCATCTCCGCCACCAGCGCGGTCGCGGCGCGGCCGCTGACCGCGCGATGGAGCCTGACCGCCTCCTCGATCTGGTTGCCCACCGTGTGCAGCGGCGACAGCGAGGTCATCGGCTCCTGGAAGATCATCGAGATGCGGTTGCCGCGGATGGCGCGCATCTGCCGCGACGACGGGTCCAGCCGGGCGAGGTCGATGGGCGCGGAATCGGAACCGCCGTCGCGGAACAGGATGCTGCCGCTGGTGATGCTGGCGGAGCGCGGCAGCAGCCGCATGACCGCCTGGGCGGTGACCGACTTGCCGGAGCCGCTCTCGCCGACGAGGGCAACGGTCGACCCCGGCCGCACCCGGAAGGAGACGTCCTCCACCGCCTGCAGCACGCCGGCCCGGCGCAGCGCGAAGCTGATGCCGAGGTTGCGGACCTCCAGCAGGTTGCCCGGCGCCATGGCCGGCGTCATTCCCGCTCCTCCCCGCCCAGCAGCCCGGCGACCGGCACCACATGGCCGTAGGCGGCGAAGTTGGCGGCGGTGGTGTCACTCACCTTCAGTCCGCGCGCGTTCAGCACCTCGGCGGTGCGCGCCACCAGCGCCTCGAACCCTTCGAGGCTGGAATCCACGCGGATCATCCCGGTATCGCCGCGCAGCATGAGCTGCATCCACCCCCTCTGGCGATCGCGCCGGGTCGAGAAATACGACAGCTTCACCCTGCGCAACCCCTGCCAGCGCACAGTAACGCGCCGTATTCCGGCCGTCGATACACCCTCCTCGTCCATCACGACCGCGGTGTGCTGGCGGACGAAGGTGCGGATGCCGAAGGCGGCGAACACCGCGGCCAGCCCGACGAGAATGTATGCGCCCGCCCCGGTCGCGCCGGTTGCTGCCAGAGGGCCGACCGTCAGCGCAAGACCCGCGCCGGCGCGGGCGTAGTCTCCGTAGAGACCCTGCCTCGCATAGTGATGACGGCTCGGTGACGGTCCCACTACGCGGCCTCGGCAGGGACGGGAAACAGGGCCGGCGGCGCGACCCAGGCCGCATGCGGATGGGCCGCAACGGCCTCCAGCAGGGCGGCGACGAAAGCCCAGGTGGCCGCGTCGTGCACTGCGTGGTGGGTCATCAGGCCGGTCGGCTCCTCCGGGTCGGCGGCACCCGACCGTTTCGCCTGCAGATGGGCGACGAGCTGGCCGATCGCCGCGCCCTCGCCGGCGAAGCCGCCGGTCCCGCGCCAGTCGATGGGATCGACATGGACGTTCACCGCAGGCAGCGGCCCGTCCGGCCTGCGGGCGCCGAAGCCGGACCAGCCGGCGTAGCCAAGCGCGGGCAGCCGGGCGAGGATCGCCGGATCGATGCGGTTCCATGGCGGCACCATCACCGGCAGCAGCCGGTCCGCCTGCAGATGCTCCTGCAGCCGCGACCAGCCGCGGGCAAGATCGGCGGCGGCCGCGTCCGGATCGCAGGACCCGCCCAGCTCCACCTTCTTCCGCCGCGCGCCCGGTGCCGGCGGCAGGCTGTTGTCGGCGTGAGCCCAGCCGTGCTGGCCGAACCAGGCGAAGCGGCCGCCGAGGCCGGCGAGCGCCGGGTCCATTGCCTGCGGCACCACGGCGAGCAGCACCGGCGCTGCAAAGCGGTCCGACAGCGCGAGCAGCCGGCCGATACGCGGCCCGGGCCGTACCAGGTCGTCGTCGCGCCACCACAGGCGGGCCCCGCCCGGCACGGCCGCCCAGGCGTCCAGCTCCGCCGCCAGCGCGTCCCACGCGCTCACGTCGGCGGCCCGTCGAGCAGCGCCCGCAGCACCCGCGCCGTCTCGCGCGCGCCGTCCAGCCGGAGCGCCGGCCAGCGGCTGCCGGTCGTGGCGTCGATGGCGGCGGCGAGGCCCTCGGGCATCAGGCCGGACTCGGCAACCACCGTGACGGCGCCCAGCGCCTCGAGCCGCGAGGCGCGCGTCGGCTGCTCGGTCTCGCCCCTGCCGGCAAAGGGCACGATGACGGCGGGTGTCGCGCTGACGGCAATGTCCATCAGGGTGTTATACCCGCCCTGGCTGACGGAGACGACCGCACCCGCCAGCACGGCGGGGAGGTCGGAAACGCTGCGCTCGACGGTCACCCCCGGCGGCGCCGCGGCGGACAGCGCCCGCAGCTCGGCCTCCGGCAGGTTCGGGCCGGCGATCAGCGTCCACGGCCGGTCGCGGTGGCGGGTGAGCGGACGCGCGGCAACGGCGGCGGCGAGCAGAACCGCGCCGACGGCGCCACCGCCGGCCGAGACCACCACCCGCTCCCGCGGCCGCGGCTGCGGTGCGGGCGGGGCGACATAGCCGGTGTAGACGGTGCGGTCAGCAATCTCCGCCGCCGGGCCGAAGCTGTCGCCGAGGCTGGCCAGCGCCGGGTCGCCGTGCACCAGTACCCGATCGACATGCGCGCGCACCACCGCAACCGTCTCCCGCTCCCGCTCGGGCCTCCGCCCCTGCAGGATGTCGCGGATCGAGACCGCCACCCGCGGGCGGGGCCGCGCGCGGCCGATCCGCTCGAGCAGCGGCATCAGCTCGAACCGCATCTGCCGGCGGCCGAAGGGGAAGCTTTCCAGCAGCACGACGTCGGGGCGCACCTTCTCGTACAGCGCCAGCAGGGCCTCGCGCCGCCGCGCCTCGCCGTCCGCGTCGAGCGGCCGGCCCTCGGCGTCCACCAGGGCGCCGAAGCCTTCGT
>CALKHQ010000232.1 GCA_937988735.1 uncultured Alphaproteobacteria bacterium
CGGCGGTGATGTAGTTGGTCAGCGCGTCCAGCCACACGTACATCACGTGGGCCTCGTTGCCCGGCACCGGAATGCCCCAGTTGAAGGTGGTGCGCGAAACCGAGAGGTCCTTGAGGCCGCTCCTGACGAAGCTGATCACCTCGTTGCGCCGGCTCTCGGGCGCGATGAAGTCGGGATTGGCCTCGTAGAACTCCAGCAGCCGGTCCTGCCACGCGGACAGCCGGAAGAAGTAGGTCGGCTCCTCCACCCACTCGACCTCCGCCCCGCTCGGCGCGCGGCGCACACCGTCCGGGCCGACGGTGGTCTCGCTCTCGGCATAGAAGGCCTCGTCGCGCACCGCATACCAGCCGGCGTACTTGTCGAGGTAGAGGTGGCCCGCCGCCTCGAGCGCCCGCCACAGCGCCTGGCAGCTCGCCTTGTGGCGCGCCTCGGTGGTGCGGATGAAGTCGTCGTTGCTGATGTTGAGCGTGACCGCCAGGTCGCGGAAGTTCTTCGAGACCCGGTCGGTGAATGCCTGCGGGGCGATGCCCGCCGCCTGCGCCGACTTCTCGATCTTCTGGCCGTGCTCGTCGGTGCCGGTCAGGAACATCACGCGGTAGCCGTCCAGACGCTTGAACCGCGCGAGCGCGTCACAGGCGAGCGTGGTGTAGGCGTGCCCGATGTGCGGCACGTCGTTCACGTAGTAGATCGGGGTGGTCACGTAGTAGTGGCGTGGCTCCGCGGCCATCTGCTGCTCCATGGGTCGCGCCCCCGGCGGATGGGGTTCGACGGGTGGTCTGTCCGAGATTCAGGCGCGGACGCCGGCGGGCCCGGACGTCGCGGCCGACCGCCGGGCGGCGGTCGCGCAGGCCTCGACGACGGCCAGCACCGCCTGCTTGCGGTCCAGGTTCAGCCCCTCGGTCTCGGCGAACCAGGTCCGGGCCTTGTCCCATACCTCAAACCACGGATCAAGCGCGCCTGCCGCCGCGAGGCGGGCATTCAGCCGGCGCTCATCCTCCAGCGGTCCCTCGGGCTCGCCCTGCGCCGCACCGCGCAGCAGCCGGGAGAGCCAGCCGGAGAAGAGCTCGCAGAAGGCGGCGAAGGGCGCCTCGTCGGCGCCGCCGCCCACCTTGTCGGCAAAGGCCTGGGCCCGGGCAAAGGGATAGTCCGGCAGGGTCTGCAGGAGGCCGATCAGGTCGCCGTAGAGCGTCGCCGCCCCCTGCCCCAGCAGCGCCAGCGCGCGACCGGGGCTTCCCTCCGACAGCGCGACCGCCAGCCGCCGCTCCCCCTCCGCCACCTCGGGTCGCCGCGCGGCAACGACCGCGTCGGTGTCGGCCTCGCTCAGCGGCGCGAGCGTGATGTGCCGGCAGCGCGACCGGATCGTCGGCAGCACGTTCCCCGGGGCGTTGGCGACGAGGATCATCAGCACCCGCGGCGGCGGCTCCTCCAGCACCTTCAGCAGTGCGTTGGCGGAGCTGGTGTTGAGATCGTCCACGGCATCCACCAGCACCACCCGCCATCCCCCTTCGCCCGGCGTCAGCCGCAGGAAGGAGACGGCCTTGCGCGCCTGGTCGATGGGGATCACGCCGCGGCGCCGGCCGCGCTTCTCGTCCCACGGCCGTTCCAGCACCATCAGGTCCACGTGGCCGCCGGACGCCACCCGCCGGAACACCGGGCTTTCGGGCGGGACGTGCAGTGACTGCGGCGCGTCGGCGAACAGTCCGGCATCGCCTCCGCCCCCGGAGAGCACGAAGCGCGCGAGCCGGTAGGCCAGCGTCGCCTTGCCGATCCCCGGCCGGCCGCTGATCATGACCGCGTGCGGCATGCGCCCGCTCAGCCACTGGTCGAGCAGCAGGCGCTCCGCCGCGCCGTGGCCGACCAGCCCGGGCGTGAACCGCGGGTCGTCCGGATCGACGACGCCCTCGCTCATCGGATCGGCCCCAGCCGGCGCTCGACCGCGTCGCGGATGCGGGCGGCGACGGCTTCGCGGTCGGCGTCGGCATCGATGATCACGCAGCGGTCGGGCTCCGCCGCGGCGATCTTGCGGAATCCGTCGCGGACGCGGTGGTGGAAGGCCACGTCCATGCGCTCGAACCGGCCGCCGTTGCGGCCGTCGCGGAGCCCTGCGCGCGCGAGCCCCGTTTCCACCGGCACGTCGAGGATCAGCGTCAGGTCGGGCGCGAAGTCCCCCAGCACCAGCCGGTAGAGCTGCGCGATGTCGGCTGCGGCGACGCCGCCGGCGGCGCCCTGGTAGGCCATGGTGGAATCGGCGAAGCGGTCGGAAACCACCCAGCTCCCGGCGGCCAGCGCCGGCTTGATCAGGCGTTCCGCATGGTCGTAGCGCGCGGCGAAGAACAGCAGGGTTTCGCTCCACGGCAGCCAGCGGCCGGGCTCGCCCTCGACCAGCAGCCGGCGCACGTCTTCCGCCCCCTGCGACCCGCCGGGCTCGCGCGTCTGCACCACCTGGCACCCCCTGCCGGCAAGCCAGTCGGCGAGAAGCCCGATCTGGGTGGACTTCCCTGCCCCTTCCCCGCCTTCGAGGGTGATGAACCGGCCGCGCCCGTCCGCCACGGAATCCGCCGGTCAGCCCAGCACGAAGTGCAGGAGGGCCGCCCACACCCGGCCAATCATCCCGGCCTCGGCCACGTTGGCGCCGGCGTAGAGCGGGATCGTTCGCGTCTCGATGCCCGGCGCGCTCACCACCAGCCGCGCGACCTCGTCGCCCTGGCTCACGGGCGCGGGGACGGGACCGTCATAGACCACGGCAACCCGCATCTGGTCGCGCTGGGTCCGCGGGATGGTGATGCGCACCGGCTGGTCCACCACCAGCGGCACCAGCTCGTTCTCGCCGAGCCAGACGTCGGCGTGCTCCACCACCTCGCCGGCCTGGAACAGGTCGACGACCTCGAACTCGCGGAAGCCCCACTCCAGCAGCCGCTCCGCCTCGTCCGCCCGTGCCTGGGAGGTTTCGAGCCCGTTGATCACCAGGATGAGCCGACGGCCGTCCCGCTCCACCGAGGCTACAAGGCCGTAGCCTGCAGCCTCGGTATGGCCGGTCTTCAGGCCGTCCGCGCCCATGTTGCGGTAGAGCAGCGGGTTGCGGTTCTGCTGGGAGATGTCGTTGTAGCTGAATTCACGCTCCGAAAATATCGGGTAGTACTGCGGAAAGTCCCTGATCAGCCGCTCGCTCAGGATCGCGAGGTCGCGCGCGGTCATGTAGTGGTTCGGGTCCGGCCAGCCGGTCGAGTTGGCGAAATGGCTGCCGGTCAGCCCCAGCTCCGCGGCTTCGCGATTCATTGCCTCGGCGAAGGCGGCCTCGGTGCCGGCAATCGCCTCGGCGACCACGATGCAGGCGTCGTTGCCGGACTGGATGATGATGCCGCGCAGCAGGTCCTCCAGCCGCACCCGCTGGCCGATCTCGAGGAACATCGACGAGCCGCCGCGCCGCCACGCCTCCTCCGACACCGGCAGTTCGTCGTCCATGCTGAGGCGCCCGTCCGCGAGCCGGGTGAAGACCATGTAGACGGTCATCAGCTTGCTCATCGACGAGGGCGGCATGGGCTCGTCGGCCCGCAGCTCGGTCAGCACCGTGCCTGTGGTGATGTCCACGAGGATCGCCTCCCGCGCGGACGTCTCCATCTCGATTGCGGCCGCCGGCAGCGCCAGCACCAGGGCGGCCAGCGTGGCAACGATCCCCAGCGCCGCGCGCCGGACGCGTTCGCAGCCTCGCATCCCCTACTCCCAGTCCCTCTCCATCGCCGCCCGCAGGCGGCGCCAGCCCCAGCTACCGGCCGGTGACGGACGCAGCCTGACCCGCAGGGGCCGCCACCAGCTCGACCCGGACATCCGCCAGCCCCGCGCGCTTGAAACCGAGCAGCTCGGCCGCCCGCTCCGACACGTCGATGATGCGGCCACCCGACATCGCCCCGCGATCAGTGATCCGCAGCAGGACCTGACGGCCATTGTCCAGATTAGTGACCCGGACGGTCGAGGCCAGCGGAAAGCCGTTGTGGGCGGCGGTCAGGCCGTTGCGGTCGAAGATCTCGCCGCTTGCGGTGCGATTACCGTGGGCGCCGGCGCCATACCAGCTTGCGATGCCCTCCTCCACGGCCATCACCGTCAGCGGCTGGTCGGGAGCCGGTGGCGACGCCTCGTGGCCGAGCCGGGTCGGGTCGGCCGAGCCTGCGGCCCGCTCGTGCATCGCCTTGGCCGTCTCGGCCACGAGGCGGCCGGTGGAGCAGCCGCCGGTGGCAATGGCAACGACGACAAGCAGCGCCGCCGGGCGCGCCCAGCGCAGGCCGCTCACAGCGGCGGCCCGTCCAGCGGCTGACTCTGCACCGGCACCACCGGCGTCGCCGGAGGCGGCGGAGGCTCGGAGCTCGCCGGCTGTGCCGCAGGCGCGGGCGCGTTCCTTCCGCATCCCGCGAGCGCAAGGGTCAGCGCCACCGCCAGCGGCGCGGCCCACCTGATCGCAGTTCTGGCCATGCACTTCTCCTGCGCCAATGGATTCCTCGCCCAAGCGACGCGAGTCGGGGCCCGGCAACTCTAGGCCGATCCCGCGGCGCGGCGCAAACCCGAGTCGCGCTGCGGGAGGCGCAGGTGCGGTGCGATGGCCGCTGGGCAAGCGGGGCCGGCTGCCCCTAGACTGCGGCCGCGGCACAGGGGGGAGACGGCAATGGCAGAACCTGGCGGCGACACGGCAGGACCGAGACTGGCGGCGATCACCGGCGCGGCCGGCGGCGTCGGCGCCGCGCTGGTCGCCGGCTTCGCCGCAGCCGGCTGGGAGGTGCTCGCGATCGACCGGCAGCCGCCGCAGTCGCTGCCGCCCGGAGCGCGGCCGCTGGCGCTCGACGTGACCGACGCCGAGGCGGTGCGCCGCTGGGGCGGGGGGCTCGACCGGCTGCATCTGCTGGTCAACGCCGCCGGCATCATCCGCCGGGGCGACGAGCACGACCCCGAGGTGTTCGCCCGGGTCATCGACGTGAACCTGACCGGCGCGATGCGGATGTGCGCCGCGGCGCGGCCCGCGCTCGCCGCCGCCCGCGGCGCCGTCATCAACATCGCCTCGATGCTGAGCCTGTTCGGCGGGCCTCTGGTGCCCGGCTACACCGCGGCGAAGAGCGGCATCGCCGGCCTGACCCGGTCGCTCGCCGCTGCCTGGGCCGCGGACGGGATCCGCGTGAATGCGATCGCGCCCGGCTGGATCGCGACACCGATGACCCAGGCGCTGCGCGATGACCCCGACCGCAACGCGGTCATCCTCGCCCGGACGCCGATGCGGCGCTGGGGCGTGCCCGAGGATCTCGTCGCCCCTGCCCTGTTTCTGGCCGGCGACGGGGCCGGCTTCATCACCGGCGCGCTGCTGCCGGTCGATGGCGGCTATGCGGCCGTCTGACCCGGACGCGCGCCAACCCGTGGAGAGGAAACCGATGCCCACGTCCAGAGAAAGTGCCGACGAGGCGCGGATGCCCTACCAGCTGCCGATGCCGGCGGAGGCGCAGACCGAGATCGTGGTTCCCGGGGTCATCCCCGAGGACGAGCGGATCTGGGTGCCGCAGGCGGAGCGGGTGTGGTTCCGGCCGCTGTGCCTGAACGTGAGCCAGGGCTACTGGGTGAACCTGCTGCGGGTCACCCGCGCCGGGGTGCTGAGCCGCCACCGCCATCCGAACCCGGTGCACGGCTACGTGCTGCGCGGCCGCTGGTACTACCTGGAGCACGACTGGGTGGCCGAGGCCGGCTCCTACGTGTTCGAGCCGCCAGGCGAGACCCACACGCTGGTCGTGCCCGACGACGTCGAGGAGATGATCACCCTGTTCCAGGTGAACGGCGTGATGTCCTACGTCGATCCGTGGGGAAAACCAACGGGTTACGAGGACGTCTTCACCAAGATCGACATGTGCCGGCGCCACTATCGGGAGGTCGGCCTCGGCGCCGACTATGTGGACCGGTTCATCCGCTGACCGGTCTCAGCCGCCCGAGAGCGACGGCGGCAGGAAGTCGAACTCGGCGGACTCGCGCCCGGCGGCCATCACCCCGTCCTCGAGGACGGTGACGGTGAATCGGTCGCTGGCGACCAGCGGCGTCGGCCCGAAATACTCGATGACGAGGGTGAGCGCGTTGCCGCCCGACGCCTCCACTCCGCGGACGATGAACGGCGCGGCCGTGCCGTCCGCCGTGCTGATCACGAAGTCATGGGCCGCGAGCGCCGGTGCGTGCACCGAGCGCGCCGAGGCCGACGCGCTGCGGTCCGCCCGGCCGAATTCGAGGGTGAGGCGCCAGGTGTTGCGCTCCGGCGCCGGCTGGACGGTGGCGCTGTTGAGGGCGAGCTGGGGCGTCTGCGCCTGGAGCGGCGAGACGGCGGCGCCTGCTATGGCAGCGGCCGCGAGCAGGGGGACGAGGCGGCGGGTCATCATGAACTGGCGGGTCCTGTGCTGGAAATGACGGGGCGTCGGCAGCGGCGGTTCCGGGGCGGGGACCCGGCCGCCGGGGGCGTTCATTTGGCCGCGTCCGGAAACAGGGTCGCGAGCCCTTCCGCCGATGCGGCGCAGATGCCGCGCTCGGTGATGAGGCCGGTGACCAGGCGGGCCGGGGTCACGTCGAAGGCGTAGTTGGCGGCGGGGCTGCCGTCCGGCGTTATCTGGACGGTGACGATCCGCCCGTCGGACGCGCGGCCGGTCACGGTCGTCACCTCCTCCGGCCGGCGCTGCTCGATCGGCACCTCGTGGACGCCGTCGCTGATCGTCCAGTCGATGGTGGGGGACGGCAGCGCGACGTAGAACGGCACGTCGTTGTCGTGGGCGGCGAGCGCCTTCAGGTAGGTGCCGATCTTGTTGCACACATCGCCGGTGCGCGTGGTGCGGTCGGTGCCGACGATGCAGAGATCGACCATCTCGTGCTGCATCAGGTGGCCGCCGGTGTTGTCCGGGATCACGGTGTGGGGGACGCCGTGGTGGCCGAGCTCGTAGGCGGTGAGCGCCGCCCCCTGGTTGCGCGGCCGGGTCTCGTCGACCCAGACATGGACCGGGATGCCGAGGTCGTGGGCCTTGTAGATCGGCGCGGTGGCGGTGCCCCAGTCCACGGTGGCGAGCCAGCCGGCGTTGCAGTGGGTGAGGATGTTGACCGGGCCGGCGGCGCCGCGGGCCTGCTTGTCGGCGGCGATGCGGCGGATGAGGGCCAGGCCGTGGTCGCCGATGGCGCTGTTGATGGCGACGTCCTCGTCGCAGATCTCGGCGGCGCGGCGGTAGGCGGCCTCGGCCCGCCGTTCCGGCGGGGTGTTGGCGAGGACACCGCGCATGCTGTCGAGCGCCCAGCGCAGGTTGATGGCGGTGGGCCGGGTCGCCTGGAGCCGGGCGATGGCGGCATCGAGCGCCGCGTCGGAAGGATCGCGGCGCATGGCGAGGGCGACGCCGTAGGCGGCGGTGGCGCCGATCAGCGGCGCACCGCGCACCAGCATGGCGCTGATCGCGTGCGCCGCGTCGTCCACGCCTTCCAGCGTCGCGATGCCGAATTCGTGCGGCAGGCGGGTCTGGTCGATGACCGATACGGACCAGCCATCGTCGTTCAGCCAGATCGTGCGGTAGTGGATGCCGTCGATCTTCATCGCAGGGCGTCGTTCGCTGTCGATTCGAGCGCAGGGCCGGGCCGGCACACCCTGCCGGGAAACGGCAGCCCCCGCAACAGGCGGATCAGGAACATAAGCGAAACTTTCCTTGACTCGAAGTCGTTCACGTGTTAGAACACAACAGGAACATGAGATCCTCTGCCAAAGACGAGGTGCTTGCCCGCCTGCGCCAGCACATCGCCCGTGTGGAAGGCGGCGCAGCGGGCCGGTCCATCACCATCACCCCGGCCGGCTCCGCGCCGGCCGCGGCCGGCGAGGCTGCCGCTGCTTCCCCGCACGAGATAGAGCGGACCGGAGACCCGGCCAGCGCCGCCGTGCGGCTGGGCGCGGCGGAGATCGACCGCCGCCTGCCCGGGGGCGGGCTGCAGCGCGGCCGGCTGCACGAGGTGATCGGCGCGATCGAGGGGGCCGGCACCGGGTTCGCGGTGCATGTGCTGCGCCGGCTGCTGGCCGGGGACGCGGCGGGCGCGGACGGCGGGCCGGTGCTGTGGTGCGCGCCCCGCTGCTCGCTCCATGCGCCGGGGCTCGCCGCCCGCGGGCTGAACGTGGACCGGCTGGTGGTGGTGACGGCGCCGCGGCGGGAGGACCGGCTGTGGGCGATGGAGGAAAGCCTGCGCGTGTCCGGCGTGCTCGCCGTGGTGGGGGAGCTGCAGGGCCGCGAGACGGTGGATCTCACCGCCAGCCGGCGGTTGCAGCTCGCGGCCGGACAGGGCGGCGGGCTGGCCCTGCTGCTGCGCCCGCCGCCGCCGGGCACGCGGCCGGTCGCGGTGGAGGAGACCGACGACGGGGGCGGCGCGGAGGCCGGCCCCGTTCCCGGCGCCAGCGCGGCCGTGACCCGCTGGCACGTGCAGACCGTGGCGGCTGCGGACGGCAGCCGCGGCGGCGACCTGGGCCTGCGGTCCCGCTGGCGGCTGGCGCTGGTCCGCAGCCGCACCGGCGCCCGCCACTGCTGGATCGTGGAGGTGGATCATGCGACGGGTGATCTCGCTGTGGCTTCCCCGCTTCGCGACCGATCTGGCACGGCGCGGCGCGCCGCCGGGTGACGGCCCGCAGGCTGCCTCCTTCCCCGCCCATCCCCGCGCCCAAGGGACTCCCGCCGTTCCTCCCCTGCCCCTCGTCCTGGTCACCGACGAGGGCAACCGGCGGCTGATCCACGCGGCGGACGCGGCGGCCGAGGCCGAGGGCATCGTCGCCGGGATGAGCCTGAGTGACGCTCGCGCGCTCCAGCCGCGGATCGCGGTCACCGATGCCGACCCGGCGGTCGAGGCCCGGGAGCGGGCGCGGCTCGCCCGCTGGTGCAGCCGCTTTACCCCGCTGGCCGCCGACGGCGGGGCCGAGCCCGGTGGCGCGGCCGGGCTGTGGCTCGACGTCAGCGGCTGCGCCCACCTGTTCGGCGGCGAGGCCGCCCTGCTCGCTGCCGTGCGCGACGCCGTCGCCGGCCTCGGCTTCCGCGAGGTGCGGGCGGCGCTGGCTGCGACCCCGGGGGCCGCCTGGGCGCTCGCCCGCTACGACGACGCCAGTTTCCTGCCCCTGCTGCCGCCGGAGGCCGACCTCGCGGCGGCGCTGGCGCCGCTACCGCTGGCGGCGCTGCGGCTCGCGCCGGAGCTGGTGGCCGATCTCGCCCGGCTGGGGCTGCGGCAGGTCGGCGAGCTGAT
>CALKHQ010000233.1 GCA_937988735.1 uncultured Alphaproteobacteria bacterium
CGCGACCAGGTGCTGCTCGGCGTCACCGGCTCGGGCAAGACCTTCACCATGGCCCACGTCATCGCCGCGGTGCAGCGCCCGACGCTGATCATGGCGCCGAACAAGACGCTGGCGGCGCAGCTCTACGGGGAGATGAAGAAGTTCTTCCCCGGCAACGCGGTGGAGTACTTCGTCTCCTACTACGACTACTACCAGCCGGAAGCCTACGTCCCGCGGTCGGACACGTACATCGAGAAGGAATCCTCGATCAACGAGCAGATCGACCGGATGCGCCATTCGGCGACCCGGGCGCTGCTCGAGCGGCGCGACGTGGTGATCGTCGCCTCGGTTTCCTGCATCTACGGCATCGGCTCGGTCGAGACCTACCAGGCGATGACGATCACGCTGCAGGTCGGCCAGCGGGTCGACCGCCAGCAGCTGCTGCGCGACTTCACCGAGCTCCAGTACCGGCGCAACGATTCCGCCTTCGTCCGCGGCACCTTCCGCGCCCGCGGCGACGTGATCGAGCTCTTCCCCGCCCACCTCGAGGACCGCGCCTGGCGGATCTCGCTGTGGGACGACGAGGTCGAGAAGATCGAGGAGTTCGACCCGCTGACCGGCGCGAGGTCGGCGTCGCTGGAGATGGTGCGGGTCTACGCCAACAGCCACTACGTGATGCCGCAGCCGTCGCTGCACCAGGCGGTGAGCCAGATCAAGCGCGACCTCGCCGCCCGGCTCGACGAGCTGACCCGCGCCGGCAAGCTCCTGGAGGCGCAGCGGCTGGAGCAGCGCACCACCTTCGACATCGAGATGATGATCGCGACCGGCTCCTGCGCCGGCATCGAGAACTACTCGCGCTATCTCACCGGCCGCCCGCCCGGCGCGCCGCCGCCGACGCTGTTCGAATACCTGCCGAAGGATGCGCTGCTGATCGTGGACGAGAGCCACGTCACCGTGCCCCAGATCGGCGGCATGTTCCGCGGCGACTTCCACCGCAAGTCCACGCTGGCCGAATACGGCTTCCGGCTGCCGTCCTGCGTGGACAACCGCCCGCTCCGCTTCGAGGAGTGGGACATGATGCGGCCGGACACGATCTACGTCTCCGCCACCCCGGGCGAGTGGGAGCTGGAGCGCACCCAGGGCGTGTTCGTCGAGCAGGTGATCCGGCCGACCGGGCTGATCGACCCGGTGTGCATCGTGCGCCCGGTCGAACACCAGGTGGACGACCTGATCCACGAGGCGAAGGAATGCGCCGCCCGCGGCCAGCGGGTGCTGGTGACGACGCTGACCAAGCGCATGGCCGAGGACCTGACGGAATATCTGCACGAGGCCGGCGTGCGGGTCCGCTACCTCCACTCCGACATCGACACCATGGAGCGGATAGAGATCATCCGCGACCTGCGCCTCGGCCAGTTCGACGTCCTGGTGGGCATCAACCTGCTGCGCGAGGGGCTCGACATCCCCGAATGCGCGCTGGTCGCCATCCTCGATGCCGACAAGGAGGGCTTCCTGCGCTCGCAGACCTCGCTGATCCAGACCATCGGGCGCGCGGCGCGCAACGTCGACGGACGGGTCATCCTCTACGCCGACACCATCACCGAGTCGATGCGGGTGGCGCTGGACGAGACCAACCGCCGGCGCGAGCGCCAGCAGGCCTACAACGCCGCCCACGGGATCACGCCGGAGACGATCCGCAGCGCGATCAGCGACGTGCTGGAGAGCGTCTACGAGTCCGACCACGTCACCATCGAGACCGGCGACGTGATGGCGCCGCACCTCGTCGGCCTCGACCTCAAGACCTACCTGAAGCAGCTCGAGGCGCGGATGCGCGACGCCGCCGCCGACCTGGAGTTCGAGGAGGCGGCCCGGCTGCGCGACGAGATCAAGCGGCTGGAGAGCTACGACCTGGAGATGCCGGTCAACCAGGCGCCGATCGACCCGAAGATCGCCGCCGGCATCAAGTCGGTGCCCGCGGGCGTGCTGCCGAAGGGCCGGCGCGCCGGCGGCGGCCGCGGCGGGCGCCGGCGGCGCGGGCCGTAGCACCCGGTCAGCCGAGCGCGATCACGTCCACCGCCTGGGCCGCGCTGTGCCGGCCCGACGTCCGCACGATGCCGACGATGGGGCTCACGTCACCGTAGTCGCGGCCGTAGCCGACGACGATATGGTCGTTGCCGGCGCGTACACCGTTGGTCGGGTCCAGCTCCTGCCAGCCCGCCTCGATCCCGCACCATACCCGCACCCAGGCGTGCATGGCGTCGGCGCCGACCAGCCGCTGCCCGCCCGGCGGCGGAATGGTGCGCAGGAAGCCGCTGACGTAGCCTGCGGGAATGCCGAGGCCGCGCAGCCCGGCGATCATCACGTGGCTGAAGTCCTGGCAGACGCCGCGACGCAGGGTGAAGGCCTCGGCGGCCGGCGTGTCCACCTCCGTCGCCCCGGTGTCGTAGGCGAACTCGCCGTGGATGCGACGGCACAGGTCCTCCGCCACCGCCAGCACCGACCGGCCCGCGCCGAGGCTTTCCGCCGCGTAGCGCGTGATCGCCGGATCGAGCGGCGCCCGCGGGCTGGCCGCGCGGAAATGGTGCGGCGCATCGGGGTCGAGCGAGCGGACGGCGTCGAGTTCCCGCGCCAGCCCGGCCAGGTCCGGCGACACGTCCAGCATCCCCGCCGCGCGCTCGACGCTGACCCGCGCCGCGAGCTCCACCGCGAGCGACGCGTGCGGCGCCTCGTAGCGGACGTGGGAAACCGCGTTGCCGAAGAAGTCGCGGCGGTCGCTGCGCTCGGCTGGCGGCGTGTCGAACCGGAGCGCCGCCGCCACCCGCTGCACGCCGGCAATGGTCGGCGGCATCACCCGCACCAGGTGGCGGCCGCCGGTGACCGGCGCGTGGTAGTCGTAGCTGAGCCGGAGGCGGACGTCGTAGTTCATGCCAGATGCGCCCGGGTCAGCGCGTCGGAGAGGGCCATCAGCTCCGAGGCCAGCGCGTTCAGCCGCACGGGCGTCAGCTCCTCCGGCTCCGCCGTCCTCAGCGCCGTCTCCAGCCTCACCGCCGCCTTCTCCGTCTCCGGCATCGCCGCCCCGTCGCGCCGGCCCGGCAGCGCGGCGACCTCCTCGCGGATGCGCACCGCCTGGAAAGCGATCGAGCGCGGGTTCCGCGGGTCGAGCGCCAGCAGGTCGAGTACCGAGAGCCGGCTTGCGTCCGCGCTGTAGCGGCGGCGGTGGGTGATCAGGCTGTCGCCGATCTCGACGGCAAGGTCGGCGGCCCCGTCCGGCGCGTCGTCACGGGTGAGCCAGGCGAGCGTCCACGCCGTCTGGATCGCCCGCTCCAGCCGCCGCCCGATCTCGAGGAACCGCCAGCCGGTGGACCGGTACATGTTCTCGTGGGCGAGGCCGGAGAAGCCGGAGAGCTTGCGCAGCAGCACCGTCATCCCCCGGCTGGCGTCGTCTCCCGGCAGCGCCCGCGCCGCGAACTCCCGGATCGTGCGGGCGAGGTCGGCGAGCGCGAGCCAGCCGTCGGGTGCGAAGCGGTCGCGGACCTGCGCCGCACTGGCGACGGCGCTCTCGACGCTCGCCACCAGCCCCGGCGGGATCGCCGGCTCGACCGCGAGCCCCAGCCGGGCGAGATGGAGGCGGATGTCGGCCAGGATCGGCAGCTCCGGCCGCCCCGTCTCCGCGAGGCGGACATGATAGGCGCGCAGCAGCCGCAGGCTGCTCTCCGCCCGTTCCGCATAGCGGCCGAGCCAGAACAGGCTGTCGGCGGCGCGCGCCGGCAGGGCGCCGGTCGTCTCCCGTGCGAGCCTCGTCTCCGCCCGCGCCGGGCCGGGCGCCGTCTCCGCCGGCGTCCGCGCCAGCACCCATACGTCCGCCGCCTGGCCGCCGTTCTGCATCGCGATCGCCCGGGTATCGAGCGAGAAGCCGACGCGGGCGAAGCCGCCTGGCATCACCGTCCACCCCCGCTCCGTCCGCGCCGCGAACACGCGCAGGCACACCGGCCGCGGCTCCAGCACGCCCCCGACGTGGACCGGCGTGGTCGAGAGCGTCACCGTCTCCTGCGCCACCACGCTCGCGCCGTCCTGCCGCAGCCGCGCGCGGAGCGCGGCCTCGGCCGCTGCGTCCAGACGGGCGCCGAGGCGGGTTTCGGCGTCGTCCTCGAAGCCCGGCCGCGTGGACAGCGCAGGTCCGATGGTGAGCGCGTCGAGGTTCCGCTCGACATGATCGCGCGCCGCCGCCTCGCCGCACCACCAGGTCGCGATGTTCGGCAGCATCAGCGGCGCGTCCAGCGCCTCGGCGATCCTGGGAAGAAAGGCGAGGAGCGCCCGCGTCTCCAGCACGCCGGAGCCGAGCGCGTTGACCACGCACACCGTGCCGCACCGCACCGCCTCCACCAGTCCGGGCGTGCCCAGCTCCGACCCCGGCAGCAGCTCCAGCGGGTCGGCAAAGGCCGCGTCGAGCCGGCGCCACAGCACGGTCACCGGCTCCGCCCCTGCGACCGTGCGGACCAGCAGGCGGCCGTCGCGCACCGTCAGGTCCTCGCCCTGCAGCAGCATGATCCCGAGCCACCGGGCGAGCCAGGCATGCTCGTAATAGGTCTCGTTGTGCGGCCCCGGCGACAGCAGCGCCGCCCGCCCCTCCATCCGCCGGCCCCGGTCGAGCAGTGCGTCACGGAATTCGCGGAAGAAGCCGGTCAGCGGCCACACAGCGAGCCGCCCCAGCGCGTCGCCGAGCGCGAGGCTGGTGGCGGCCCGGGTCTCCAGCGCGAAGCCGGCGCCCGACGGGGCCTGGGTACGGTCGCCCAGCACCCACCACCGGCCGTCGGGGCCGCGACCGAGCTCGAAGGCGCAGAAATGGAGGAAATGGCCCCCCGCCGGCTTCACCCCCACCAGCGGCCGCAGGAACTCCGGGCTCGCCGCGATCAGCTCCGGCGGCAGTAGCCCGTCGGCGACCAGCCGGTTCTCGCCGTAGATGTCGGCGACGACGCGCTCCAGCAGCTCGGCCCGCTGCACCACGCCGGCCGCGATCGCCTGCCATTCCTCCTCGTCGATCAGCAGAGGCAGATGGGCGAGCGGCCACTGCCGTTCGGCGCCGTCGGCGCGCCCGTACAGCCGGTAGTAGACCCCGGCGTCGCGCAGATACCGGTCGGCGCGGGCGAAGCGCTGTTCCGGCGTCTCCGGGCCCGGCTGCTCCAGCGCCGCGATCAGCGTCGCCCCGCCCGGCCGCGGCCGCCCCTCCGCATCCACCATCGCGTCGACCGCCCCCGGGATCGGCCGATAGCCGCCGATCAGCCCCATGCCCGGCGGTGCGTTCGTCGCCGTGCTCGCCCGGCCCGGGTCCTCCACCGCCTTCCTCCGCATCACGTCATGCCCGCAGCGCCGGGATCGGCCGAGTGTAGCACGGCCCGTGCCATGCCCGCGCGCCTGCGGCCCGCTTTTCGCTGACCGCCGCCGCCCGGAGCGCTAGGATCAGGGCCGTCACGCAGCAACAGGGAAGAGCCCGTGCGACTGAGCAACGCCACCCTTTCCCACCTGCCCGCAACGGTCGAGAAGCCGGACTACGACCGGACCGCGGTGACGCCCGGCATCGTCCACCTCGGCGTCGGCGCCTTCCACCGCGCGCACCAGGCGGTGTGCACCGACGACGTGCTGGTGCGCGACCCCGCCTGGGGCATCGTCGCCGCCAGCCTGCGCAGCCCGGACACCCGCGACGCACTCGGGCCGCAGGACGGGCTCTACACGCTCGCCACCCGCTCCGGCGAGGGCGAGCGGCTGCGGGTCATCGGCAGCATCCTCGAGCTGCTGGTGCCGGCCGAATCGCCGCTGCAGACGACGCTGCTGCTCGACGCGATGGCCGACCCGCGGGTCGCCATCGTCAGCCTCACCGTCACCGAGAAGGGCTACTGCCACGACCCGGCGACCGGCGTGCTGAACGAGGAGCACCCCGAGATCCGGCACGACCTCGCGCATCCGGAACGCCCGCGCACGGCGCCGGGGCTCATCGTCGCCGCCCTCGCCCGCCGCCGCGCCGAGGGCCTGCACCCGTTCACCGTGCTCACCTGCGACAACCTCCCGTCCAACGGCACGGTGGTGAAGCGGGTGATCGACCGCTTCGCCGCGCTGCGCGACCGCGATCTCGGCGCCTGGGTGGCCGGCGAGGTGGTGTGCCCCTCGACGATGGTGGACCGGATCACCCCCGCCACCACCGACGCCGACCGCGCCGCCATCGCCGCCGCGCTGGGCATGGAGGACGCCTGGCCGGTGGTGACCGAGCCGTTCAGCCAGTGGGTGATCGAGGACAGGTTCCCTGACGGCCGGCCGATGTGGGAAACGGGCGGCGCCCAGTTCGTCGCCGACGTGGCGCCCTACGAGCTGATGAAGCTGAGGCTCCTCAACGGCGCCCATTCCAGCCTCTCCTATCTCGGCTACCTCGCCGGCTACGAGACGGTGGCGGAGACGATGGCCGACCCGGCCTTCGCCCGATTCGTCCCCGCCCTGATGCAGGAGGCGGCCGCGACCGTGGCGCCGCACATGCCCGCCGGCACCGACCTCGGCAGCTACCAGGCCGCGCTCGTCACCCGCTTCCGCAACCCGGCGCTGAAGCATCGCACCTGGCAGATCTGCATGGACGGCAGCCAGAAGCTGCCGCAGCGACTGCTCGGCTCCATCGCCGACCTGATCGCCGCCGGCCGCCCGTTCCCGCACCTCGCCCTCGGCGTCGCCGGCTGGATGCGCTACGTCACCGCCATCGACGAGCAGGGCCGGCCGATCGACGTGCGCGATCCGATGGCCGCCGAGCTCAAGCGCATCGCCGACGCCGCCGGCCCCGACCCCGACCGGCTGGCCCGCGACCTCGCCGGCGTGCGCGCGATCTTCGGCGACGACCTCCCCCCTGACCCGCGCTTCCTCGACCCCGTCACCC
>CALKHQ010000234.1 GCA_937988735.1 uncultured Alphaproteobacteria bacterium
CTTCGGCATCGGCATGAACACCGACCACACGCTGGAGGAGGTCGGCCAGCAGTTCTCGGTCACCCGCGAGCGCATCCGCCAGATCGAGGCCAAGGCGCTGCGCAAGCTCAAGCACCCGAGCCGCAGCCGCAAGCTCCGCAGCTTCCTCGACACCTGACCGCGGACGGCTCCCTCAGGGCCGTCCGCCTCGCCGCGCAGGCACGTCACGGCCGGGCTTCGTCCCGGCCATTTCATTGCGACGTGCCCCCCCACTCCGTCATGCTCCGGCTTGACCGGAGCATCCGCGCCTTTGCCACCGCGCCGGCATTGGTCCGCGGGTCCAGTCGCCGACGGCCGCGGCCAGTGCCGACGGGCGGGGCCGGAGTAGCCCCGCCCCGTGGGTGGTCCGGTCGAGCCGGACCACGACGGGGAGATGAGGCGTCGTGCTTCCATGGTCCGGGCAGCGGCCTCCCCGCAGTCGTGCGGCGTCTGCCCACAGTCGCCGTGCTCCGCCTCGACCGGAGCATCCCCGCTTTCGTTCCCTCCCGACGAACGCGTGGATGCCCGGGACGGGGCAGGGCATGACGCGGCACCGCCTGCGGAACCGCATGGCCGGTGACGGCGAAGAAGCCGAAGCGCGCACAGGCCTCGCCGACCTGCCGGGCGGTCCGCGCCTCGTCGCCGGCCGCGAAGCCGCCGAGATCGATCACGGGAATGGTCACGCCCCCACCATCCCCGTGTGCCGAAACAGGGTCAGGGGCCGGCCCCGCAAGACCGGCCCGTCCGGGCCGATCAGAGCGGCGGAACCGGCGGGTTGTCCGGCGACGCCGGGTTCTCGATCACCGCCGTGCCGTCGAAGAACGACCGCGCGTAGTCGAGCGCGAGGTGCCCGATTGCGTTCCCCATCTCCTGCCCGCGCAGGTTCGAGTCCTGGTAGTGGATGCCGCCGTACAGCCGCGACAGGCTGGCCTGGCGCGCCGCGTCGAACAGCGTCGGCCAGACCAGAGTCATCGGCGGGCCGTCGTAGGTGTCCAGCATCAGGTCCTTGTCCACGAACCGGCCGAGGATGTCCGGGCCTTCCTCGTCGTCGAGGTCGAGCACGATCGTCGTCGGGTTGTCCGGATCGTAGTAGGTGGCGGTGCCGAGATAGCCGGCCAGTACGGTGGCGGCGGCCATGCTGAACGTGCTGTGCCCGGACACGTAGTCGGGGAACGGCGGGGTCAGGAAGGTCGGCTCCTGGTAGGGAATCCACGCCGAGCCCGAGATCTTCTGCACGCCCAGCCCGTAGCCGGCCCAGGACTCGATCTCCTGATCGCCCCACAGGTGACGGATCACGGTGATCGGCCGGATGGTGTCATAGGCGAGCTTGGCGTCCCAGGCGGCAATCGCCGCGTCGTGCATCGCGCCGGTCAGCAGGAAGTAGAGCTGGGCCGTCTCGCCGATGTCGAGCCCGTCGCGCAGCACCAGGCCCTGCGCGATCTGGTTCCAGTGCCCCGGCGGCGTGTCGGAGCGCGGCCCGTCGGCCCAGTATTCGGCGATGCAGCGATAGGGACCGCCGACCTGCGGGTCGGACAGCTTGCCCGCCACCTCCATGACCTCGCGGTACTGGTCGATGTACGCCTGGTGCCGGGTCGTCATCTGCCCGGTGGCGTCGATGTACGGACTGTGGTCGCCGTAGGCCGGCGGCGCCGGCGGACGCACCGCGTCGCCGGACGGCATGGCGAAGGTCTGCACCATGCCCCAGTGCGGCGTCAGGAAGCTCTGCACCCGGTAGGAGTCGGGATTGTCGGGGTCCGCGACCGGCCGGCCGTACTCGTCGGTAACCGCGCCGGTCGGCACCAGCAGCGGCTGCCAGCGGTTCGGATCGATGGCGTCGCTGGTCGGGTCGACGTCCGGCGGGTTGACAGGCGTGTAGCCCAGCGGGTCGGCGAAGTTGTTCTGCCAGTTGGAGCCATCCTCCGCCCAGTAGGCGAGCACGGCGTTGGCGGCGAGGTTGCCGACGCCCGCCGGCGTCGCCGGGTCCAGCGTCTCGTGATCGACCGGCAGCCCCAGCGCGGCCATCACCCGGTCGAAGATCTCCCGGTTCTGCGGGTAGAGCGCACTGAGCGCCCGGTGGGCGGCGTAGCTGACCGCCACCGTCATGTTCTGGTCGGTGTGCTCCTCGGCCGGGCGGCGAAGGCCGTCGCCGTAGCGGGTGCCGACCGCGACATCGTCATAGGCCGCCCACGCGTCGTAGATGGCGTTGTGCAGGATGTGCAGGTTGCGCGCGTGAACCGTCGGCCGGGGCGGATTGGCGCGGACCGCGGACAGAACCGCCTCGTTCCAGTTCAGCACGATGTTCTCGTAGAGCAGCGGAACATGCTCGCGCTGGGCATGGGGGCCACCCGACGTCTGCGCCATGACGGGCGCCGCGAGTGCGACCGAGGCGAGCGCAACCACCGCGCTGGCGAGGAGGGTCTTCCGCAGAGTCATTGGCCTGTGTCCCTTTTCGTGGAGTCGCGTGAGAATGCCTCGCAGCAAGAATGAACTGCAAGTTAGAAGTTGCCGGCGGATGCACGGCACCCTGCAGGGACGCGGGCGGGCCGTCCGCCGTCCGGCAGATCGGGCCGATATCCTTCCCCTGCACCTCACGACACCGATCGTGCGTGCGGGTTGCTAATTCCGCCTTAATTGCGCGCCCCGCGGCGCCACCTCCGGTTGTTTCCGCTGCCCCGCGGCGTACGGCGAGCGGAGTGCGCGTCTACAGCTCTGCCCACTGGCGCAGCAGGTCCTGGTAGGCGTTGGCCGCGGTCTGCTGCATGTCCTCGTCGGCCTTGCTGGTGACGAGATAGCGGCGCAGCAGGTTGAGGTCGCTGACGATGCGCCGCTGCTCCGGGTTGCGGATCATCGACTGCACCCAGCCGATGGTGGCGAGGCGTGCCCCGCGGGTCACCGGCGTCACCCAGTGGCGCAGGTTGCCCGGATAGACGATGGCGCTGCCCGCCGGCAGCTTCACTTCCTGCATGCCGAAGGGGGTGTCGATGGTCAGCACGCCGCCGTCGTAGTCGGTCGGATGGTTGAGGAACAGGGTCATCGAGATGTCGGTGCGCACCGCGCGGTCCATGCCCACGCCGACGACCCCCGCGTCGTGGTGCGGGCCGTATTCCATCCCCGCCTCGTAGCGGTTGAAGGCGATGTGCATCCGGCGCGGCACGGTCAGCCGGGTGAACTCGTCGTTCTGCAGCAGCGCCTGCTGCACCATCGCCGCGAGCTGGCGCGCCGGCTCGCTGTTCGCCCGCATCTGCAGGTTGCGCTTGCGCGAGGCGGCGATGGCGCCGACCGTCGCCGAGCCGTCGTCGAACTGGGTCTGGCGGATCAGCGCATGCGCCTTCTCCAGCTCCGCAGGCGTGAGGATGCCGTCGATCTGCGCAAACAGCATGTCAGGTCCCCCTGAGTCCGGGCCGAGGATAGCCGCGCGCCGCCGCCGCGACCAATGCGGCCCGGTGGCACGCCATGCGGGCCGGGTGCCGTGGTCCTGAGGGGTGTCGGGGAAGGCTGCAGCCACTGCAGGCAGGATGGCATCATCATGCCACGGAACCTGCACCCTGTCAATGCGATTTTCGCAACGCGGCCGTCCCCGCCGCCTCAGACGTATCCCCGGTCCATCAGGTAGCGGGCGACGGTCTCGGCCAGATCCTCGGGTGCCGCCGCGCTGCCGTCCAGCACGAGCTCCGGCGCTTCCGGCGGCTCGTAGGGCGAGCTGATGCCGGTGAAGTTGGCGATGACGCCGGCGCGGGCCTTGCGGTAGAGCCCCTTCGGGTCGCGCTGCTCGCAGACGGCGAGCGGCGTGCTGACGTAGATCTCGATGAACTGCCCCTCCGGCAGCAGGTCGCGCACCATGCGCCGTTCGCTGCGGAACGGCGAGATCAGGGCGGCGAGCACGATCAGCCCGGCGTCGGCGAACAGCTTCGCCACCTCGCCCACCCGGCGCACGTTCTCCACCCGGTCGGCCTCGGTGAAGCCGAGGTCGCGGTTCAGCCCGTGGCGGATGTTGTCGCCGTCCATGACATAGGTGTGCTTGCCCATCGCGTGCAGCCGGCGCTCGACCAGGTTGGCGATGGTGGACTTGCCCGCGCCGGACAGCCCGGTGAACCACAGCACGCAGGGCCGCTGGCCCTTCAGCCGCGCCCGCTCCTCCGCGCTGATGTCCAGCGTCTGCCATGTCAGGTTCTGCGCCCGCCGCAGCCCGAAGGCGATCATGCCGGCGCCGACCGTGCGGTTGCTCGACTGGTCGATCAGGATGAAGGCGCCGGTGGTGCGGTTGTCGGCGTAGGCGTCGAAGGCAACGACGCGGTCGAGCGTCACGTTGCACACGCCGATGTCGTTCGCCTCCAGCGACCGCGCCGCCTGCCGGTCCAGCGTCTCGATGTTGATCCGGTGCTTGAGCAGCGTCACCTGGGCGGTGGTCTCGGCGCCGGTGCCGAGCTTCATGCGGTAGCGCCGCCCGGGGAGCAGCGGCGCCTCGTCGAGCCAGATGATGGTGGCGGCGAGCTGGTCGGCGACGGTCGGCGGCGCCTCCGGCGCGGCCAGCACCGCGCCGCGGCCGATGTCGAGGTCGTCGGCGAGCTCCAGCACCACCGCGTCGCCGGCGGCGGCCTCGGGGAGCGCACCGTCGAAGGTGAGGATCCGGGCGACGGTGGTCCCGCCGCCGCCGGGAAACACCGCAACCCGGTCGCCGGGGCGCACGCGGCCGGCGGCGACGGTGCCGCAGTAGCCGCGGAACTGCGCGTTCGGCCGGTTGACCCACTGCACCGGCATCCGGAACGGCGCGTCGGCGCCGTCCGCCACCGGCGCCGGCTGCAGCACCGCCTCCAGCACCGACGGCCCGTCGTACCAGGCGATCCCGCCCTCGTTGCGCAGCACGTTGATGCCCTTCGGCGCGATCACGGGCACCGCCGTCACCCGGTCGATGCCCAGCCGCCCCGCATAGTCGCGGTATTCGCCGGCGATGGCGTCGAACGCGGCGCGGTCGCAGCCGACCAGGTCCATCTTGTTCACCGCCAGCACCACCGCGCGCACGCCGAGCACGGCGAGGATGTTGGTGTGCCGCCGGGTCTGGCGCACCACGCCCTGCCGGGCGTCCACCAGCACCACCGCCACCTGCGCCTGGCTGGCGCCCGTCGCCATGTTGCGGGTGTACTGCTCGTGCCCCGGCACGTCGGCGATCACCAGCCGCACGTCGCCGACGGCGAGGTAGCGGTAGGCAACGTCGATGGTGATCGCCTGCTCGCGCTCCGCCTGCAGCCCGTCGAGCAGCAGCGAGTAGTCGAGATCGCCGCCGGCCCGCCCGAAGCGGGCGCTGTCGGCCGCGAGCTTCGCCGCCTGGTCCTCGTGCACGCCCCCGCTGTCCCACAGCAGGCGGCCGATCAGCGTGGACTTGCCGTCGTCCACGCTGCCGCAGACCACGACGCGGACCAGCGCGGGCTGCGCCGGCGGGGCGGTCATCAGAAGTAGCCCTCCTGCTTCTTCTTCTCCATCGAGCCCGCCTGGTCGTGGTCGATCAGCCGGCCCTGCCGCTCCGACTGCCGGCTCGTCTCCATCTCGGCGATGATCGCATCCAGCGTCGCCGCGTCCGACTCGATCGCCCCGCTCAGCGGATAGCAGCCGAGCGTGCGGAAGCGCACCGTCCGCACCTGCGGGGACTCGCCGGGCAGGAGCGGCAGCCGGTCGTCGTCCACCATGATCAGCGCGCCCTGCCGCTCCACCACCGGCCGCGGCTTCGCGAAGTAGAGCGGCACCACCGGGATCCCCTCCTGGCGGATGTAGCGCCAGATGTCGAGCTCGCCCCAGTTCGACAGCGGGAACACCCGCATGCACTCGCCCGGCGCCAGCGCCGTGTTGGCGATGCGCCACAGCTCCGGCCGCTGCTGGCGCGGCTCCCAGCGGTGGCGGGCGTCGCGGTGGGAGAAGATGCGCTCCTTCGCCCGGCTCGCCTCCTCGTCGCGCCGCGCGCCGCCGATCGCGGCGTCGAAGCGATGAAGGTCGAGCGCCTGGCGCAGCGCCTGGGTCTTCATCGCGGCGGTGTAGGTGACCGAGTCATGGGTCACCGGCGAGATCCCGGCCGCCCGCGCCTCCTCGTTGGTGTGCACGATCAGCCGGCAGCCGGTCTCCGCCGCCATCCGGTCGCGGAAGGCGATCATCTCGCGGAACTTCCACGTGGTGTCGACGTGGAGCAGCGGGAACGGCACCGGCGCCGGGTGGAACGCCTTGCGCGCCAGGTGCAGCAGGACGGACGAGTCCTTGCCGATCGAGTAGAGCAGCACCGGATTGGAGAAGCCCGCGACCACCTCCCGCAGGATCGCGATGCTCTCCGCCTCGAGCGCCTTCAGATAGGGTTGCATCCGGATCCTGTCGCCGTTGCCTGCCTGCCCCCTCTCCCCGGGCGGGCCTTCGCCGTGCCGAAGCGGCTTCGGCCGCGCAGGCGGGAGAGGGGAGAAGGGGAAGGGCCGTCAGGCTGCAACCAGGTTCTGCGGCTTGGCAACCACCTTCACCGAACGTTGCAGCAAATCAAGCAACACCCAGATGCGCTCCCTGGCGTCGATCTCGACGATGCGGCCGACCAGGTCGTGGAAGGCGGTGCCGTCGAAGCGCACCGCCTGGCCCGGGCGGAAGCGCTGGTGCACGTCGTGGGCGCGCAGGTCGCCGGAGGCCTCCCGCTGCTGCAGCGTCTCGACGAAGTCGGACGGCACCTCGCCCAGCCGGTCGCCGAACTTCACCACCGCCCGCACGCCCAGCGTGGACATGATCGGGCGCCAGATGCCCTTGCGGCTGGCGAGGTCGACGAACAGGTAGCCGGGAAAGAACGGCCGGCGCACGGTTTCCACGCGGCGCGCGTGCCGGCGCTGCACCTCCACCGTCGGACAGTAGCAGCGATAGTCCTGGCGGCGGAGGTTCAGCTCCGCCTGCGGCTCCGCGTTCGGATGGGTGTTGACGGCAATCCACATCGGCCATCGGCTCCGCTAGTGCTAGTGAATGAAGGACGGGATCAGGAGCTGCGGCGCCTCGAGCCCGAGCGCCGCCTGCAGCCCCGCGAGGTCGAACCGCGCGGGCTTGCGCGCGTCGAAATGGGTCGCCACCAGCGCGTGCACCCTCCCCTCCGGCACCACCGCCCGCACCGCCTCCGGCGTCGCCACCACCGGCAGCCCGGCGCAGCGCCCGTGTGTGGACTGCGGGTCGAGCACGCACCACGCCCGCACCGACTCGCTGCGGCCGATGACGAGCGTCACCAGCTCGGCCAGCTCGCTGTCGCCGAGGAGCACGAGATTCGTCCATGCGTTGGCCTGGCACTGCTGCAGGATCGCCTCGTACTGCTGGCGGCCGACGCGCAGGATCTTCAGCGAGCCGCGCATGAACTCGGCGGTGAGCCGCGCCTTTTCGGAGAAGCCTTCCGGGGTGAGGTAGTACAGGTAGCGCTTGACCGGCACCTGCCCCAGCTTGATCAGCCCCTTGGCCGCACAGCGCTTGAGGTGCCAGTTCACCGCCCCGATCGACAGCCCCAGGCTCGACGCGAGCTTGCGCTGGGTGACCGCGGGGTCTTCGTGGATTTCCTCCAAGAGCTGCCGCAGCACGTCGTCCTGGGACATCGGAACCGGGCGCCTCCGCCGGGGGGAAAGGGCGTGTTCAGTTTTTGAACTATCGGGACGAACGTCCGGGGTGTCAACCGGATCGGCCGGCGCGGGAGCCCGCGGAGAGGCAGGCGGAGGTGGCGACGAACGCGGCCGCGGCCGACGGGGCACGGTCCCACCCATGCCCGCCGGCGCGCCCTCACGCGGCCACGGCGCGGGCGGCGCGGACGACGTCGGGGTCGACCCAGGTGCCGAAGCCGACGGAAAGCCGGTTCCAGCCGTTGATGACGTTGATGATGAGGGTGAGCTTTACCCGCTCCTCCTCCGTGAACCGGGCCGCGAGGGGGGCGTAGGCGGCGTCGAGGTCGGGGCGGTCGGCGAGCCGGGTCAGCGCCTCGGTCCAGCCGAGCGCGGCGCGCTCGCGCTCGGTGTAGCACGGGGCCTCGCGCCAGGCGGGCAGCAGCGCCAGGCGCTGGTCGGTCTCG
>CALKHQ010000235.1 GCA_937988735.1 uncultured Alphaproteobacteria bacterium
TCAACATGCTGAACGCCTACGCCTCGGAGGCGCGCGCGGAGCACAGCATCCCCTATCTGCGGCTGCTGGCGCTGGTCCAGGTCACCGGCGACTTCCGGGCCCTGCAGCTGGCCGCCGAGGGTGCCGACGCGATCGTCGTGAGCCGCGCCGTCGTCCCGTGGATCAATCACGCCGTCGAGGCCCAGCGGATCGAGCGGATCACAGAGCTGGCCCGCCTGCTGCGCCGCGACCACCGGCGCCGCGCCGCCCAGCTGGGCGGCGCGGATGCCCAGGCCATCCTCGCCAAGCTGAGGGCCGCGTGATGGGCCGCCGGACGCTATCCAGGCAATGGTTCACCGCCGCCGAGATCGCGGCCATGCGACTGCCGGGGATGCCCACGACGAAGAGCGCCGTCATCCGGGTGGCCAAGCGGGAAGGCTGGCACGACCGGCTGCTCACCAATGGCGAACCGATGGTGCGCCGGCGCCAGGGCAAGGGCGGCGGCTGGGAGTATCACTACGGCTGCCTGCCGGCGGAGGCTCAGCGCGAGCTGGTCCGGCGCGAGCTGGCGAAGGCCGAGCCGGAGGCCGGCGAGGCCGGGCCCGATGCGCGCTCCGCCGACGCCTGGGCGTGGTTCGAGCGGCTGCCGGAGCGGCGCCGCGCCGTCGCGCGGCAGCGGCTCAAGGCACTGCTGGCGGTCGAGGATCTGATCGGCGGCGGGCTCCGGGTCAACGACGCGGTCTGCAGCGTCGCCCAGGAGATCGGGGTCAGCAAGACCTCGATCTACCAGTGGCGACAGCTCGTCGCCGGCCTGGCGCGCTCCGACTGGCTGCCGGCGCTGGCGCCGCGGCACACGGGCCGGATCGAGACGGCGGAGATCACGCCCGAGGCGTGGGACTACCTGCTCGCCGACTATCTGACGACGTCGCGGCCGCCGCTGGAGTCGTCGATCCGCCGCCTGCAGCGGGCGGCGGCCGAGCACGGCTGGACGATCCCGTCGCCGCGAACGCTGGCCCGGCGGATCGCCGAGCTGCCGCGGCCGGTCGTGGTGCTGAAACGCGAGGGCGTCGAGGCGCTGCGCCGGCTCTATCCGGCGCAGGAGCGCGACCGCTCCTCCTTCCACGCGCTCGAGGCCGTCAACGCCGACGGCCACCAGGCCGACGTCTTCGTCCGCTGGCCCGGGGAGACGATCCGCCCCGTCCTGCTGGTGATCCAGGACCTCTACTCCGGGGCGATCCTCGCGTGGCGCGTGGGGCCGGTGGAATCGGCCCACCTGGTGCAGCTCGCCTTCGGCGACCTGTTCCGCGACTACGGCATCCCGACCTACGCCTGGCTGGACAACGGCCGCGGCTTCGCGAGCAAGTGGATCACCGGCCAGCAGCCGACGCGGTACCGGTTCCAGTGCAAGCCCTCAGACCCGGCCGGCATCCTCACCCAGCTCGGCGTCGAGGTGCACTGGACGACGCCCTACAGCGGCCAGTCGAAGCCGATCGAGCGCGGTTTCAGGGATCTCTGCAGCGACATCTGGCGTCACCCGGCGTTCGCCGGCGCCTACACCGGCAACCGGCCGGACGCGAAGCCGGACGACTACGGCTCCCGCGCCGTCCCGCTCGACGACTTCCTCCGGATCGTCAGCGAGGAGATCCGGGCCCACAACGCCCGGACCGGCCGGCGGACGCGGGTCTGCGGTGGCACGCTCTCCTTCGACCAGGCGTTCCGCGAGTCCTATGAGCGCGCCCCGATCCGGCGCGCCTCGGACGAGCAGCTGCGGATGTTCCTGCTGGCCGCCGAGAGCGTGACCGCCCGCAAGCCGGCCGGCGCCATCCACCTGCTCGGCAACCGCTACTGGGCGGATTTCCTCACCCAGCACGTCGGCCAGCGACTGATCATCCGCTTCGATCCCGACGCCCTCCACGACGGCGTCCACGTCGAGCGCCTGGACGGCGTCCGGCTGGGCTTCGCGCCGTGCTGGGAGGCCGCCGGCTTCCGCGACATCGACGCGGCGCGGGCCCACGCCAGGGCGCGCCGGCAGTGGCTGCGGGGCTGGCGGGAGATGACGGCGGCGGAGGTCCGCCTCACTGCCGCCGAGGCGGCGAAGCTTCTGCCCACGCCTGCGCCGGAGGAGCCGGTCGCGGCGAAGGTCATCCGCCCGATCTTCGGCGGCAACACCGCGCTGGCGGTCCAGCCCGAGGAGACAGCCGAGACGATCGATTTCGACGCCGCCTTCAGCCGCGCGCTGCGGCTGGTGCGGGAGGAAGCCGGCCCCGGCGCCGGCGAGGAGTGAGGACGCAGCCGCGGCAACGGCTGCGCCCTCGGCAGTGAAAGTCCCAAAGGGAGGGCAGAGATAGCATGGCCACCACCACCGAAACAGCCCTCACGGACGCCGAGATCGCGAAGATCCGCGAGCAGGCGCTGACCGTGATCGAGACGGAGGGGCTGAACCGGACCGCCGCGGCGCGCGAGGCCGGCATCGCGCAGGCCACCTTCCTGGCCTGGCTCAACAACACCTACGAGGGGCGCAACGACAACGTCGCCTCCAGGGTGCAGATCTGGCTGTCGAGCCGGACCGAGCGCAGGCGGGCGGCGGCGGCGCTGCCGCAGGCGCCGATCTACGTGCCGACGCAGACGGCGAGCCGGATCCACGAGGTCCTGCAGTGGGCCATGATCGGCCCCGACATCGTCGTCGTCGCCGGCGCGGCGGGGGTGGGCAAAACGACCGCCTGCCAGCAGTTCGCCGGGGTCAACCCCCACGTCTGGGTGGCGACGATGACCCCCGAGATGGCTTCCGTCCACCGGATGATGGGGGCGATCGCCAACGCCGTCGGCGTGACGGAGCGCAACGCCGCCCGGATCACCGACGTGTGCGGCGCAAAGATGTCCGGAACCGGCGGGCTGCTGATCGTCGACGAGGCGCAGCACCTCCGGGCTCCGGCCCTCGACACGCTCCGCGCGCTCCACGACCTGTACGGAATCGGCATCGCGCTGGTGGGCAACGAAAGCGTCTACGGCCGGCTCGAGGGCGGCGAGGGCCGCAGGCCGGAGTTCGCGCAGCTCTACAGCCGGGTCGGCATGCGCTTTACCCGGTCGAAGCCCTACGGGCAGGACGTCTGCGCGCTGATCCAGGCCTGGGGCGTGACCGACGAGGCGGCGATCAAGCTGCTGAAGTCGATCGCGGCGAAGCCGGGCGCGCTGCGCGGCATGACCAAGTGCCTGCGGCTGGCCAGCATGCTCGCGAAGGGCGCCGGCGAGGCGCTGGGCGAGAAGCACGTCACCGCCGCCTGGGCGCGGCTCTCGGACACGGGAGCGGCGTGATGGCGACCGAACGCGAACGCCTGGTCGCCGAAACCGACCTGCTGCTCGACGTCCTGCGGCGGGTCGCCAACCGGCACATCAAGCCGGTGCTGCAGGCCGCGCTGAGCAACGGCGGCACGAGCGCGTCGATCGTCGCGGCCGTCGCCTGTCTGGCCCGGGACATGATCGGGTCGATGGTCGTGCAGACGGTGGAGCCCGGCCACGAGTGCGACCTGGTCGAGCGGCTCCTCGACCAGATCAAGGAGGAGCTGACCAGGGATCCGACGATCTGGGACGAAATCCGCGTCCGGCTCGCGACGCCAGCAGCGCCCGAGGTGCTGTCGTGAGACCGACCCCGGGACAGCCCATCCTGCAGGTGGCGGCGGTTGTCGCCGACCACTGCGGGCTGCGCCTCGCGGACGTGCTCGGCGACGGCCGCGACCGTCACCTGGTCGAGGCGCGGTGGATGGCCGCCGAAATCGCCTGCCGGCTCACCGGAGCCAGCACCTATGCCGTCGCGCGGGCGCTGCGCCGCGACCCGCGCACCGTCTGCCACGGCCGCCGGCAGCTGCGCAGCCTGATGGCGTCGCGCATCGACCTCGCCGGCATCATCGACCAGCTCGAGCGCCGCTGTGCGCGGGCGCTCGCCTGTCCCGCGCTTGAGCCGTGCCTCCGCGCCGAGAGCATCCTCGCGCGCGACCAGCTGGTCCTGAACGAGCTCGCCCGCCGGCTGCGGCAGGACTGGACCGTCACCATCCAGCTGCTCGACGGCTTCCTCGGCCTCAGCCCGCGCGAAACCGCCCTCCTGACCAATCACGCCTGGACCCAGAAAGGAGACCGCCATGTCGCTTGAGGATCTTGCCCGCCAGCCGGTCGAGGCGGAGACGCCGGCGGCGCCGGCTCCGGCGATCCCGGACGGCTACATGAAGGACGCCAAGGGCCGGCTGGTGCCCGAGCACCTGGTGAAGCCGGTGGACAAGCTGCAGGACCAGCTGGTCCGCAAGATGATGGGCTACGCCGCCGAGCTGTCGGCCCAGATCGCCCGGTTCAGGGGCCACTGCTTCGACGACGTCGGCGCCTTCCTCGGGCTGCTCGGGGAGAAGTATGGCGCCACCCGCGGCGGCCGGAAGGGCAACATGACCTTCACGTCGTTCGACGGCTGCATGAAGGTGCAGGTCCAGGTCGCCGACCGGCTGACGTTCGGGCCCGAGCTGCAGGTCGCGAAGGATCTGATCGACGCCTGCATCGCCGAGTGGTCGGAGGGCTCACGCGCCGAGATCCGCGCCCTGGTCGACCACGCCTTCCGTGCCGACAAGGAGGGCCAGGTCAGCCGGGAGGCGATCTTCGCCCTGCGCCGGGTGGAGATCGCCGACGAGCGCTGGCAGCGGGCGATGGAGGCCGTCACCGACTCCATCCGGATGGTCGGCAGCAAGACGTACCTCCGCTTCTACCGCCGGCGGTCCCCCGAGGCGCCCTGGGAGGCCGTCAGCATCGACCTGGCGTCGGCGTGAGGGAGGGCGGGATGGTCATCGACCACCAGCGCCAGCGGGCGCGGGAGCGCTATGGCGTCGAGGTCGTCGGCAGCGACCTCGCCTGGATGGCCGCGCTGTGCCGGGATGGGTGCGGCGCGCGGATCGGCATCGACCCTCGGCGCGGCTACGAGCAGTGGATCATCCGCTGGGCGGGACGCGAGGTCGCCGTCGTCTACGAGCGGAGCCGCAACCACGTCGTGACGCTGGCGCCCTGGGCGGGGCGGGAGGAATTCGAGCTCCGCGCCCGGGCGCGGGTGACGCGGCACGGCCAGCTGCTGGCCGACGGGTGGCGGGCGCTCGCCGCCCTGGTCGAGGGAGGCGCCCATGGCTGCGCCTGACGCCTGGCCCGCCGTGACCGGCTGCATCGGGCCGGAGTCGCCGGCGGTCTGGAACCGGCTCTCGATCGCCCAGATCGAGGCGATCGAGCGGCTGGCGGG
>CALKHQ010000236.1 GCA_937988735.1 uncultured Alphaproteobacteria bacterium
CCTCGTCTTCGGGATCGGGCGGAACCACCGGGTCGGGAGCAGCCGTGCAGAAGACCGCAAGGCCGGAAACGACCCCGGGATCGCCGCCCTCCAGCGCGAGGACAAATCCGGTGAAGTTCTCGGGAACGACCCCGCTTGCGCTCGCGCCCGGGTTCAGGACAAGCGACACCACGGTCACCTGGTTGGTGTGGTCGCGCACCAGCACGGTGGTCACACCGGGATTGTTGACTGTGTCAACGGAAAGGGTGAGCGTCTCGCCGGCCGTGAACGCCATCGCCCCCGGATGCACGACCTGCGGAACCCCCGGCCAGCCGGAATAACCGGGCGGCGGAAGGAAATCGGTGTTGATGAACGTGCAGCCTGGCGACTCCGGCTGCGCCGCGTGCAGCGCGGACGACGCCATCCACACCGCCATCACGCCCGTACCTGCGAGGCTGGCGGTGACGTTCCGTGGCTGCGTCATGACGGGTGACTCCGGCGGTCGGGGATCCGGCAATTACCATTTCACCATGGGAACGGTCGATCGGCCGACTGCGGTCGGACGCGCGCCGGCGCAGCAGCCGGGAATCCGGCCAGGGCACGGTAGACGATCGCGCAGAGGGCATGGCAGAGTTTCATCTGCGACATTCCAGCATCCGGGAGGGCAGCCCATGCCCGAGATCGCGATCGACGCCCGCCGGACCGAACTCGGCGGGGGGTTCACCGTCGCCCGGGTCCTTCCCTTCCGCAACCGGCGGATGGTTGGCCCGTTCATCTTCCTCGACCACGCCGGCCCGCTGGCCCTGCCGCCGGAGCGAATGCGCGAGGCCGACGTCCGCCCGCACCCCCACATCGGGCTCGCCACCGTGAGCTATCTCTTCGCCGGCGGCATCACCCACCGCGACAGCCTGGGCGTTGTCCAGCCGATTCATCCCGGCGCCGTCAACTGGATGACCGCCGGCCGCGGCATCGCGCACTCCGAGCGCTTCGACGACCCGGCGGTCCTCTCCGGCCAGCCGTTCGAGATGATGCAGAGCTGGGTCGCACTGCCCGAGGCGGACGAGGAATGCACGCCCGCCTTCGACGCCTATCCCGAGAGCGACCTGCCACAGGCCCGGGACGGCGGGCTGTGGCTGCGGCTGATCGCCGGCGAGGCCCATGGCCTGAAGAGCCCGGTGCGGACACGATCTCCGCTGGTCTACCTGCACGCCGAGCTCGCGCCGGGCGCCGCATTGACGCTGCCGACCGGTTACACCGAGCGCGCCGTCTATGTCGCCCGCGGCAGCCTCGAGGTGGACGGAACGCCCTGCCCCGCGGGCCGCATGCTGGTGTTCGCCCCCGGCGAAAGCCCGCGCATGACCGCGCCCGAGGCAGCGCGGGTGATGGTGCTGGGCGGCGAGCCGCTGGGCCCCCGCCACATCTGGTGGAACTTCGTCTCCTCGCGGAAGGAGCGGATCGAGCAGGCCAAGGCCGACTGGCGCGAGGGGCGCATCCCGCTGCCGCCGGACGACCGCGCCGAGTTCATTCCCCTGCCCGAGGAGCCGCGGCGGCCGCCGCGCCCGGAGCCGCTGTCGTAGCCGCCTACCGCGCCCGGCGGGCCACGGTCACCGTCATCCGGGTGCGGATGGTGAAGCCGATGGACTCGTAGAGGCGGATCGCGGCGGTGTTGGTGGCGTAGGCGTGGAGATAGGGGGTGGCGCCGTTCGCCTGGATCAGGCCGGCAACGTGGAGCGAGAGCAGGCGGGCAAGGCCCTGGCTGCGGAAGTCGGGATGGACGCAGACTCCACTGAGCTCGGTATAGCCGGGCTGGGCCATGCGGACGCCTGCCATCGCCGCGATCCGGCCGTCGAGGCGCACGCCCCAGAAGGCACCGAGGCGCATCGCGCCCAGGGTGAACGGCCCCGGCCGGGTGAGCGTCGCCAGCGCCAGCATCTCCGGCGCGTCGCCGGGCATCAGCCGCTCGATCCGCGGATCGGAGACGGGCGGGGTCGGCTCGAACGCCACCATCTGCACCGCAGGCGACACCGAGACCGCTACCAGCCCGCGCGGCAGCACCGGGGGCCGGAACTCGGCGAGCACCACCTTGTCGCCACGGCCGACGAGGGCAGCCAGCGCCTCGCCCGCCTCCGGGCTGTCATCGGCGGTCGCAGCGAAGGGGATCACCGCCGGCGGATAGCGTCGGGCGAGCGGGCCACCCTCGGCGAGATGGGCGTGCACCGTGGCAAGCGCCGTCCACACCGGCCGATCGAGGGGATGGCTCATCGCGCCGCCCGCTCCGCAAGCGACACGGCGGCAAGCCCGTCCTCGATCGACGCGAGCTGGCTCAGCAGCGGGCCGGAGAGCCCGGCGCAAAGATCGGACACGGCGGCCTCGATCGCGGGCCACAGCTCTGCCTTGGCGGCGGTGACCAGCGTCCGCCCGCGCTCGGTGAGGGCGACGATCCTCTGGCGCTGGTCGTCGTCCGCCGGACGCACCGCGACCAGCCCCTGCGCGACCAGCCGGCCGACGCTGCGGGTGACGCCGGGCTGGCTGATGCGGAGCGCGCGGGCGAGATCCCCGATGGTGAGCGGGCCCAGCCGGTCGAGGGCAGCGAGCAAAGGGTGGTACCCGGCCTGCAGCGCCGGATCGAGCCGGTCGAGCAGCCGCTGCGCATCCGCCTGCAGCTGCTCGCCAAGCCGCTTCATCCGGCTGCCGAGGCAGAGATAGCCGAGGGAGCGGAGAACATCCTCCATCCGCCGGATCTCCATAACATGTTATATAACTGTATATGGAAGCTGCCCCACGATGTCCACCGGAAGCGTCATTCGTTTGACCGTCGCGAGATCAGCCCGCATCTTCGCCGCGGACGGATGGAGGGACCGGTGGACGAGATCACGCGCATCAACCACGTCGGCATCCGGGTGAAGGACCTGGCGACGACGCGGGCGTTCTACGAGAAGCTCGGCTTCACCTTCGTGGCCGGCCCGCTCGGCCCGGAGCCGGTGGCGATCATGGAGCACCCGTCGGGCATCAGCCTGAACTTCATCCTCAACGCGTCCCCGGCGTCCACGACCAACGTCCTGATGGACGTGCCGGAGAAGCATCCAGGCTATACCCACATGGCGCTGGAAGTGACCGACATCGCCGCCGTGGAGCAGAAGCTCGCGGCGCTGGCAATCCCGCTCAGCGGCCGGGTCACCCTGCCCCACGGCGCGCAGCTCGTGTTCGTGCGCGACCCGGACGGCAACGTCATCGAGTTCCACCAGCCGCCGAGGTGACGGCGGTCGCGCGCTACTGCGCGAGGTAGAGCCAGAGGAAGAACAGGCCGAACAGGATCGGCTGATGAACCAGATAGATGACCAGCGTGTGCCGGCCAAGGAAGCGGACGGCTGTGCCGAGCCCGTCCTCCATCCGCCAGCGCGCGATGCCCGCCCACCACGGGCTTGATATCGCGACCCGCGCGGCGGCGAGGCCGAGAAGGAAGAAGCCGAGCCATGGCACCAGCGGGGTGTAGTCGACGGCATGGACCGGCTGCGTCCCCAGGCCGAGCCACAGCAGCCAGTCGGCCGACAGCCACGGCTGGGGCGCATAGTCGATGGCGAACAGCACCACGGCGAACAGCGCCGTCAGCACCGCAGGCACCCGCAGGAAGACGAGCCCGAGGATCGTCGCCGTCGCGATCAGGTGCAGGATGCCGAAGAAGACGCCGGAACCGGGGTAGTTCCAGTAGGTGACTGCGCTGACCAGCACGGCGCAGAGCACGATCCTGGCGAAGCGGATCCAGTAGCGGCGCCAGTTGATGCCGTCCGCCGTCGCCAGGACCAGGCTGAACCCGGCGATGAACAGGAAGCTCCCGGCGATGGCCGTCCTTGCGGTCAGCCAGAAGGGGTCCGCGAACAGGTCGAGGCGGGCGAAGCCGAACTCGTCGAGGTCCCAGCAGAAGTGGTAGGCGATGACGGCGAGGATGGCGATGCCGCGCAGGAAATCCACGATGTGGACGCGCCCCCGCCGGACGCGGGCGA
The DNA here is from genome assembly GCA_937988735.1 of uncultured Alphaproteobacteria bacterium. Lineage (GTDB taxonomy): Bacteria > Pseudomonadota > Alphaproteobacteria > CALKHQ01 > CALKHQ01 > CALKHQ01. Next base: position 3,981 of record CALKHQ010000236.1, read on the forward strand.
TGGTTTCGGGGGCGGGCGCGGTGTCGGCGGCTGGGGGAATGTCGACCATGTCTGCGCAGGCGGTCCGCTCGAGGAGAAATCCGGGGCGCCAGGGCCCTCAGCGACGATACCAGAACCGGGGCGGACCGGTATCGAGGTGGACGAAGCCCGAGCGGTAGTAGATGCCGAGCCCGCCGGCCCCGATCCGGAGCGCCTGGTTGGCGAGGATGTTGATGCCGAGGCCGGGAACGGAGACGTCGAGCGCCATGCCGGCCATGTGCAGGCTGTTTTGGGCCGCCCCTTCCGCCCGCAGCATCTCGTTGGTCGTCTCGGTGCGGAAGCCGGAGTGGACGGCGATCACCGGCCGCGCCCCGCGGGCGGCGGCATAGCGGCTGCCGAGCGCCCACACCAGGTCGTAGAGCGCGGGGTCCATCGCCGCTGCCACGTTCTCGCGGTGGTCGCGCACCAGCCAGTCGAGCGCGGACAGCGCCTCGTCCAGGTAGGCGGTCCCGTCGTGATAGACGTCGTCGAAGCGCTCGCCGGTATGGGCGTTCACCAGCCGCAGCCGCCGTTCCCCTGCTGCGCGGAGCGCGCCCGGCGCTGCCGCCGCGGCTGCGAGGCCGGCGATGACAGCGCGGCGGCTGACAGGGGTGGGAGAGGCTTGCTTCATTGGCTCCCGCCAACAGGTGGCGGCGCGGAACGGCGGCCTTCGCGCCAAAAAAAGCGCCCGATCAAAGGGTATCGGGCGCTACGGGCATGTGGCGCGGCCGACCGGCAGGTGACGACGGCAAATGGGGGGAAACCGCCGCACGCCGCGGGCGGCCCGCAGGCCGCTCCAGACCGGCCACATCCCGAATTCGGCCTATGGTATCAGGACCGTATCGATGACGTGGATCACCCCGTTGGCGGCGTCAATGTCACTGCCGATCACGGTTGCGTTGTTGACCTTGCCGTCGCGGATCCTGAGATCGCGGCCTTCGAGCGTGCCGAGCGTGAGCGACTGCCCGGCGATATCGGCCGAGCCGAGCGCGCTGCCGGAGACGACGTGATAGGAGAGGATCTGGGCCAGCCGCGAGCGGTTCTGCGGCAGCAGAAGCGCGTCCACCGTACCGGCGGGAAGCGCGGCGAAGGCGGCGTCGGTCGGCGCGAACAGGGTGTAGGGCCCCGCCCCACGCAGGGTGTCCGCCAGACCCGCGGCCTCGATCAGGTTGCCCAGCGTGGAAAGCTGGCTCTGGGCGGCCACGGTGGCGACGATGTCGCCCGATGCGACGGCCGTCTCCGTCGCTTCCGTCGCATCGTCCGCCACGGCCGCAGCCACTTCCGTGGTCTCGCTGGCTGTCGCCGTCTGGGCCTCGCCGCTCTCCCGGGTCGACTGGCACGCACCCAGCACCAGCGCGCCCGCGATGACCAAACCACCCAGCGCGGTCGAGCGGGTCAGATTCTCGGATACCATCGGCTGAACGCCTCCTTGATGTTTTTCGTCCGCCGCATCCGGCCGAGTCAGGCCGCGGCCGGCCACACAGTGCGGCCGGCGGCGATGGCTGTCAAACGTGCGAGACCTTCGATCCGCCGCGCAACGGGCGCGCGGGGCGCCCGTCAGACGCTCCTGACCTCGGCCACCATGCTCTCGAGGCGCGGAATGTCCTTCACCACCAGGGCGTGACCTTCGCGCACGACGATGTCGTGGCGGGCGAGGTCCGAGAACACGCGGGCCACGGTCTCGCGGGTGGTGCTGACCCGGGCGGCGATGTCGCTGTGGACCGGGATCGGCCTGATCCGCGCCTCCTTGCTGCCGTTGCCTGCCGCCTCGCGCGCCAGCCGCAGCACCTCGGCCTGAACCCGGTTGTTCGCACCGAGCACGCTCAGGTCCATGATCCGCGCCGTGGCATGGCGCACGATCCGCGCGAGCCCGCGCATCACGTCGAGCGCCACCGTCGGGTATTCGACCAGGAGGTCGATGAAGACCTCGGGCGACATGTGCGCGACGGTCGTCGGCTCCAGCGCCACCGCCGAAGCGGACCGCGGCTCGCCGTCGATCGCGGCAAGCTCGCCGAAATAGTGGCCCTTCGTCACGTCGTCGAAAGAGATCTCGCGACCGTTCGGAGCGTAGATCACGATGCGCGCACAGCCATCGGTGACGAAGCAGACATCGCGGCTGACGCTGTTCTGGTCGATGATGAACTGATCCGGCTCGTACCGCCGCCAGACGCAGCGGTTCGCCAGACTTTCCAGGTCTTCCGCCAGCAACCCGGACAGTATGGTAATGCCGCTCAGATCCTTCCCGATCACGGCCACTGCCGTATCCCCCTCAAGTTCAGCCGAAGAGTCCGGTCTTCTGCGTCGCCCCGCCCCGGGCGACGGTCCGAACCGTTGCGTTGGACTGAAACAATCCAAATATCACACTGGCGGCGCCCGTGCACCATCATGGAGATCGGCGATGGCGTTCAGACTCCTTCTGCCGGCAGCAACGCTGATGCTTGCCGCGTGCGTTGCGGACAGCGGCGAGAGCTATCACCGCCCCACGCCGGTCGCCACCAATGGCCCGGCCGCCTGCTACGCCGATGCCGCCTTCACCCCCCGCGAGGAGCGGGTGGCGATCCGGCACACGGCAACGATGATGCGGATGGGAGAACTCGCCGCCTGCGAACTCGCCAAGCAGGAACTGGCGAGCCGGTCGCCCGGCACCTGCCAGACGCATTTCGGCAGCCGCACCGACATCCGGAACCTCACCGCCCGCACGCAGTTCAACGGCGGTACGTGGATCTGCCACTGCCGTGACGCCGGCCTGTTCATGCAGTGCGACGTCTCGGGCGACGCGGTCTGCGCGTTCGAGGAAGCGACCAGCCGCTGCGTGCAGGGCCAGGGCTGACCGCAGTCCGGCCGCCATTCCCCGTTACGGGCCAGGGAGCGAGATAATCCTTCACTTCGGTATATATCGGTTCGATATATTGCCGGACAGAATATTTCATTGACGCTGGAGGTCGGTTGCGACACAGTCCGCCGCCCTTCAGCAAGGAACGACGGAGACAATGGACGCACGCGCGATATGCCTTGCCGTGCTCAGCATGGGCGACGCCAGCGGATACGAGATCAGGAAGAGCCTGGAATCGGGACCGTTCGGCAGCTTCACCGACGCCGGCTACGGATCGATCTACCCGGCGCTGAAGCGCCTGTCGGAGGAAGGCATGATCACCGGCCGACAGGAGAGCCAGGAGGGCCGGCCCGACAAGACCGTCTACAGCGTCACCCAGAAGGGCAAGCTCGCGCTGCTGGACATCCTGCACGAGGCGCCGTCGGTCGAGCGGCTGACATCGGACCACCTGTTCCGGCTGTTCTTCGCCGAGCTGTTGCCGGTGCGCATGGTCGAGGCGCTGATCGAGGAGCGGATCGCGCACTACCGGACGAAGATCGCGCAGATGCGCGAAGGCCGCGAGCGCGGCCACGGCAGCCCGGGCGCCGATTTCGTCTGCGGGTTCGGGCTCGCGCTGTATGAGGCGGGCGCGCACTATCTCGAGGAGCACAAGCACGCGCTTCTTGCCGCCATCGCCATCGATGGCGAGGCGCCACCTGCCGCACAGCAGCCGGACAGCGCCCTGCCCAGCCAGGCCGCCGAGTAGGCGCGGCAACGGAGGCCTCCGATGCGGAAGTCCGTCATAGTCGCCGCAGTGATCGCAGCCGGCGCGGTCGCCTGGATCGCGTCCGGCGCGCTGGTCGACTCCCCTGCCCCCGGCGGCCAGACCGGGACGGCGGACACGCCCGCGCGGGAGGCCCGGTTCCAGGTGCGCGTCGCAGACCTGGTTGCCGAGCCCTATGTCGAGGAAGTCAGCCTGCTGGGGCACACCCGCGCCGCGCGGACGGTCCAGATCGCCGCCGAGATCGACGGCCGGGTGGCCGAGGTGCTGGTCGAGGAAGGCGCGCGGGTCGCGGCGGGCCAGCCGATCGTGCGCCTCGAGGTGAACGACCTCGTCGCACGCGTCGAGGAGGCGGAGGCGCTCGTCGAGCAGCGGCGGATCGAATACAACGCCGCGCAACAGCTCGGCCAGAGCGGCTATTCGGCCCGGACCCAGGTCGCTTCCGCGCTGGCCAACCTCAACGCCGCCCAGGCCATGCTGACCACGGCGCGGCAGCAGCTTGCGAAGACCGAGATCACCGCCCCGTTCGAGGGCGTGATCAACGAGCGCCCGAGCGAGCTTGGCGCCTATGTCCGCACCGGCGATCCCGTCGGCACCATCGTGGACCTCGATCCGATCGTGCTGGTCGTCCACGTGACCGAGCGGCAGGTACGCGACGTGCAGCTTGGCGCCATGGCGCATGCGGAGCTGGTGACCGGCGACGCGATCGACGGCGTGATCCGCTTCGTGTCCGCCACTGCCGATGCGGCCACCCGCACCTTCCGTGTCGAGATCGAGGCCGACAACCCGGACCACCTCATCATGGACGGCCTGACCGCCAGGGTGCGCATTCCGGGCCGCCAGATCATGGCTCACCGCATCAGCCCGGCGGTGCTGGCGCTCGCCGACGACGGCACCATCGGCGTGCGCGTGGTCGGCGACGGCAACGTGGTCGAGTTCGTACCCGTGACGCTGCTGGAGGACACGCGTGAAGGACTGTGGGTCGCCGGCCTGCCGGAGCGGGTCACGCTGATCACGGTCGGGCAGGAGTATGTCTCGGCCGGCCAGGTGGTCGATCCGGTCTATCAGCCCGCCGGCCCGGTGTACGACGGCGAGGCCGCATCGTGATCGCCCTCATCAACGGGGCGCTCAGCCACACCCGCACCGTCATCCTGCTGCTGGTGCTGCTGCTGGTTGCCGGCTTCGTCACCTATGTGACGATCCCGAAGGAAAGCGACCCGGACGTCAACATCCCGATCATCTACGTCTCGATGAGCCTGGAAGGCATCGCGCCGGAAGATGCCGAGCGGCTGCTGGTGCGCCCCGTCGAACAGGAGGTGCGCGACATCGAGGGAATCAAGGAGCTGCGCGCCACCGCCTATCTGGGCGGCGCCAACGTCGTGCTGGAGTTCGAGGCGGGGTTCGACGCCGACGAGGCGATCGCCGACGTACGCGAGGCGGTGGACCGGGCGCGCCCGGAACTGCCCGCCGAGGCGGACGAGCCGCGGGTTCACGAGGTCAACCTCAGCCTGTTCCCGGTGATCACCGTCAACCTGCACGGGCCCGTGCCCGAGCGCACGCTGCTCGCGCTCGCCCGGCGCATGGAGGACGTGATCGAGTCCCTGCCCCCGGTGCTCAGCGTCGACATCGGCGGCGACCGGGAGGAGCAGGTCGAGGTGGTGATCGACCCGATGGTCGCCGAGAGCTACGGGCTTTCCGCCGGCGAGCTCGCGGAGATCGTCTCCAGCTCGAACCGGCTGGTCGCCGCCGGCCAGGTGGACACCGGCCACGGCCGCTTCGCGGTGCGCGTGCCCGGCCTGTTCCAGGGCCTGGACGACATCCTGGAGCTGCCGATCCGCGTGGACGGCGACCGGATGATCCAGCTCCGCGACATCGCCACGGTGCAGCGCACCTTCAAGGACCCGGAGAGCTTCGCCCGGATCAACGGCCAGCCGTCGGTTGCGCTGGAGGTGGTGAAGCGCTCCGGCGAGAACGTGATCGAGACGATTGCCATGGTGCGCGCCGCGGTGGATGCGATGCGCGAATACATCCCGCCCACAGTCGAGATCACGCTCTCCGGCGACCGCAGCGAAGACATCCGCTCGATGCTGTCGGACCTGCAGAACAACATCATCAGCGCGGTGCTGCTGGTGATGATCGTCATCGTCGCGGCGCTGGGCATCAAGTCGGGGCTGCTGGTCGGCGTCGCCATCCCCGGCTCCTTCCTCACCGGCATCCTGATTATCGGGCTGATGGGGCTGACCATCAACATCGTGGTCCTGTTCGCCCTGATCATGGCGGTGGGCATGCTGGTGGACGCAGCGATCATCGTCACCGAGTACGCCGACCGGAAGATCGCCGAGGGTTACACCATCAAGGACGCCTACGGCCGCGCCGCCCGCCGCATGGCGTGGCCGGTGGTCGCCTCTACCGTCACCACGCTCTGCGCCTTCCTGCCGCTGCTGTTCTGGCCGGGCATCGTCGGCGAGTTCATGCAGTACCTGCCGATTACCCTGATCGCCACCCTCTCCGCCTCGATGGCGATGGCGCTGGTGTTCGTGCCCGTGCTGGGCAGCGTGTTCGGCCGGCGCCAGCCGCGGGTGGACCATGCCAAGGTCGAGCAGATGCAGCGGCTGTCGGGCGAGCGCCCGCCGGCCGAGATCGCCAATGCGCTGCAGACGCTGAAGGGCTACGCCGGCGTCTATGTGAAGGTGCTCGGCTGGGCGCTGCGGCACCCGGGCAAGATCCTCGTCGCGTCCGTGGTGACCCTGGTCGCGGCGTGGATGGCCTATGCCAGCTTCGGCCGCGGCATCGAGTTCTTCCCGTCGATCGAGCCCGAGCAGATCAGCATCCAGGTCGCCGCCCGGGGCAATCTGTCGACGGAGGAGAAGGACTTCCTGGTGCGCGAGGTCGAGCAGATCGTGCTGGACATCGGCGACGCGCGCGGGGAGATGGCCTCGGTCTATACGCGCAGCGGCGGCATGGGCCAGAGCCAGGACGTGGCCGAGGACGTGATCGGGATCATCACGATCGAGTTCGTGGACTGGGAACTGCGCCGCCCGGCGGTGGAGATCGAGCGGGAGATCCTCGACCGCGCGAGCACGCTCGCCGGCATCCATGTCGAGGTGCGCGAGCAGGAGGCGGGGCCGCCGTCGGGCAAGCCCATCCAGCTCCGGGTCGCGTCGCAGGCCCCCGAGCTGCTGGAGCCGACGGTGGTCAGGCTCCGGGAGCTGCTGGAGTCAACGCCGGGTCTGGTCCAGATCGAGGACAGCCGGCCGCTGCCGGGCATCGACTGGGAGATCACGGTGGACCGGGCCCAGGCCGCCAAGTTCGGCGCCGACATCGCGCAGATCGGCAGCCTGATCCGCCTGGTCACCAACGGGCTCAAGTTCAGCGACTACCGGCCGAACGACTCCGACGAGGAGATCGATATCGTGGCCCGCTATCCGGTCTCCGACCGGACGCTGTCCATGCTGGACGACATCCGGGTGCAGACCGCGGTGGGCCTGGTCCCGATCTCCAACTTCGTCACCCGCGTGGCGGAACCGCGCGTCGGCACCATCGACCGCACCAACGGCGTGCGGGTGATGACGCTCGCCGCCGACATCGACCCCCGCGCGACCAACGCCGCGGGCGATCCGCTGCTGGCGTCGGATGTGGTCAACCAGCTCCGTCCGGCGATTGCCGCACTCGACCTCGACCCGCGGGTGATCGTGACCTTCCAGGGCGAGGACGAGGACCAGGCGGAGGCCGCCGCCTTCCTCACGCAGGCCTTCGCGGTAGCGCTTTTCCTGATCGCCATCATCCTGGTGACTCAGTTCAACAGCTTCTACAGCGCCTTCCTGATCCTGACGGCGGTGGTCATGTCCACCGTGGGGGTGATGGTGGGCCTGCTGGTCACCGACCAGCCGTTCGGCATCGTGATGAGCGGCGTCGGCGTGATCGCGCTGGCCGGCATCGTGGTGAACAACAACATCATCCTGATCGACACCTTCGACCAGCTGCGGAAGACGGTGGACGATCCGCGGCTGGCGATCATGCTCACCGGGGCGCAGCGGCTGCGGCCGGTGATGCTGACCACGATCACCACCGTCCTCGGCCTGCTGCCGATGGTGCTGCAGCTCAACATCGACTTCGCCGGCCGCAGCGTCACGATCGGGTCGCCGTCCACCCAGTGGTGGGTGCAGCTTTCCACCGCGGTCGCCTTCGGCCTGTCGCTCGCGACCGTGCTGACGCTGATCGTCACCCCCGCGGCGCTGATGGTGCGGGAGAACGTCCGCTCGTGGAAGGCCCGCCGCCGGGCTCGGCGCGAGGAGCGGCGGCAGGGATTACAGGACGAGGGCTGGCAGGAACCGCGGATCGCGGAGGCAGCCGAGTAACCGGACCGGCAAGCTCGCCCGTTGCTGCGCTGCACAATCGATCCTTGACTTCAGCGATGCGGCTGCTCATGTTCCCCTCATGCTGCAGTGCAGCAACGATCCCAGTGCAACTGCGGGAGGCCAGCGTGAGCACCAAGGCGAAGGCAAGAAGCGCGGCAATCGAGACGGCCGAGGTGAAGGGCCCGAAGACTGCCGAAACGGCAGCACCGGGCGAAGCGCCGGGCATCCCGGCCGTTGCCGGCACGGCCGCGGAAACGCCCGGCCCGCAGGCCCTGGCCGGCGCGGCTGCCGTGCCGGGCATCGAGGATTTCCCGGCGGCGGCCCAGCGCGCCTATGACCGCTGGCTCAAGTCGAGCGACACGCTCGTAAAGGGTCTGGAGCAGATCAACAAGTCGGTGCTGGCCTACGCCCAGTCCTCGTTCGACGCCAATCTCGACACGGTCCGGCAGCTCATGGCCTGCTCCACCGTGACCGAAGCAGTCGAGGTTCAGACCAGCCACGTGAAGGCGGCCCTCGACGGCCTGCTCGCCGAGAGCAGCGAGGTCAGCCGGATCGCGGCGACCAGCCTGGCCGACGCCTTCGCGCCGCTGCAGAGCGAGTTCAGCGACCGGTTCGCGAAGCTGTGGAAGCCGCTGACCGCCTGACAGTCACCGGCAGCCGCGGCAGGCTGTCACTCCTGCCGCGGAATGCCTCGCGCGGCCCGCGCGTGCATCCCCCTCGCATTGACCTTTCCCGAACGCCCGCCATATCTGGTGGGCGTTTTGTTGCGCATGGATGCCGAGGGGACCACCCGGTATGGCGTCGTCCGGCGGGGGTGGGCCGGGCACAATTCCCGCTTCACCCGACCACGGGCAATCCCATATGATCTTGGGGTCGGTCAGGCATTGCGGCGGCCGTTGCGGGCCCGGGAGCGGATCTTCCCGCCCAGAGGATTGAGCAGACCATGAGCGACGAAGTGCGTAGAGGCGACGGAGATACAGGTACGGGCGTTGTCGTCCGGATCAAGCCGAAAACAAAGAAGCCCTCGCTGTACAAGGTGCTGATGCTGAACGACGACTACACTCCCATGGAGTTCGTCGTTCATATCCTTGAGAGGTTCTTCAACAAGAGCCGGGAAGAGGCCACCGCGATAATGCTGCATGTGCACCGGCGTGGGGTCGGCGTGTGCGGGGTCTACACCTACGAAGTCGCCGAGACGAAGGTGACGCAGGTGATCGAATTTGCCCGCCAGCATCAGCACCCACTGCAGTGCACCCTGGAAAAGGAATAGCTGCCTGATGCTGTCACGCAACCTCGAGCAGACCCTGCATCGCGCACTCGCCCAGGCCAACCAGCGCCGGCACGAGTATGCGACGCTGGAACACCTGTTGCTGGCGCTCACCGAGGACCAGGACGCGGTCGCGGTGCTGAAGGCCTGCGGTGTCGACCTGCAGAGGCTGCGCGACGAGCTGTCCGCCTACATCGAGAACGACCTCGCCTATCTGGTGACCAACCGGGGCGAGGATGCCAAGCCGACGTCCAGCTTCCAGCGCGTTCTCCAGCGCGCCGCCATTCACGTCCAGTCCTCCGGCCGGGAAGAGGTCACCGGAGCCAACGTACTGGTCGCGATCTTCTCCGAACGCGAGAGCCACGCCGTGTATTACCTGCAGGATCAGGACATGAGCCGGCTCGACGCGGTGAATTACATCTCCCACGGCATCGCCAAGGTGCCCGGCCATTCCGAGCAGCGTCGGGTGACGGGCGCGGAGGAGGAGACCCGCGAGGAGAAGGGCACCAAGAAGGGCGACGAGGCCTTGGCTACCTACTGCGTCAACCTGAATGAGAAGGCGGCCAAAGGTCGGATCGACCCGTTGATCGGGCGCGAGGCCGAGGTCGAGCGCACCATCCAGATTCTTTGCCGGCGGCAGAAGAACAACCCGCTCTATGTCGGTGAGCCCGGCGTCGGCAAGACGGCGATCGCCGAGGGGCTGGCGCGGCGCATCAGCAAGGGCGAGGTCCCCGACGTGCTGAAGCCGGCGGTGATCTACCAGCTCGACATGGGTGCGCTGCTCGCGGGCACCCGCTATCGCGGCGACTTCGAGGAGCGGCTCAAGGCGGTGGTGAGCGAGCTGGAATCGAAGCCGCACTCCGTGCTGTTCATCGACGAGATCCACACCGTTATCGGCGCCGGCGCCACCTCCGGCGGCGCGATGGACGCGTCGAACCTGCTGAAGCCGGCGTTGGCCAGCGGCACGCTGCGCTGCATCGGGTCGACCACCTACAAGGAATACCGCAACTACTTCGAGAAGGACCGGGCACTGGTGCGCCGGTTCCAGAAGATCGACGTCAACGAGCCGAGCCTCGACGACACGGTGAAGATCCTCCGCGGCCTGAAGCCCTACTACGAGGAGCACCACAAGGTCCGCTACACCGAGGATGCGATCCGCACGGCGGTGGATCTTGCGGCCCGTTACATCAACGACCGCAAGCTGCCGGACAAGGCGATCGACGTGATCGACGAGGTCGGCGCGGCGCAGATGCTGTTGCCGCCGTCGAAGCGCAAGAAGACCATCACCGTGCGCGACATCGAGGCGGTGGTGGCGAAGATCGCGCGCATCCCGCCGAAGAACGTCACCCGCGACGACAAGCAGGTGCTGAAGAACCTGGAGCGCGACCTGAAGCGCATGGTCTTCGGCCAGGACCGCGCGATCGAGGCGCTGACAAGCGCGATCAAGCTCGCCCGCGCGGGCCTGCGCGAGCCGGAGAAGCCGATCGGCAACTACCTGTTCTCCGGCCCGACCGGCGTCGGCAAGACCGAGGTCGCCCGCCAGCTCG
>CALKHQ010000237.1 GCA_937988735.1 uncultured Alphaproteobacteria bacterium
AGCAGCGTCGCGGCAAGGCCGCTGGCAAGCGTGGCGAGGGTCGCCCGCTCGATCCCGGGTGCCGTGGCGAGCCGTCGCCAGCCTTCCGCCGACCATGCCTCGGCCGCGACGGCGGCAGTCCCCGCCGCGATGGGGCCGAGCACGAGGACGAGGGTGAGAACCGGCGCAGCCCCGAGGCCCGTCCGGGTGGTGGAAGGCGTCGGCACCGTTGTCTAGTTCGCGTAGCGCTCCGCCCAGGCGGCCTCAAGCAGCGGCACCCAGGCGGCATGGGGTTCGGCAAGCGTGGGGCCGAGGGCGTCGGGGGCGAGGTCGGCGGGGCCGAGCGGCAGCGCGTCGAACAGGGCGCGGTCCTCGGGCGCGAGCCGGTCGAGGGCGAGCACGGTCGGGTCGCCCCACAGCGTGGGATCGGCCTTGCGCGCCTGCGCCGCCGGTGACAGCAGGAAGTCGGCCACCACCATGGCGGCGGCGGGGGCGCTCGCGTTGTACGGGATGGCGACGAAGTGGGTGTTGCCGATGGTGCCGCCCTTCAGCACGAAGGTGCGCACGGTTTCCGGCAGCAGGCCCTGCGCGATCGCCGCGGAGGCCTCGCCCGGGTTGAAGGCCATCGCGATGTCGATCTCGCCGTCGTTCAGGAGCTGGCGCAGCGCGGGGTAGTTGGCGGGATAGGCGGCGCCGCCGCGCCACAGGTGGGGGCGGAGCGCGTCGAGATAGTCCCACAGCGGCGCGGTCGCCCCGGCGAACGCGTCGGGCCCGGCAGGCGGGGCCGCGAATACCGCCGGATCGTCCGTCAGCGACAGCAGGAGCTGTTTCAGGAAGGTGGTGCCGATGAAGTCGGGCGGGGCGGGGTAGGTGAAGCGGCCCGGTGTGCCTTGCGCCCAGGCGAGCAGTGCCTCCGGAGTGGCCGGCGGCGCGGGCACGGTGGCGCTGTCGTGGATGAACACGAGCCGGGCCATGCCCCACGGCGCCTCCATCCCGTCGGTCGGCTCGCTGAAGTCGAGGACGGTGGTGGGCTTGTCCTCGGTGTCGATCAGTCCGGCGTGGGGCAGCAGGGAGACGAACGGGCCGTAGAGCAGGCCCTGCGCCTTCATCGCGGCGAAGTTCTCGCCGTTGATCCACACCAGGTCCACGCTGCCGCCGGTGTCGCGGCCCGCTGCCGCTTCCGCACGCACGCGGGTGACCGCCTCCGCCGTGTCGCCGAGCTTGACGTGAACGAGTTCGATGCCAAACGCGGCGGCGACCTCGTCGGCGACCCAGTCGAGATAGGCGTTGATCTTGGCGTCGCCGCCCCAGGCGTTGAAGTGGACGGTCGTGCCCTCGGCGGCGGCGAGCACGGCGTTCCAGTCGGCGTAGTCGTCGGGCGACTGGCGCTCGCCGGCCCCGGCGCCGGCAAAGGGCAGGCACAGGAGGGCGGCGGTCAGGACGGCCGGCCAGCGGCGAACGGTCATGCGGGCCTCGCGTCGGAACGGAGCGGACCGCGCACTGTAGCCGACGCGGGGCGGCCGTTGCTGCCTGTCACACAGGATTGATGCGCCGCGACACGCCGGGGCCTCACGCGTTGTAGTCCAGCCCCCAGGTGGCGAAGCGGTCCGGATCGTCGAGCCAGCGTTCGCGGACCTTGACGAACAGGAACAGGTGCACCTTGCGCCCCAGCTCCTGCTCCAGCTCCGCCTGGGCTGCCGCGCGCACCGGCTGAATCCCGCTGCCGCGCTTGCCGAGGACGATGCCCTTGTGGCTCTCGCGCGTGACGTAGATGGTCTGGTCGATGCGGACGCTGCCGTCCTTGAACTCGGTCCAGCTGTCCGTCTCGACCGTCAGCGCGTAGGGCAGCTCCTCGCGCAGGCGCAGGAACAGCTTTTCCCGCGTCACCTCCGCCGCCATCAGCCGCTCCGACAGGTCGGAGAGCTGGTCCTCGGGGTAATGCCAGGGGCCCTCCGGCATCCGCGCCGCGAGATGGGCCTTCAGGTCCTCGACCCCGTCGCCGGTCTCCGCCGAGATCATGAAGGTGGCGGTGAACTCGTGCATCGCGTTGAGCGCCGCCGACTGCTTCAGCAGCGCCGGCGGCTTCACCAGGTCGATCTTGTTGAGGGCGAGGATGGCCGGCCGCTCCGCCGCCTTCAGCTTGGCGACGATCGCCTCGTCCTCCGGCGTGATGCGGCGCGCGTCCACCAGCATCACCACCGCGTCGGCATCGTGGGCGCCGCTCCACGCCGCGGCGACCATCGCCCGGTCCAGCCGGCGCCGGGGGGTGAAGATGCCGGGCGTGTCGATGAAGATCAGCTGCGTCATCCCCGCCATCGCCACGCCGCGCACCTGGAAGCGGGTGGTCTGCACCTTCGGGGTGACGATGGAGACCTTCGCCCCGACCAGGCGGTTGATCAGCGTGGACTTGCCGGCGTTGGGCGCGCCGATGATGGCGACAAAACCGCAGCGCTGCGGTTCGTTGCCCGTCATGCGCGGCGTCCCGCGTCGCTGGCCTCGGCCAGCGCCAGCATCCGCTCGGCGGCGAGCCGGGTCGCCACCCGCTTCGACGGCCCCTCGCCGCGCTGCGGCGGCAGCCCCTGGACGCTGACCTCGACGACGAAGTTCGGCGCGTGGTCCGGGCCGGAGCGCCCGGTCTCGACATAGACCGGCAGCGGCAGCCCGCGGCCCTGCGCCCATTCCTGCAGCGCCGTCTTCGGGTCGCGGGGCGGCGCGGGATCGGCAGTCAGCAGCGGCTCCCACTCCGCCTCGACGAAGCGGCGCGCCGCCTCGAGCCCGCCGTCGAGGTAGAGCGCGGCGATCACCGCCTCGCAGCAGTCGGCGAGCACGCCGGGATTGTCGAGCAGGTCCTGGTTCGCCTCCGGGCTGGCGACGCGGATGTGGCCGGCGAGCCCGATGCGTCCGGCGACCTCGGCCAGGGCCTCGCGCCGCACCAGGGCGGCGTGGCGCTTCGCCATCGCGCCTTCGCTCTCCTCCGGGAAGCGGTGGTAGAGCATGTCGGCGACGATGACGCCCAGCACCCGGTCGCCGAGGAACTCCAGCCGCTGCCAGGCCGAGGCCCGGCCGCCGTGATGCAGGCTGACGTGGGTGAGCGCGGCGCTGATGAGCTTCTGGTCGCGGAAGCGGTGGCCGAGCACCGCCTCGATACCGTCCGCCGGAGCTTCTGCTGCCTGTGCCTGCGCCCGGCGCCGCGGCGCGCGGATCACCGGATCCCGTCGAACAGCCGATCCCACCGCGTTGCGGCCGGCCATTTCCAGAACTCCCACAGCTCGGCAGACCTGTCCGTCGAGTAGAAGATGAACTCCGCCCGACCGACGAGATTCTCGAACGGCACGAAGCCGACGTCGTCGCGACTGTCGAGAGAATTATCGCGGAAATCGCCCATCGCGAAGAAGTGGCCCTCCGGCACGATCCATTCCCGCGTGTTGTCCAGGGGCCAGGTGTCGCTGTACTCGAAGATCGAATGCTGCACGCCGTTGGGCAGCGTCTCGATGTACTCGATCACGTTCTTCGGCGTGCCGTCGCGCTCGATATAGACGTTGGGCCCGACCAGCTCGCGCTGCACCGGCGCGCCGTTGATGTGGAGGATGCCGCCGATCATCTGGATGCGGTCGCCGGGCAGCCCGACCACCCGCTTGATGTAGTCCTGGTCCGGCGCGGTCGGCTTCTTGAACACGACCACGTCGCCCACTTCCGGCGTGTCGGCGAAGATGCGGCCCTCGAACAGGTCGGGCGACAGCGGCAGCGAGTAGCGGCTGTAGCCGTAGCTGTACTTGGACACGAACAGGTAGTCGCCGATCAGCAGCGTCGGGCTCATCGAGCCGGACGGGATGTTGAACGGCTCGAACGCCACGGTGCGGACGACCAGCGCGATCAGGACCGCGTAGATGATCGTGCGGACCGTTTCGCCAAGCCCCGATCGCTTGGTCTTGGCGCGTTTGGAGATGAGCGAAATGGTCAGTCCCCTTCGGCAAGCAGGTCCATGGGCCGGGCCGACACGACGGCCCCCGACATATACGCCGCGGCGGCGATGCGCAACGGTTATGCCCCGGCGCCCGCGGTTTCGGGAATCGCCGAAATGATCACCATCGCCTGGGCGAGGGGATATTCATCGGTGATGGTGAGCGCAATGTCGGCGCGATGGCCCGGCGGCAGCAGCTCGGCCAGGCGGGCGGCGGCGCCGCCGGTCAGCGCGATCGTCGGCTTGCCCGTCGGCAGGTTCACCACGCCCATGTCGCGCCAGTAGACGCCGTGGCGCAGGCCGGTGCCCAGCGCCTTGGCGCAGGCCTCCTTGGCGGCATAGCGCTTGGCGTAGCTCTCGGCGCGCCGGGCGCGGCGCTCGGAGCGGGCCTGCTCGACCGCGGTGAAGCAGCGCCGGATGAAGCGGTCGCCGTAGCGGGCGAGCGTCCGCTCCACCCGCCGGATGTCGATGATGTCGATGCCGATGCCGAGGATCATCCGGCCCGTCAGCCCTGCTGCCGCTCGACGAGGCCGATCACCTTGTTGGAGCGGAGGTCGGCGATGACGTCGTTCAGGTGGTGGACGTCCCGGACCTCGATGTCGATCAGCATGTCGAAGAAGTCGATCGACCGGTTGGTGATCTTCAGGTTGGTGATGTTGCCGTCGTTCTTGGCAATGATCGTGGTCAGCGTGCCCAGGCTGCCCGGCTGGTTGTCGATGGTGACGTGGAGGCGGCCGACGAAGGGCGTCTGGCCATTGCGGCCGGGCGTCCAGTAGACGTCGAGGAAGCGCTCCGGCTGGTCCACGAAGCGCTCCAGCGTGATGCAGTCCTCGGTGTGGATGGTGACGCCCTTGCCGGTGGTGACTATGCCGCGGATGCGGTCGCCGGGCAGCGGATGGCAACATCGGGCGAAGTGGACGGCAAGCCCCGGGATCAGCCCGCCGATCGGCACCCCGCGGTCGACGACGTCGTGCCGGTGCTCCGGCCCCTGGCCCGGCGCCCGTTCCTTCGGCTTCTGCGGATGCGCGGCCTCGGGGAAGACGGCGTGCAGAACCTCGGTCGCAGAGCGCAGGCCTTCGCCGACCGCGGCGTAGAGGTCGTCGATGGTGTCCACCCGGCAGTGCTGCAGCGCCCGCGTCAGCAGCTTGTCCGACAGCGTGTGGCCCTCCTGGCGGAAGGCCCGCTGCAGCATGGTGCGGCCGAGGTCGATGTATTCCTGCCGCTTCTGGGTGCGGATGAAGCGGCGGATGCGGGCGCGCGCCTTGCCGGTGACGACGAAGCGCTCCCACGTCGGCGACGGGGTCTGCGACTTGTTGGTGGTGATCTCCACCTGGTCGCCGTTGGCGAGCGCGGTGCGCAGCGGCATCAGCCGCCCGTTGATCTTGGCGCCGGTGCAGTGGTCGCCGATCTCGGAATGGACGGCGTAGGCGAAGTCCACCGGAGTGGCGCCGCGCGGCAGGTCGATCAGGTCGCCCTTCGGCGTGAAGCAGAACACCCGGTCCGAGAACATCTCGAGCTTGGTGTGTTCGAGGAAGTCCTCCGGGCTCGCCGCCTGTTCCAGGATCTCGAGGAAGTCCTGCAGCCAGCGGTAGCGCCGGCCGTCGGTGAAGTCCGTGCCCTGCTTGTACTGCCAGTGGGCGGCGACCCCGCGCTCGGCGACCTCGTGCATCTCCGCCGTGCGGATCTGGATCTCGATCCGCTGCTTCTGCGGGCCGATGACGCCGGTGTGGATCGAACGGTAGCCGTTGGGTTTGGGCGTCGAGATGTAGTCCTTGAACCGGCCGGGCACGACCGGATAGGCGCTGTGGATGACGCCGAGTGCCTGGTAGCAGTCCGGCACCGTGCCGGTGACGATCCGGAACGCCATGATGTCGCACAGCTGCTCGAAGCCGATGTTCTTGTGCTGCATCTTGCGCCAGATCGAGTAGGGCGTCTTCTCGCGCCCCGAAACCTCGCACTGGACGCCGCCTTCGCGCAGCACGCGGCCCAGCTCGTCGATGATCGCCTGCACCGTGAGGCTGCCGGATTCCTCGTGCAGGTAGCGCAGCCGCGCGACCACCGACTCCCGTCCGTCGGGATTGAGTTCGGCGAAGGCCAGATCCTCGAGTTCGGCCTTGATCGAGTTGAGCCCAATGCGCTCGGCCAGCGGCACGAAGATGTCCATCGTCTCGCGCGCGATCCGCCGGCGTTTCTCCTCGGAGCGGATGTAGTGGAGGGTCCGCATGTTGTGCAGCCGGTCGGCGAGCTTGACCAGCAGCACGCGGATGTCCTCCGACATCGCGATGACGAGCTTGCGGAAGTTCTCCGCCTGCTTGGAATGGTCGGATTGCAGCTCGATCCGCGACAGCTTGGTGACGCCGTCGACCAGCCGCCGGATCTCGGGCCCGAAGTGGGCCTCGATGTCGTGGAGCGTGTAGTCGGTGTCCTCCACCACGTCGTGGAGGAGGGCGGTGACGATGGAGGCGGTGTCCAGCTTCAGGCTGGTGAGGATGCCGGCGACCTCGAGCGGGTGAGAGAAATAGGGGTCGCCGCTGGCCCGCTTCTGGCTGCCATGCGCCTGCATGGCGAAGACGTAGGCCTTGTTGAGCGCGGCCTCGTCGGCGGCGGGATCGTAGGCCTTGACGCGCTCCACCAGCTCGTACTGGCGGATCATCCGGGGAGCGGGCGGGCGTGCCGAAGCGCCGGCGCCTGGGGCCGGGCGCTCCACCAGGTCAGCCTGGGTCCTGTCCGCTACTGCCTGCGCCTGCTCCAAGCGTTCAGATCACTCCTCGGCCGTTCCGCCCCAGGCCTGCTCAGTCTTCCAGCGCCGCCGGGTCGTCCTCGAAGCCGCCGCCGGCGGACTCGCCATCGTCATCGCCGCCGCCCATCAGCTCGGACTCCGCCGCCGCCTGGGCCATCATCACATCGACGTCCGGGGTGGGCAGCAACGATAGCTCATCATCCTCCGGCTCATCAATGTCGGGCTGGCGTTGCAGCGAATGCACCAGCGAGGTGCGCAGCCGGTCGGGCTCGTTGTCGATCTCGGCGATCTCGCGCAGCGCGACCACCGGGTTCTTGTCGTTGTCGCGGTCGACACGGAGGCTCGCCCCCGCCGCGATCTCGCGGGCGCGATGGGCGGCCAGCATGACCAGCTCGAAACGGTTCGGAACGCGTTCCACGCAGTCTTCGACTGTCACACGCGCCATCAGGCAAACCCCTTGTCTGTTCGAAGGCCGGCCTGTATATCCTCGTTCCATTCGGAACTCAAGGCTGCCTGTTGCAGTGCAACAGGCCTTTGGTCCAGCCATTTTTACCCAGCCGCAGAGGGCGGCGGCAGATACAGATATTGGTACGGTGCGGCGCGATTGCCAGCCAGAGCGGCTGCATCCGGGTGGCGCAGCGTTCCCATGCTCCAAAATATCTGCTGTGAGAACGCAAGAGGCGCACGATGACAGATGGTATTCCCGGCGGAAAATTCTACCGAGACGAGCGGGTGGCCCTGTTCATCGACGGCGCCAATCTCTACGCCGCCGCCCGGTCCCTGGGTTTCGATATTGACTACAAGAAGCTGCTGGACCTGTTCCGCGACAATACGCGTCTGGTTCGCGCCTTCTACTATACCGCTCTGGTAGAGGATCAGGAATACTCGCCCATACGCCCGCTGGTCGACTGGCTCGACTACAACGGGTACACCATGGTTACCAAGCCGACGAAGGAATTCACCGACGCCTACGGTCGCCGCAAGATCAAGGGCAACATGGACATCGAGCTGGCGACCGACGTGATGGAAATCGCGGACAAGGTCGACCACGTGGTGATCTTTTCCGGCGACGGCGATTTCCGCCGCCTGGTCGAGGCGGTCCAGCGCAAGGGCGTGCGCGTTTCCATCGTCTCCACCATCCGCACCCAGCCGCCGATGGTCGCCGACGAGCTGCGCCGCCAGGCCGATGTCTTCGTGGAGCTGGAGGCGCTCTCCGCCGCGATCCGCCGCGCCCATGTCGCGCGCGGGCCCGACGACCGCCGCGGCGAGGACCGCCGGCTGTCCGACGACCGGCGCCCGGTGCAGGAGCAGGCGCGGCCCGGGGACGAGGATGAGGACGAGGACGACTACGAGTTCGACGACGAGGACGACGAGGACGAGGACGACGACTACTACGACGATGACGACGACGAGGAGGACGATGACGGCAAGGACCGGCGCTGATCGCCGATCCCGGCCGTGACCGCCATGGACGTCATCGCCGGCCCCGGGCCGGACTGTCCGCTGTGTCCGCGGCTCGCGCAGTTCCGCGACGGGAACCGTCGCAGGTTTCCCGCCTACCACAACGCGCCGGTGCCGAGCTTCGGCCCGGCCGACGCCCGCCTGCTGGTCGCGGGGCTCGCGCCCGGGCTGCACGGGGCCAACCGCACCGGGCGCCCGTTCACCGGCGACTACGCCGGCGACCTGCTCTACGACACGCTCATCCGCTACGGCTTCGCCGAGGGCACCTACGGGCGCGAGCCGGACGACGGGCTGGTGCTGAAGGACTGCGTGATCACCAACGCGGTGCGCTGCGTGCCGCCGGAGAACAAGCCGGTGGGCTCCGAGTTCAGCGCCTGCCGCCCCTTCCTCCGCGACACGATCGCGGCGCTGCCGCGGCTGAAGGTGATCGTCGCGCTGGGCACGTCCTCCCATGCCTCGGTGCTGACCGCGCTCGGCCTCCGCCAGGCCGGCCACGGCTTCGCCCACGGCGCCGTCCATGCGCTTCCCGGCGGGCTCACCCTGGCCGACAGCTACCACTGCTCGCGCTACAACACGAACACCGGCCGGCTCACCGAGGAAATGTTCCACGCCGTGTTCGCGCGCGTCCGCGCGATCCTCGACGCCGGCGCGTAGCCTCTCGCCAGAACGGGGGCGAGGGTACAAGTTAGCGGGGCACACGCGCTCGGGGAGGTGCCATGGCGACGACACGCGGGTTCTTCGGCCGCAGGCCCGACGCCGACACGGCGAAGCGGCTGCCGCCGGGGCAGTATCTGGAGCGGGGCTTTCCCGTGCTGTCGGCCGGGCCGACGCCGCAGGTCGCGCCCGCCGACTGGAGCTTCACCCTCAAGGTGGGGCCGCGGGCGGTCAAGCGGTGGAGCTGGGAGGAGTTCGGCCGGCTCCCGCAGACGGAGATCACGCGCGACATCCACTGCGTCACCAAGTGGACGAAGCTCGACACCCGCTGGCGGGGCGTCATGATCGACGACCTGCTGGCGGCGGCCGGGCTGGAGGCGCCGCCGACCGCCTTCACCCTCGCCCATTCCTTCGACGGCTACACCACCAACGTGCCGGCGGCGGACCTGCTCGGCGGCAGGGCGATGGTCGCGCTGGCCTACGACGGCAAGCCGATCCCGCCCGACCACGGCGGGCCGGCGCGCCTGCTGGTGCCGCATCTCTACTTCTGGAAATCGGCGAAGTGGCTGAGCGGGCTCCAGTTCACCGAGCGCGACGAGGCGGGCTTCTGGGAGCTGCGCGGCTACCACATGTACGGCGACCCGTGGCGCGAGCAGCGCTACACCGACGACCCGTGACGGCACGCGCGCCGCGGCGCTGGCAGGAGGCACGGATCGCCCGGATCGCGCCGCTGACCCCGCGGATCGTACAGGTGGAGCTGGAGGCGCCGATCCCGGCGCACCGGGCGGGCCAGCATCTCGACGTGCGGCTGACGGCGCCCGACGGCTATCAGGCCCAGCGCAGCTATTCCATCTGCTCGGCGCCCGGCGCGCCGCGGGTCGCGCTCGCCATCGAGCGGCTCGAGGACGGCGAGGTCTCGCCCTACTTCCACGAAGTGGCGGAGCCGGGCGACACGTTCGAGGTGCGCGGCCCGATCGGCGGGCATTTCGTCTGGCGGGAACAGGACGGCGGACCGCTGCTGCTCGTCGCTGGCGGTTCGGGCATCGCACCGCTGGTGGCGATCGCCCGTCATCGCGCGGCCACGGCGCGCGGCCTGCCGACGCTGCTGGTATATTCGGCGCGGACCTGGGACGACCTCGCCTTCCGCGATGAACTGATCGCGATGGAAGCGGACGATCCGGCCTTCCGCATCGCCATCACCACCACCCGCGGGCCGAAGGTGCGCGAGCAGGATCACGAGCGCCGGCTGGACCGGGCGCTGACGGCCGAGCTGCTGGCCGGCTGGGGCGGGACGCCGCGCCACGTCTATGTCTGCGGGTCGAACGGCTTCGTCGAGGCTGCGACCGCTGGGCTGCTGGCGCTCGGCGTGCCGCCTTCCCACATTCGTACCGAGCGTTTCGGCGAGGCCGGCACCTGATGCGCCGGTGCTGCGGGACACCGTGACCGGTTGCCGCGGGTCCTGCGGCGTCCATAGTTTTGCCCGGATTGCTGGGACCATGGCGCGCTTCGACCGGCGCGTGCCGGCCTATGGGACTGTCAGGAGGAGGGAGATGACCATGCGACTTGCCGCGACGATCACTGCCCTTGCCATCCTCGCCGGCACTGCCCCGGCGCTCGCCCAGGCGCCGGGCCAGGTGCCGTTCCTGTGCGTCGGCATCGGCGCCGACCAGCGCGAGCTGGCGGCGAACACGCCCTATTCGCTGAAGCTGATGTTCGCCGAGCCCAGTGGCCACTACGTCGCGGACGTGACCACGCGGATCATCGATTCCGCCGGCAACGTGGTGCTGTACCTGGTCTGTGGCGGCCCGTGGCTGATGGTTGACCTGCCGCCCGGCACCTACCGGGTCGAGGCGAGCTACGAGGGCCAGACGAAGACCCAGTCGGTGACCGTCGGCCGCGGCCAGCGGGAGCAGCTCATCACCTTCTGACGCCGCGCGCCGGGTCCGCGGGCGGCTACTTGTCGGTCGCGACATGGACGCCGTCCCAGGGCTGGGGTGGCGGCTGCGCGGCATAGAGGTCGAGGCGGGCGGCGTACAGGTCGTAGAGAGCGCCGAGGCCGTGGCTGTCGGCTGCGCGGGCCTCGGCCAGCCGGGCGCGGGCGACCGCCCAGTTGCCGGAGCGGTAGGCGTCGAGCATGGCGGCGTGGCAGGCTGCGTGCCGCCGGAACAGCGGCGTTGCGGACAGGGCGGCGTCGCCGATCAGCGCGTGGATCGCCACCGGCTGGGTCCGGCCCCGCACCCGGATCAGGTCGAGCTCGAGGGTGGCGAACGGGCCGGCGGCGGCGCGCGTCGCCTCGCTGAGGATGATGTCCACGCCGTAGGCCCGCGACTGGCCTTCCAGCCGCGAGGCGAGGTTCACCGTGTCGCCCATGGCCGAATAGCTGAACCGCTGGGCGGAGCCCATGTTGCCGACCAGGCAGTCGCCTGTATTGACCCCGATGCCGACGGCGAGCGGCCGGTGGGTGCGGCCTTCGGCGGCGGCCTCGCAGGCCAGGTGGCGGTTGAGCGCGTCCAGCGCCGCGCGCATCGCCAGCGCCGCGCGGCACGCATTGGCGGCATGGTCGGGGTCGTCCAGCGGCGCGTTCCAGAACGCCATGACGCAGTCGCCGATGTACTTGTCGATGGTGCCCTGGCGGCTGAGCACCGCCTCCGACATCGGGGTGAGGAAGCGGTTGATCAGCGTGGTCAGCGCCGCGGGCTCGTAGGACTCGGAAAGCGCGGTGAAGCCGTGGATGTCGCAGAACATCACCGTCAGCGGCCGCACCGTGCCGCCGAGGTTGAGGTGTCCGGGGTCGGAGGCGAGGCGCTCCACCAGCGCGGGCGAGAGGTAGCGGCCGAAGGCCTGGCGGACGAAGGCGCGCTCGGTCTCGGTGCGGATGTAGCCGATGAGGGTGGTGACGAGATAGACGGCGAGGACTGCGATCGCCGGCAGCACGGGATCGACCAGCAGCCCTTTCTCGGTGAAGGCGAACCATGATGCGGCGAGCGCCAGCGCTGCGGTCGCGGCCCCGACGACGGCGCAGGGCAGGGGGCCCAGCCGGCGCAGCAGCACGATCAGCAGCAGGCCGACCAGCACGATGTAGGCGATCTCCGCCCCCGGCGCCCAGTCGGGGCGGGTGAGCTGCACGCCGGTCAGCAGCTGCTCCAGCAGCTGGGCGTGGATCTCGACGCCGGGCGCGGCGGGGTCCAGCGGCGTCGCCCGCATGTCCTTCAGCGCGGCCGCCGACGTGCCGACCAGCACGATGTGGCCCGCGAGGCGGTCCGGGTCGGCGCTTCCGTCCAGCACCTGCCAGGCCGGAAGGAAACGTTCCGGCCGCGGCCCGGTGAAATGGACCCAGACGGCGGCCTGCGGGTCCGTGGCGACTTCGAGCGCGCCGATCCTGACCGCGAGCACGCCGGAATGGACGCCGAAGCTCGCGCTGCCGCTGGCGCCGGACGCCTTCACGATGTGGGTGCCGGCCCCCTGGGCGACGCGCAGCGCCTCGGCGTCGAGGGAGGGTACGATCATGTCGCCGAGGCGGACTACCAGCGGCGTGCGGCGGGTGACGCCATCGGCGTCCGGCACCGCGTTGATGCTGCCGACGCCCTGCGCCGCCGCCTCGAGTTCGGGCAGGTTGGCCACGGCGCCCCGGAAGGCGGCGAGGAACGGCCGGGGATCGTCGCCGGTCGTCGCCATGCCCCACGGCTGGGCGGGCGGCTGTCCCCCGGCGGCGGCGGTGAGCACGGTGCCGAGCACCACCGGCGCGCGGGCGATGCTGGCGGTGAAGATTGCGTCGTGATCGGGCAGCGTGCCGGGCGGAGGTGCGACGGCGGCGAGCGCGGGCGGCCCGCGGCGCCACTCCGCGGCGATCAGTGCCGGCGAGCTGCGGTCGGGCTCGGCGAACACCATGTCGAAGGCGATTACGGCCGCGCCTGCCTCCCGCAGGCGGTCCACCAGCCGGGCAAGGAGGTCGCGCGGCCATGGCCACTGGCCCAGCCGGGCGAGGCTCCCGTCGTCGATGTCCACGACGCGGACCGGCACCGGCACATAGGGACGCGGATGGATGCGCTGGTAGGTGTCGAACACCATCAGGCGCAGGTTGACCAGCACGCCCGGATCCTGCGCCCTGACCATGACGGCGCCGGCCAGCAGCGCCAGCGGCAGGATCAGCTCGAGGATCGCGTTCCGCCGCCTGCGGCGGCCGGCCAGCTTGCCCACGGCCCAGATGCCTCCAGCGCCGCCCGGGCGGGGGGCGGACCGCCCCCGTCGCTACATGGCGTCTCCGTCGCCATCTTCGCCGCCGTCGCTGCCGCTGTCACCCTCTCCGGCACCGCTGTCGCCGCCGTCGTCGCCGCCGCTGTCGCCGCCCCCACCATCGCCCGCGCCGCCACTGCCGCCGCTGTCTCCACCGCCACTGCTGCCCCCTCCGCCAGCACTGCCTCCGCCGCCACCGCTGGCGCCTTCGCCGCTTCCGCCACCGCTGCCGCTGCCGTAGCCGCCGGCGTGGGCGTGGCCGCTCCCGTACCCGCCATGACCGCCGTATCCTCCGCCGTGGCCATAGCCGTGGCTGCCGCCATGGCCTCCATGGCCGTGACCGCCGCCGTGACCGTAGCCGCCGCCATGACCGTGGCCATGGCCGCCGCCATCCCCGTCGCCACCGCCTCCACCATCGTCGCCACCGCCTGCGCCCCCGCTGCCGCCTGGCGGGGGTGGCGAGGGCGTAGTGGTGGGCGTCGCCGGGGCGTGGGCGGCGGGCTGGATGGCGGGAGCGGGCTGGGGCGTCCGGTCGCCGTTTGCCTGCGACGGCCGGTCGCCGCATCCGAACGAGCCGCCGATGCATTCGCGGATTTCGGGGATGGTCTGCGGCGGGGGCGGCGGCGTCGCGCCGGCGGCCGGCTCGACCCCGGACAGCGCCACGAACATGTCGTTGCCGTACCACAGCGCGAGCGCGAACGGGTCGCCGAGCGGCGCCGGCGCGATTCCGACGGAGACCGTCCCGCCGCCGACGGGGATGTCGGCATAGCTGCCGGGGAGGAGGTCCACCGCGCCACTGCCGTCGAGATGCGCCGCGGCGACGCGCCCGTCCACGACGCCGACGCGGGTGCCGCCGTCGTGGACGACGACAACGAAATCGGTGCCGCGGATGCCGATCGCGGCGGTCGGGGTCAGCACCAGCGTGCTGTGCGCGTGCCCGGCGTCCCCGCCGATGAAGCGGAACACACCCTTGCCCAGCTCGATCGCGCCCCCGGCCGCGTCGGGGTTGTAGACGAAGGAGTCGAGGACGACCTGGCTGTTGCTGCCGAGGGTCAGCGACGTGCCGTCGAGGAACTGCACGGTGAGGCCGCCGGACGGCACCGTCTCCACCAGCTCGTCGGCATAGACGCCGACCGCGGGAAACAGCTCCCGCCGCTCCAGGGCCGGCGGTTTGCCATAGGCGCCCGTCAGCACCCCGACCACGTCGCCGATCTCGCCGGCTGCCCATGCCGATGGTCCGGCGAGTCCGAGGCCCAGCGCCGTGACAACGGCGGCGGTGGCACCCTTCATCATGGCCGCCCCCTCTCCGGACCGCACGTGCGATGCGCGCGCCTGCGGCGCGACTGTCGGCTTCCAGCCGGGGGATGCGTGGGCGGGCAGTCCGGGTCAAAGCCGCGGGGACGCCCGTCCTGCCCGTCCGCCCCCCTCTGCCGTCCGGAAATTTGATCCTACCACACCCCGGGGTGGGCCCCCATGACACCAATTCGGTGGACAATTCCCCTCAACGGGGGGGCGGCGAGGCGTGCGCCCTCGGCGAGGGCCCGCACCGCTTCCAGCGGCACCTCGATATGGGTGCGACAGCCCGCGTCCGGCGTCTCGATCAGATGGGCACGGCCCTCGTGCATCACGCAGGCCCGGTGGGCAACGCAGCCGCGCACCGCGTCGGGGTCGGTCAGCAGCGGGTCCGTGGCCGGCAAGGCCCAGCCAGAGGACGAGGTTGCCGATGACGTGCGGGT
>CALKHQ010000238.1 GCA_937988735.1 uncultured Alphaproteobacteria bacterium
CTGCCGCACGACTATCCGGTGGATTCCGTCGACGAGAGCACGCTGATGTGGAACTGCGTCGGCGGCGCCACCGCGATCTACACCGCCACCTGGCCCCGCTATCGCCCGTCGGATTTCCGCAAGGGCGACGAGCACGGCCTCGCCCCCAACTGGCCGATCACCTACGAGGACCTCGCGCCCTGGTTCGAGATCGCGGATGAGGCCTGCGGCGTGGGCGGATGGCCGGGCGACCCGGCGATGCCTCCGCGCGGGCCGTTCCAGACGCTCCCCACCGCGCCCGGGCCCCTCGGCCAGGTGGCGGCCGCGGCGTTCGAGAAGCTGGGCTGGCACTGGTGGCCGATGCCGGTGACGATCCTCGCCAGCGAGCACGACGGCCGGCCGGGCTGCAACCTGTGCGGCAACTGCCAGAACGGCTGCCCGCGCGGCGCGATGAACGACATGGCGGTGACCCACTGGCCGAAGGCGATCGCCGCGGGCGCGGAGCTGCGCACCGAATGCCGGGTGGAGCGGGTGGAGACCGACCGGGAGGGCCGCGCCACCGGCGTCGTCTATGTCGACCGCAACACCGGCACCCGCCATGTCCAGCCGGCGGAGGTGGTGGTGCTCGCCGCCAACGGCGTCGGCACCCCGCGCCTCCTGCTGCTGTCGGAAAGCGCGCGCCATCCGAAGGGGCTCGCCAACAGCTCCGACCAGGTCGGCCGCAACCTCATGCACCACACCCTGGGGCTGGTCGAGTGCTGGGTGGAGCCGGTCACCGACAGCCACAAGGGGATCATCTCCGCCGTCGCCATCTGCGAGGAGTTCGCCGAGACCGACACCCGCCGCGGCTTCGTCAACGGCGTGACGCTGCACGTGGTCCGGATGAACGGTGCCGGCTACCAGGCGCTCGGCTCCCATTCCGGCAACGTCGCCCCCTGGGGCGCCGCGCACCACGACTGGTTCGTGCGCCACTTCGGGCACGGGGTCGGCATCCTGGTGGTGGGCGACGACCTGCCCCGGCCGCAGAACCGCGTCACCCTTTCCCCGACGCTGAAGGATTCCAGCGGGCTGCCGGCCCCGCACATTGCCTACCAGATGTGCGAGAACGACCGCCGTCTGGCCAACTTCGGGCTGGACCGGGCCGTCGAGCTTGCCCGCGCGATGGGCGCGTGGGAGATCAAGGTGAACGCCTTCCGCAACCCGGACGGCCGCTACGCCCCGCCGGCGTGGCACCTGCTCGGCACCTGCCGGATGGGCGACGACCCGGCAACCTCGGTGGTCAACCAGTGGCACCAGAGCTGGGACTGCCCCAATCTCTACATCATCGACGGCAGCGTGATGGTGACGGGCGCGGCGATCAATCCGACCAGCACCATCACCGCGCTCGCCTACCGCGCGGCGACCCGGCTCGCCGACCGCTTCGACGAGGCCCGGCGCGCGACCGGGCCCCTCGTCTGAGGAATGCCGGGGGCCGGCCGTTTTCACGGCCGGCCCCCTGCCCCCGCTATTCGGGGACGCTCACCACCTCGATCACGATCGCGGCGTAATAGGCCGCGACGTTGGCGATGTCCTCGTCACTCAGGCCCTGGGCGATGATCGACATCTGCGGGTGCTGCCGCTCCCCGGAGCGGAACAGCCGGAGCTGACGCTCCAGGTAGAAGGCGTTCTCCCCGCCGATGTTGGGCGCGTCCGGCACCTGGGCGATGCCGTTCATCCCGTGGCAGACGCCGCACTGGCCGGCGATGCGGCGCCCCTCCGCGATGTCGCCCCCGGCAACCGCCACGGCCGGGCACAGCGCAACCGTGGCCGCCGCCAGCGCCGGCCGCCACGCTCCCCGACTACGGCGCATTGTAGGAAATGCGGTAGATCGCGCCCGCCAGGTCGTCGGAGACCAGCAGCGAGCCGTCGGGCAGCACCTTCACGTCCACCGGCCGGCCCATGTACTCGCCGGTGTCGAGCAGCCAGCCGTCGGCGAACACCCGCGTCTCCGCCGCGCTGCCGTCCTCGTTCAGGCTGGTGAACATGACCCGGGCACCGACCGGCTGGGTGCGGTTCCACGACCCGTGCTGGGCGCTGAAGATCCCGCCGCGATACTCGGCCGGAAACATGCTGCCGTCATAGAAGGTCATGCCCAGATCGGCCGCGTGCGCGTCCATCTCCACCTCGGGGAAGATTGCGTCGGCCGGCGGCTCTTCCGCCTTGTACTCGTTGGTCCGGATGCTGCCGCCGCCGTACCAGGGGAAGCCGAAGTGCTGCCCGATGGCGGTGACGCGGTTGAGCTCGCCCGGCGGGATGTCGTCGCCCATCCCGTCGACCTGGTTGTCGGTGAACCACAGCTCGCCGTTGGCCGGGTTGAAGTCCATGCCGACCGAGTTCCGGATGCCGAGGGCATAGACCTCGCGGCCGCTGCCGTCCCTGTTCATCCGGATGATGCCGCCGATCCCCCACTGGGCGTAGAGGTCCGCCTTCTCCGGCGGCGGCACGTTGAACGGCTGGCCGAGCGCGATGTAGAGCTTGCCGTCCGGGCCGAACGCGCACACCCGCGCGGTGTGGTTGAACGACTCCTCCTCCGGCGGGATCAGCTCGCCCTGGGGCACCACGATGTCCACCGCCACGTCGGGGCTCTCGTAGAAGAACTCGGCGGCCGGGAACGCCACCACCCGGTTCTGCTCGGCGATGTAGAGGAACCCGTCCTCGGTGAAGCAGACGCCGTTCGGCACCGCGAAGTCGATCGACGGAGCAAAGCGCTTCACCTCGTCGGCGACGCGGTCACGGTTGCGGTCGGTCACCACCCACACGTCCGTCTTCCGCGTGCCGACGAAGACGGCGATGTTGGTGCCCACCGCCATGTGGCGCGCATCGGGAACGACGGCGAACAGATCGATGCTGAAGCCCGGCGGCAGGTTGATCCGCTCCAGGTTCCGCCGCAGCTGAGCGGCGTAGTCCGTGTCCTGCGGAACCACCGTGATTTCGCCGGTTCCGGTTGTCTGCATCTGGCGAAGTCTGTCCAGATTGTCACCTTGTGACAATGCTTCGGCAATGGGCAGGCAGGCAAATGCCGACGCGATCATGAGCGTCCTCTTCATGTCTTGCTCTCCCTGATGATTTTCCTTCCGGAGCAGTCCTCCCGGGATTTTTTCGCTCCGTCAGTTCTGTTTGCCGATGAACCGGCAGTACTATCCTACGCGCACTCCGCGGAATGCGGAACAACAGATCCGCTACGACTGCCGTGATACTTTCCGGGCGGTGTTCCGTGCGCGCTCCGGGGCGAGACGAGAGGGTGAGCTTCGCGCACCGGGCCGCGTTGCCCGAATGCGCCCGTGCATGGTAGCGTCCGCGCCACTTTCCACGGGGGATCACGCGTGAACGTCAGCGAGGCGACAGCGGAAACACGGACGGCGGGTGACGCGGCGCCGGCGCGGTCGGCCGCAATCGACATCCGCGGCCTTTCACTGACCTTCCAGGCCGGCGACCAGGCCGTCCACGCACTTTCCGACATCAACCTGTCCATCGACCGCGGCGAGTTCGTGTCGCTGATCGGCCCGTCCGGCTGCGGCAAGACCACGCTGATGCGGGTGATTGCGGACCTGGAGCGCCCGACGGCCGGCAGCATCAGCGTGTTCGGCGGCGATCCGGAGCGGGCGCGGCTGGGCCGCGCCTACGGCTACGTGTTCCAGGCGCCGACCCTGCAGGCGTGGCG
Organism: uncultured Alphaproteobacteria bacterium; assembly: GCA_937988735.1. GTDB lineage: Bacteria > Pseudomonadota > Alphaproteobacteria > CALKHQ01 > CALKHQ01 > CALKHQ01. The sequence goes on from CALKHQ010000238.1 coordinate 3,680, forward strand.
GACCGTCGAGCGCAACGTCGAGCTGCCGCTGGAGATCATGGGCATGTCCGCCGCCGAACGGCGCCGGCGCAGCCGCGACCGGCTGGCCCTGGTCGGCCTCACCGGCTTCGAGCGGAAATATCCGTGGCAGCTCTCGGGCGGCATGCAGCAGCGGGTGTCCATCGCTCGCGCGCTCTCCTTCGACCCCGACCTGCTGCTGATGGACGAGCCGTTCGGCGCCCTCGACGAGATCACCCGCGATCACCTCAACGAGGAGCTGCTGGCTCTGTGGGCGAAGACCGGCAAGACCGTCATCTTCGTCACCCACTCGATCGCCGAGGCGGTTTTCCTCTCGACCCGGATCGTGGTGATGAGCCGGCGGCCGGGACGGATCATCGACGTGATCGACTGCCCGCTGCCCGCCACGCGGGACCTCGCCATCCGCGACGCGCCCGAGTTCCTGGAAATCGCCGCCCGGGTGCGGCGGGCGCTGCGCGACAGCCACAGCTATGACGACTGAGGCGACGGCCGGCCGGCGCAGGGGCCGGCAGTCGGGTCAGCTTGCCTCCGTCGGCACGGTCCTCGCCGGCCTGGTTGCCCTCTGGTACCTGATCGCGATCCCGCTCAACGGCGCCCAGCTCGAGGACCTGTTCGCCCGCATCGACCCGAACCGCACCTTCAGCTTCTCGGAGCGGCTGACCGCGACCTGGGACAACAACCGGCCGATGCTGCCGACGCCGGATCTCATCGCCGCCGATTTCTGGGATTCCGCCACCTCGACATCGGTCACCAACCGGCGCAACATCCTCTACCACGTGGGGGTGACGGCGGGGGCGACCGCGCTCGGCTTCGCCCTCGGCGCGCTGCTGGGCGTGGTGCTGGCGATCGGGCTCGTCCACCTGCGCACCCTCGACGCCAGCCTGATGCCGTGGCTGATCGCCTCCCAGACCATCCCCATCCTCGCCATCGCGCCGATGCTGATCGCGGTGCTCGGCAACATCGGGCTCACTGGGCTCGCGCCCAAGGCGATCATCTCGATGTACCTGTGCTTCTTCCCGGTCACCGTCGGCATGGTGAAGGGGCTCCGGGCGCCCGACCGGCTCGCCCTCGACCTGATGCGCACCTACAGCGCCACCCGGGCCCAGGTGCTCGGGAAGCTGCGCTTCCCGGCCGCCATGCCGTACCTGTTCGCCAGCCTCAAGGTCGGGATCGCGCTCGGGCTGGTCGGCACCATGGTTGCCGAGCTCTCCACCGGCGGCCAGGCCGGGCTGGGCGGGCGGCTGCTCACCGCCTCCTACAACGGCGACATGATCCACATGTGGACGGCACTGGTGACCTCGTCCCTCCTCGCCATCCTGCTGGTGTACCTGGTCGGCCGCGCGGAGCGGCTGTTCACGGCGCCCGCGCCCGCGATGCAGGCAGGCTGAGACGATGGCTGCCCGCACCGCCGCCTACTGGCCCTGGGACATCGTCGCCGCGGCGCTGATGGCGCCGCTTCCCGTGGCACTCCTCGTTGCGCCCGGGCCCGAGGGAACGCCGGTGCAGGCGATCGTGTCCGCCGTGGCCGCGCTCGCCGCCATTGCCCTCCTGCTTGCCGGCGGCAGGCCGCCCGCACGGCCGCTCCGCATTGTCGTGGCCGTGCTCGCGGCCGCCGGGGCGCTGGCCCCGCTCGCCACCCTGCGCGATGGCGCCCTCGGCGCCGCCGGGCTCACCTTCCTCCTCTACATGCTGGGCTACACGGTGCTGCTCTGGCGCGCCTTCGCCCTGCTCGCGATGGCGGACATGCCGCGGGTGGTATCGCGCGGGCTCGTCGCCGCCGCCTTCGGCGTCGCCCTGCTCTGGTACTGGCAGGTGATCGTGGACTGGTTCCTCGTGCCGCGCGCTCTGCTCCCGTCGCCGGCGGCGATCGGCGAGGCGCTGGCGAGCGAGACCCGGCTGCTGTGGAGCGACTTCCAGGTCACCTTCTTCCTGTCGGTGCTGCCCGGCTTCGCCATCGGGTCGCTGGCCGGCTTCCTGTTCGCGCTGGTCGTCGACGGCCGCCCGTTCCTCGCCCGCGGGCTGCTGCCGCTGGGCAGCGCCTTCAGCGCGATCCCCATCGTCGCCGTGGCGCCGATCATGATCATGTGGTTCGGCTCGGGCCCGGAATCGAAGGCCGCGGTTGTCGTGCTGATGACCTTCTTCCCGATGATGGTGAACACCCTCGGCGGGCTCGCCATCGTGGACCGGATGGAGCTCGACCTGATGCGCTCCTACGGCGCGGGCTACTGGACCCGGCTGCTGAAGCTCCGGCTGCCGACTGCCCTCCCGTTCATCTTCAATGCGCTCAAGATCAATGCAACGCTTGCCATGATCGGCGCCATCGTCTCCGAGTTCTTCGGCTCCCCGCTCGCCGGGATGGGCTTCCGGATCAGCGCCATGATCGGCCGGCTGAACCTGGAGATGGTATGGGCAACCATCGCCGTCGCGGCCGTCGCCGGCTCGCTGTTCTACGGCCTCTGGGCGCTGCTCGAGCGCATCTTCACCTTCTGGCACCCGTCCCACCGCCGCTGACCACGGACGGCACGAACGCTGCTTTGCCTGCCGGCGGGAGTTGGCGTAAGACTTGCCCGAGGCAAGAGGTGCGGCCGGCCGGGTGTGCGGACCGGCGATCGCACCAACAACGGAGGGAGAGGGACGAGATGCGGAAACTGGCTTTGCTGGGTGCGGCCTGCGGCCTGTTCGGGGCCGCCGGAGGCGCTCACGCGCAGGACGAGTTCACCCTGCAGCTGAAGTGGGTCACCCAGGCCCAGTTCGCGGGCTATTACTACGCGCTCGATCACGGCTACTACGAGGAAGAGGGCCTCGACGTCACCATCAACCCCGGCGGCCCTGACGTGAACCCGATCCAGGTGCTGGTCGGCGGCGGTGCGGACGCGACCGTGGAATGGCTCGGCAACCCGCTCGCCACCCGCGAGGCGGGCACCCCGATCGTCAACATCGCCCAGATCTACACCCGGTCCGGTCTCGGGCTCACCTGCCCCGCTTCCTCCGGCATCCAGACGCCGCAGGATCTCGCGGGCCGCAAGATCGGCACCTGGTTCTTCGGCAACGAGTATCCGACCTTCGCCTTCCTCAACAACCTCGGCTTCAGCTACCAGGGCGAGAATCCGGACGTCGAGGTGGTCAAGGTGGGCTTCAACGTCGATCCGCTGCTGAACGGCGAAGTCGACTGCATCACGACCATGACCTACAACGAGTACTACCAGATCCTCGATGCGGGCTTCACGCCGGAGGACCTGGTGACCTTCCAGTACGAGGACTATGACGCCTCCGTACTCGAGGACGGCCTCTACGTGCTCGAGTCCAGCCTCGAGGATCCGGAGATGCGCGACAAGCTGGTCCGCTTCGTCCGCGCCAGCATCCGCGGCTGGGTGGATGCGGCCGCCGATCCGGAAGGCGCGGTCGACGCCGTGGTCAACAACGACGAGACCGGCCTCACCCAGTCCACCGAGAAGCAGATCTACGGCATGCGCGAGGTGGCGAAGCTGGTGTCGAGCGACACCCCGGTCGGCTACCTCGATCCGGCGGCGTTCGAGCGGTCGGTGGACGTGCTGCTGCTGGGCGGCGGCGACGCGCCGGTGATCACCCAGCGGCCGGAAGGGGCCTACACCCACGAGATCTACGAGGCGGCCGTCGCCGAGTAGGCGTGGCTGCGGCACGGCGGCGCCCCCGGGGGGCGCCGCCGCTGCATTTTCGATCTGACGACTGAGGAGACTCGCGACGATGGCGACGGTGAAGGCGGGACTGATCCAGATGGGACTGAAGGGCGACACCTCCATGTCGCCGGAGCAGATCCGCGAGAAGATGATCGAGGCCCACATCCCGCTGATCGAGGAGGCCGGCCGCCAGGGCGTGCAGGTGCTCTCCTTCCAGGAGGTGTTCACCCAGCCCTACTTCTGCCCGTCGCAGGATCCGAAGTGGTATGCCGCCTGCGAGCGCATCCCCGACGGCCCGACGACGAAGCTGATGCAGGAGTACGCCAAGAAGTACGGCATGGTCATCGTCGTGCCGATCTACGAGGAGGAGATGACCGGCGTGTACTACAACACCGCCGCCGTCATTGACGCCGACGGCACCTACCTCGGCAAGTACCGCAAGACCCACATCCCGCAGGTGTCCGGCTTCTGGGAGAAGTTCTTCTTCAAGCCCGGCAACACCGGCTTCCCCGTGTTCAACACCGCCTACGTCAAGCTCGGCGTCTACATCTGCTACGACCGCCATTTCCCCGAAGGCTGGCGCGCACTGGCGCTGAACGGGGCCGAGTACATCGTCAACCCGTCGGCCACGGTCGCCGGCCTCAGCCAGTATCTGTGGGAGCTCGAGCAGCCGGCAGCCGCGGTGGCGAACGGCTGCTACATCGGGGCGATCAACCGCGTCGGCACCGAGGCCCCGTGGAATATTGGAACCTTTTACGGCTCTTCCTACGTTGTTAATCCGCGGGGCCAGATCATCGCGCAGGCGTCGCAGGACAAGGACGAGCTTGTTGTCGCCGATATGGACATGGACATGGTCCGCGAGGTCCGGAACCTGTGGCAGTTCTTCCGCGACCGGCGGCCGGAGACCTACGACGACCTGGTCGAGATGCGCTGACCGGGTCGTGACTGCTGTCACTGTCCTGCCACAATCGGCCACCATATGACCGCGCGAGGGGCACGGGAGAACCGTGAGGATGGAGCCATGCGTCGGACAATCAGCCTGAGCGGAGCCGCGGCGGCCCTTGCCGCCGGACTTGTCGGCATCAACGCGCCGGCCGGGGCATTCCAGTTCGAGAACGGGACCATCTGGCCCATCGCCGTCGGCATCAACGGCGGGCCGGCCCAGGTTGTGCCCGCCGAAGAGGTGGCCTTCCTGTTCCGCGGCCAGTGCCCGACCGGCTGCCAGGTCAGCGTCGCCTTCGCCGATCCGTCGCGGGCCGGCGCTTCCGTCGCCGGGTCGCCCGCAGTGATCAACGGCAACGGCGACCAGGTGACGGTGCGCGTGCGCCAGGAACGGGGCGGCATCACCATGGAGGTGGTCGGCGACGTCGCGGCGGCGCTCACCACCCCGCCGCAGCCGCTGCAGCCCCCACCGGGAGCCCAGACGCTGCCACCCGGCTCCCAGCCGCTGCAGCCGCCGCCGGGCGCACAGCCGCTCCAGACGGTGCCGGCCCAGCCGGTGCCGCAGATCACGGCGCCGGCGGGCAACCAGTCCACCACTCCGGCACCGGGCTTCATCCCGCCGCCGCCGCCGCCGGAGTACGCGAACTAGCCGCCATCCCGGCCCGTCAACCTTCCTTAACGCCGCGGCCCTTCCGGGCGCGGGCGTTGAGGCTTTGTCAACAGTTTGGACGTTCACTGATGTCATCCCATCAACACCAGGGTGCACCGATGCAGCAGCAGCAACAGACCGGCGGGGACGCCTCGCTCGGCAGCGCCCAGGCGGATCTGGTCCGGACCACGGCGCGGCGGCTGGTCGAGCGTATCGGCCGCGATGCGGCGATCCGCGTATGCCGGTCCAACATGTGGCTTGGCGTGCTCGCCGAGATCGAGCGCAGCCGCTAGGCGGACCCAGGGTCTTGCCTTCGCCTGGCCGATGCCATAGGGAACCGTCGGACTGAGGGGACGGAGCGATACCCATGGAACCGGTGGAGACGATCAGCGTCGACAGCAGGCGCGTGTGTTGCGACGGTGGTGACGGCGCCCTCGGCCATCCCCGGGTGTGGCTCGAGATGGGCCGCGCGGACCACATCGACTGCCCCTACTGCGGCCGCCGCTACGTCCTGAAGGAAGGCGCCCACGCCGCCGCGCACTGACCCGCGGCCCAAACGAATCCGGAAAGGCGACCCCGGTCCCGCGAATCGCGCGGGCCGGGCTTGCGCGCGACTGGCGCAACCGCGCGTTTCGCCCCATGTTAAAAAAGGGACTGGATTCGGCCGGTCACGCGGTTGTTCGTCCCCGCGCGCGTGGTCAGCGGGTATAATCGGCCCACAATGGCCCGCGCCGCTCGGCGCTGATCGGGAGGCACCCTTGTCGTCGGACGTGTTGCGCTTCTTCCGGGCCTGGCTTGCCGATCCGCTGTCCATCGGCGCGATCGTTCCCTCCAGCCGATCCCTTGCCGCCGCGATGATCAGCGAGATCACGCCGGATACCGCTCCGGTGATGGAGCTCGGCCCCGGCACCGGCGTCTTCACCCGCGCGCTGCTCGAGTGCGGGATCCCGGAGGACCGGCTCATCCTCGTCGAGCGTCATCCGGAGATGGCGCGGATGCTGCGCGCCAAGTTCCCGCGGGCGCAGGTGATCGAAAGCGACGCCGCCCACACCGACCGCCTTGGGCTGGACGAGATCGGGCCCGTGGGCGCGGTGATCAGCGGCCTCCCGCTGCTCTCCATGCCGGCCCGCAAGGTGATCGCCATCGTCGACCGGGCGTTCAGCCACATCCGCCCGACCGGCTCGTTCTACCAGTTCACCTACGGCTACCGCTGCCCGATCCCGCGGCTCATCCTCGACCGGCTCGACCTCCGGGCGGTGAAGATCGGCGGCACCCTCGCCAACCTGCCGCCCGCCGCGGTCTACCGCATCAACCGCCGCTGTCCGCGCGCCGCGGGCGCCGGCCTGCTGCGCCAGTCGCCCCCCGGACCCGCGGCGCTCGCGAGCTGATCCGCACCAGCGGGACGTATCCCCTCCCCGTCTGCCGCAACACCTTTCGGAACATAACAAGAACATACATGATAGGGTCCACCCTGTCAACCCCTTCATGGGTGGCGGGGGCAAACTGCTGTGCCTGCCGGGCCAGTTGGGCTAATAAACCCCGCATGAGCAGCCCAGACCCCGCCCTCGCGTCCCAGCCGCAGCCGATCCGCCGCATCCACCTCGTGGACGGCTCCGGCTACATCTTCCGCGCCTATCACGCGCTGCCACCGATGAGCCGTCCGGACGGCACGCCGACCAACGCCGTCTTCGGCTTCACCAACATGATCCTCAAGCTGGTGGCCGAGACCGAGACCGACGCGGTGGCAGTGATCTTCGACGCCGCCCGGCGCAACTTCCGCAAGGACATCTACGCCGACTACAAGGCCCACCGGCCGGAGGCACCCGAAGACCTGGTGCCGCAGTTCCCGCTGATCCGCGCGGCGGTGCGGGCGTTCAACCTGCCCTGCATCGAGATGGACGGGTACGAGGCGGACGACATCATCGCCACCTACGCCCGGCGCGCCGCCGCCCAGGGGATCGAGGTCTGCATCGTCTCCTCCGACAAGGACCTGATGCAGCTCGTCCACGACGGGATCACGATGTGGGACCCGATCAAGAACCGGCCCATCGGGCGCGAGGACGTGATCGAGAAGTTCGGCGTCCCGCCGGAGAAGGTGGTGGACGTGCAGGCGCTCGCCGGCGACAGCACCGACAACGTCCCCGGCGTGCCCGGCATCGGCGTCAAGACGGCGGCCCAGCTCATCAACGAGTTCGGTGACCTCGATACTCTGCTCGCCCGCGCCGGCGAGATCCGGCAGCCGAAGCGGCGCGAGAGCCTGATCCAGTACGCCGACATGGCGCGGGTCAGCCGCGAGCTCGTGCTGCTGCGCGACGACGTCCCGCTGCCGATGGCGATCGAGGAGCTGCGGCTGGCCGAGCCCGACCCGGAGGCGGTGCTCGCCTTCCTCCGCGAGCAGGACTTCAAGCGCACCATCGCCCGGCTGGAGAGCATCCTCGCCGCGCGGGGCGTGAAGATGGGCCCGGTCGCGGAGGCCGCGCCGCCCCGCCCGGAAGCGCGCTACGAGCTGGTGCAGACCGTTGAGGCGCTCGACCAGTGGCTCGCCGAGGCGACGGCTGCCGGCAGCGTGGGTCTCGAGATCATGACCGCGAGCGCCCCCGCCGCCAGCGGCGAGATCGCCGGCATCGCCCTCGCCACCGCGGCCGGGCGCGGCTGCTACGTCCCCGTCGGCCACCAGGCGGCGCTGGAGCTGGACACGCCGCCGGACCAGCTTCCGCGGGACCTGGTGCTCGACCGGCTGAAGCCGCTCCTTGCCGATCGCGGCGTGCTCAAGATCGGGCACGACATCAAGGCCGACATGCGGCTCCTCGCCGAATTCGGGGTTGAGGTCACGCCGGTCGACGACGTGATGCTGATCTCCTTCGTCCTCGACGCCGGCGCCCACGGCCACGACCTCGAGGAACTGGCGGAGCTCCACCTCGACCGGAAGATGACACGGGTCGCGGACGTGACCGGCAGCGGGCGCGAACGCATCGCCTTCGCCCGGGCCGCGCTGGAGCGCGCGCGGGACTGCGCCGTCGAGCGCGCCGACATGATGCTGCAGCTCCACGGGGTGCTGCGCCAGCAGCTCCTGCGCGACCGCCTGGTCACCGTCTACGAGACCATCGAGCGGCCGCTGCTCCCGGTCCTCCTGCGCATGGAGCTCGCGGGCATCCTCGTCGACAGGGTCGAGCTCGCACGCCTCAGCCAGCGCTTCGCCGAGCGGATGGGCGAGCTGGAGGCGGAAATCCACCGGCTCGCGGGCCACCCGTTCAACATCGGCTCGCCGAAGCAGCTCGGCGAGGTGCTGTTCGAGGAGATGGGGATCGGCGGCGGCCGCAAGGGCAAGACCGGCGCCTACAGCACCGGCGCCGACGTGCTGGAGGGCTTGGCCGCGCAAGGCTACGAGCTGCCCGCCCGCGTGCTGGACTGGCGCCTCGTCTCGAAGCTGAAGAGCACCTACACCGACTCGCTGCAGGACCAGATCAACCCGCGCACCGGCCGGGTCCACACCAGCTATGCGATGGCCGTCGCCCAGACCGGACGGCTCAGCTCCAACGACCCGAACCTGCAGAACATCCCGGTTCGCACCGAGGAAGGGCGCCAGATCCGCAAGGCCTTCGTCGCCGCGCCGGGGCACAAGCTGGTGAGCCTGGACTACTCGCAGATCGAGCTTCGCCTGCTCGCCCATGTCGCCGACATCCCGTCGCTGAAGCAGGCGTTCCGCGACGGCCACGACATCCATGCGCTCACCGCGTCGCAGGTGTTCGGCGTGCCGCTGGAGCAGATGGACCCGAACACCCGGCGCAACGCCAAGGCGATCAACTTCGGCATCATCTACGGCATCAGCGCCTTCGGCCTCGCCCGCAACCTCGGCATCACCCAGGGAGAGGCGAAGGCCTACATCGAGGCCTATTTCGAACGCTATCCGGGCATCCGCGCCTACATGGACGCGATGCGCGCGACCTGCCGCGAGCACGGCCACGTCCGCACCATCTTCGGCCGCCGCATCCACCTGCCGGGCATCAACGACAAGAATCCGGCCGTCCGCAACTTCGCCGAGCGGCAGGCGATCAACGCCCCGCTGCAGGGCGCCGCCGCCGACATCATCAAGCGCGCGATGCGACGGGTGCCGAAGGCGATGGCAGAGGCGGGGCTGACCGGCCGCATGCTGCTGCAGGTCCACGACGAGCTGCTGTTCGAGGTGCCCGAGGCCGAGGTCGAGGCGACAATCGCTACCCTGAAGAGGGTGATGGAGGCAGCCCCCCTGCCCGCGGTCGAGCTGTCGGTGCCGCTGGTGGTCGAGGCCGGCGTCGGCGACAACTGGGCGGAGGCCCACTAGCCCGGTCCAGACGACCGCCCTCTCGCCCGGCAGAATTCCGGAGCGTGCGTTTCGTCACAGCGCGGCCGTCCGCGGGGTGCGCCGCTGTGCGTACACTCACTGACCCTGCGCCGTTCTCCGTGGAACGGTCGCCGCATCAGGGGCGTTTGCTGAACCAAAGCCTCGTCGCGAGCGACGAAGTCGGCGGAGGGACACACGATGACCACTCGGCGACACCACTTCCTGCTTCGCTGCCTGACCGGCCGGCCCGGACTGATGGCACTGGCGGTTCTCGCCGCGATGGCGTGGCACCAGACTGTCAGGGCAGCGTCTCTGCCCGGCGAGGACGGAGCCGTGACGCTCCCCCTGGCCGAACTCGCCGTGCCGCAGACGGCGCAGCTGCCCTACGAGGCGGGCAGCGACGGCAGCACCGTGCTGCGCCCCTCCTGCACGCCGTTTGCGCCGGACGCCTGCGCGCGACTCGCGGAGATCTGCACCCGCCTCGACGGGGCGTTGGAAAGCCACATCGACGGCGGACAGACCTGCGTGATCGTGCTCGAGTGATGCGGCTTCAGCCGCCGACCAGCCCCGGCTCGATCCGGCTCACGTACCAGTTGCACATGCCGCCGTCGCGCTGGTCGCAGACCCAGGTCGTGTCGCCCTCGCGGTAAAGCAGCGCGCAGACCCCGATCCCCTGGCTGTCGATGCGGCAGCGCGCGCCGTCGCTGATCTGGTAGCGGCTGGGCAGCGCCCGGCCGGCGTTGATCAGCCGGCTTTCGCCGCTGGGGTCGAAATAGGTCGCGATCGAGAAACCGGTGTCGGCATTGGTGTGGGTGACGGTGTTGCCGACGCTGAGCGCCCGGATCTCGTCGGAGGAAAGCCGGGCCGCGCCCCGCGCCTCCAGCTCCCGGATGCTCACCGGCCGCATCGTCGCCAGCCGCTGCACCTGCTCGACGATGGGGTCCACCGGCTCTTCCGCCTGGGTCAGCACCGTCACCGTCGCCTCGCCCACCGCAGGCGAGACGTCGGAAGCCGTTGCGGGCGCATCGAGGCCGACCTGTGGCTCGTCGAGCGCCGCCACCGTGACCGGCACGGCCGGCTGCGCCCGCAGGGCGGCGAGCTGCTCGGGCGTTGCCAGCGCGCCGGGCGCCGCGGCCGGCGTGGCCCCGCCCTCGCGATGCAGCGCCGCCGCGACCAGCGACGCGCCGACCGCCGGGCCGCTCGGCCGCGGCTCCACCCGGGTCAGCGGCGCGGGCCGCGCGTCGGTCGCCGCCGGCACCGGCGCCGTCAGGGCGGCGAGCTGGGGCGGCGTCGCGCCGCGGATCACGGTCACGCCGGCCTCCTCGGTCCGCGTCGGCTGCGCGGCCTCGACCAGTCGGGCGAGCTCGGCCGCCGGGTCGGGGCGCTGCGGCGCCTCGGGCCCGGTCGCTGCAGGCGGCTCCCGGCTCAGTTCCGGCCCCTGCAGCAGGTCGCCTTCACTGACGCACCCGGCGGCAAGGCTCGCCCCCACCAGTCCTGCCAGCACATATCCGTTCGTCCGCCCGATCCTCATGCTGCTGCTCCCTTCGGCCAGGCCGCGGGGATCCGCCGCCGTCGCACATGCCTTCTGCATCGCGTGCCACCATGATGGACCCCGCTTGACGATTGGTTAACCACGATGACGCGGCCCCTGTCGCCTCGGACCGCAGGTGTTGCGCCGGGCACCGTGGCGGTTTACGTATGCCCCGCGCCGCCGGGCCTGGCGGCGTCGCTGTTTCTCTGGCCTTTCGAGTGGATGCGATGGTTGCGATCACGCTGCCGGACGGGTCCGTCCGCCGCTACGACCATGCGGTCAGCGGCGCGGAGCTCGCCGCCGACATCGGGCCGGGGCTGGCCAAGGCGGCCCTGGCAATCAAGGTCGACGGAACGCTGAAGGACCTCGCCACCACTCTGACCACCGACGCCCGGGTCGAGATCGTGACCCGCGACCATCCGGACGCGCTGGAGCTGCTGCGCCACGACTGCGCCCACGTGCTGGCCGAGGCGGTGCAGGAGCTCTATCCCGGCACCCAGATCACCTTCGGCCCGGCGACCGAGGACGGCTTCTACTACGACTTCGCCCGCGACGAACCGTTCACGCCCGAGGACTTCCCCGTCATCGAGGCGAAGATGCGCGAGATCGTGGCCCGCGACGAGCCGATCACGCGCGAAGTGTGGGAGCGCGACCAGGCTGTCGCCTACTTCCGCAGCATCGGCGAGACGTTCAAGGCCGAGTGGATCGGCGAGCTGCCGCAGGACGAGGACCTGACGATCTACCGCCAGGGGAACTGGCTCGACCTGTGCCGCGGCCCGCATCTGCCGTCCACGGCAAAGCTGGGAACCGCCTTCAAGCTGCTGAAGGTCTCCGGCGCCTACTGGCGCGGCGACCAGCGCAACGCCCAGCTCCAGCGCATCTACGGCACCTGCTGGCCCAGCGAGAAGGAGCTGAAGGCCTATCTCACCCGGCTCGAGGAGGCCGAGCGCCGCGACCATCGCCGCATCGGCCGCGAGATGGACCTGTTCCACATCCAGGAGGAGGCGGTCGGCTCGGTGTTCTGGCACCCGCACGGCTGGACGCTCTACCGCCAGTGCGAGAGCTACATCCGCCGCCGGCTGGAAGCGGCCGGCTATGTCGAGGTGAAGACGCCGCAGCTCATCGACCGCAAGCTGTGGGAGCGGTCCGGCCACTGGGAGAAGTTCCGCGAGCACATGTTCGTGGCCGAGGTGGTCGAGAAGGGCAGCACCTCCGACGAGGGCCATCCGACCGGCGTGCAGCACCTGGCGCTGAAGCCGATGAACTGCCCGGGGCACGTGCAGATCTTCCGCCAGGGGCTGAAGAGCTACCGCGACCTGCCGCTCCGGCTCGCCGAGTTCGGGTCCTGCCACCGTTACGAGCCGTCGGGGGCGCTCCACGGCATCATGCGCGTGCGCGCCTTCACCCAGGACGACGCCCACATCTTCTGCACCGAGGCGCAGATCGAGGCGGAGACCCGGGCGTTCATCGACCTGCTGATGAGCGTCTACGCCGACTTCGGCTTCACCGACGTCCGCGTGAAGTTCGCCGACCGGCCCGAGAAGCGCGCCGGTGACGACGCCACCTGGGACAGGGCGGAGCGAGCGCTGCTCAACGCGACCAGGGCGGCCGGCATCGATGCCGAGCTGAACCCCGGCGAAGGCGCCTTCTACGGGCCGAAGCTGGAATTCGTGCTGCGGGACGCGATCGGCCGCGACTGGCAGTGCGGCACGCTGCAGGCCGACTTCGTGCTGCCCGAGCGGCTGGACGCGTCCTATGTCGGCGAGGATGGCGAGAAGCACCGGCCGGTGATGCTGCACCGGGCCATCCTCGGCTCGTTCGAGCGCTTCATCGGCATCCTGATCGAGCACTACGCCGGGCGGTTCCCGCTGTGGCTGGCGCCCGTGCAGGCGGTGGTCGCCACCATCGTCAGCGACGCCGATGCCTATGCCGTCACGGTTGCGGAGCGGCTGCGCGCGGCGGGGCTGCGGGCCGAGGTTGATCTTCGCAACGAGAAGATCAACTACAAGGTCCGCGAACACAGCCTGGCCAAGGTGCCGGTCCTCGTCGTCGTCGGCCGGCGCGAGGCGGAGGAAGGGACGGTGGCGCTGCGCCGGCTCGGCGGCAAGGAACAGGAAACCCTTGCGCTGGAAACGGCGATACATACACTTGTCGCTGACGCACAAGCGCCTCACTGACGGCTCCGCGCGCGACCCGGCGGGCGTGGCACGGAGACCGTGTGGAGCGGTTGTGTGTTGTCGCGCCGACCGAGCGCGGACCGGCCAGCGGACTGTCCGCCCCCGGCCCGAAGGCGTGTCGAACCAGCAGAGGAGATCGTTACATAGCTAGACCCCCGCAAGACATGGCACCGACCCGTGACGGGCCGCCGGTCAACGAGGAAATCCGCGTGCCGCAGGTGCGACTCGTCGGTGCCAACGGTGAAATGATGGGCGTGTTCACCCGCGATGCCGCCCTGCGCGAAGCGGAAGCCGCCGGCCTCGATCTGGTGATGGTTTCCCCGAACGCCGATCCACCGGTGTGCAAGATCCTCGACTACGGCAAGTTCAAGTACGAGGATCAGAAGCGGAAGAACGAGGCGCGCAAGAAGCAGAAACAGATCTCCGTGAAGGAGATCAAGATGCGCCCGAACATCGATACCCACGACTACGGCGTGAAGATGCGCGCCATGGTGAAGTTCCTCGAGGAAGGCGACAAGGTGAAGGTCACCCTGCGCTTCCGCGGGCGGGAGATGGCGCACCAGGAACTGGGAATGAAGGTCCTGGAGCGCGTGAGGGACGATCTCGAGAGCCTCGGCAAGGTGGAGCAGATGCCCCGCCTCGAAGGCCGGCAGATGGCGATGGTCATCGCGCCGCGCTGACCTTCCCTGCCGCAGCAGCTGTCACGGACGGCGACGCCCCGGCGTCGCCGTTTCCGTTCGTGCGCCCCGGCCGCCGTGGTCCGTCCACCCGCGGTGCGAAGGCCGTGCAGCGGCACCGCCCGCCGCGACCGGCCTCCCCTGCTGCGTCGTGGTCCGGCTCGACCGGACCACCCACGCGGCGGAGGCCGTTCGCCGGCACCACCCACGTCACCCGGCGCGTCCTGCAGCGCGGATCGGGCCCGGCCCGCGCCGGGCGCTCGGCTTCGGGTGCGCGGATTGTCCGGTCGAGCCGGACGATGACCGCACCTGGCCGGCCGGCCCTGTTGCCGCAGGCCGACTTGCCGCTTGCATCGGCTGGGCGCAAGTGAGAGTTATTTGCATGGCCAGCACAGCCAGCCACGCAACTTCTCCGCCTGGAGCCTTCCCGGCTTGAGCCAGCTCGCCGTCGACCCCCGCTCCCCGCTGGCGGGACGCACCCTTTCCGCGACATCCGGGACGCGGCGAACCCGTCGCCGGGCGAAGGGTCATGGCTGGACCGTCACCGCGCTCGCCATCGCCGCGCTGATCGCGCTGCCGCTGCTGTTCGTCATGGCGAGCCTCGGCTTCGCCAAGGGCGACGTGTGGCAGCACCTGATCGAGACGGTGCTCGCCGACTATGTGGCGAACTCGCTGCTGCTGATGGGCTCGGTCGGCGTCGGCGTCATCGTCATCGGCGCCGGCACGGCATGGGCGGTCACCATGTACGACTTCCCCGGCCGGAAATGGCTGCAGTGGGCGCTGCTGCTGCCGCTCGCCGCGCCGGCCTACGTGCTCGCCTACGTCTATACCGACCTGCTCGACTACAGCGGGCCGGTCCAGTCCTTCCTCCGCGAGCTGTTCGGCTGGCACAGCCGGCGCGACTACTGGTTCCCGGGCATCCGGTCGCTGCCCGGCGCCGCGGTGATGCTGACGCTGGCGCTCTACCCCTATGTCTACCTGATGACGCGCGCCGCCCTGCTGCAGCAGTGCGTGTGCGTGCTCGAGGTCAGCCGCACGCTCGGCTGCTCGCCCTGGGGCGCCTTCCTGCGCGTGGGCGCGCCGCTTGCCCGCCCCGCGATCGCCGGCGGCGCGGCGCTGGCGCTGATGGAAACGCTGAACGACTACGGCACGGTCCAGTATTTCGGCGTGCCGACCTTCACCACCGGCATCTACCGCACCTGGTTCGGCCTCGGCGACCCGATGGCGGCGGCGCAGCTCGGCAGCGTGCTGGTGCTGTTCGTGCTGGCCCTGCTGCTGCTGGAGCGGTGGTCGCGGCGCGCGGCGAGCTACCAGCACGCCACGTCCCGCTATCGCGAGATCCGGCCGATCGCGCTGCGCCGCGGCCGGCGCTGGCTGATGACCGGGCTGTGCCTGCTCCCGATCCTGCTCGGCTTTGCGGTTCCGGCAGGGAGCCTGCTCCTGCGCGCCATCGCAAGCTTCGACGCCTGGGGCGACCGCCGCTTCCTCGATTCCGCCTGGGCGAGCCTCGTCCTCGCCGGAGTCACCGCCCTCGTCGCCGTCGTCGTCGCACTCCTCCTCGCCTACGGCAAGCGCCAGCGCCCCAGCCATACGCTCGACGCAGCGACCAACGTGGCCACCATGGGCTATGCGGCGCCGGGGTCGGTGATCGCGGTCGGCGTGCTGATCCCGCTCACCCTCGTGGACAACCTGATCGACGGCTTCGCCCGCGAGCAGTTCGGCGTCCCGCTGGGCCTGGTCTTCACCGGCGGGATCGCGGCACTGGTGTTCGCCTATCTCGTCCGCTTCCTCGCGGTCGCACACAGCGCCGTGGATGCAAGCCTCGCCAGGATCCGGCCCAGCTTCGACGGCGCCGCCAGCACGCTGGGCCACGGCAGCGTGGCGCGGCTGTTCCGGATCCATGTGCCCATGATCGCGAGCGGCATCCTCTCCGCCGCGATCCTGGTGTTCGTTGACGTGATGAAGGAGCTGCCGGCGACGATCATCGTGCGGCCGTTCAACTTCGACACCCTCGCCGTCCAGACCTACCGGCTGGCCTCCGAGGAGCGCCTCGACGAGTCCGCCGGCTATGCGCTGGCCATCATCCTGGTCGGACTGCTGCCGGTGATCGTGCTGTCACGGCTGATGGCGCGGTCCCGCCCCGGCGACCGGATGCCCGAGCCCTAGACCGTCAGGACCGCCCTGCATCATCGCGTCCCTGGCCGGCAGCCGGTGCCGCACCGCGTCCGCAGCGTTGCCGTCGGCCGGAAAGGAAGCGGGCGGCTCCCGAGAGCCGCCCGCCAGGGAAAGGATATCCCGCCAGATATTACCCCTTCCGCTATTTCCAGCCGACCCGGTCGAAGATCATGACGGCGAGCGGGTTGTTCTCGCCGAGCACCGACAGGTTCAGCTGATCCTGCCTGAAGTCCGGTCCGACGCCCGCCATCGACAGCACCTGCTCGACCTCGGGCGCGAGTTCCGCCCCCGCAACCACCGGCAGCTCGAAGTTGCCGCCGGCGAAATAGGCCTGCGCCTCCGGTGTCACCAGATATTCGAGGAAGGCGACGGCCTCGTCGTGGTGCGGCGCACCCCTGACCACGCCTGCGCCGGAGATGTTCACGTGCGTGCCCCGGTCGCCCTGGTTGGGGAAGATCGGGGTGAGGTTTGCGACGATCTCCTGGTGCGCCGGGTCGTCGCTCGGGATGAAGTGGGTGAAGTAGTAGTGGTTGGAGACGGCGATGTCGCACTCGCCGCTCGCAGCCGCCGCGAGCTGGTCGCGGTCGCCGCCTTCCGGTTCGCGGCCCATGTTGGCGACCACGCCCTCGGCCCAGGCCGTGGCGCCCTCCTCGCCCAGCGCGTCGATCAGCGAGGCGAGCAGCGACTGGTTGTAGATGTTGCTCGAGCTGCGGATGCAGACCGTGTAGCCGAGATCGGGGTCCGCCAGGGATTCATAGGTCTGGATCTTCGACGGGTCGTCCACGGTCTCGTGGTTGTAGAAGATGAGCCGGGCCCGTTTCGACATGCCGAACCAGTAGCCCTCCGGGTGCCGCAGCTCGGCCGGAATCGCCGCCTCGAGCACCTCGGACTGCACCGGCTCCAGGATGCCCGCCTCGACCGCGCGCCACAGGCGACCCGCGTCCACGGTGATGAACACGTCGGCCGGGCTGTTCTCGCCTTCGCGGGTGATCCGCTCGATGAGTTCGTCCGCCCCGGCCTCGATCACGTTGACGGTGATGCCGGTCTGCGCGGTGAAGGTGTCGTAGAGCGCGATGTCGGTGTCGTAGTGACGCGCGCTGTAAACGTTGACGACCCTGTCCTGGGCCATCGCGGACAGCGAGGTCCCCGCAAGCGCCGCCGCGGCGACGGCGGTCGAAAGCATCGTTCTGCTCATCAAGTTCTCCGGCGGATACGGACGCGTCCGGTGCGGATGCGAACCATTTTCATTGCGCCGTACCATGGCCAAAGCTGGGCCCCGAGTCAATGAGAATGAGTTGCAGAAGCGGTCAACGCTCGCCGAACAGGTAGAGGCCGACCACGCCGAAGATGATGATCCCGATGAACAGGAGCTTCAGCGGCTGCGCCGACTCCGCGAAGAACAGGATGCCGATCACGGTCGTCGCCGCGGTGCCGACGCCGGACCAGATCGCGTAGGTGATGCCGAGCTCGAGGCGCTTCAGCGTCACGATCAGCAGCGAGAAGGCGCCGGCGTAGAGCACGAACACCAGCACGGTCGGAGTCAGCCGGGTGAAGCCGTCGGACAGCTTCATGCTGGTGGTTCCGGCCACCTCGAGGGCGATGGCGATCCCGAGCAGCAGCCAGCTCATGCGGCCTCCCTCCCCTGCTTGCGCCAAGGGTTGCAGCATGAACGGTCCCGCGTGGCAATCGGTCAATTGCGGAGCCGGCGCGCTGTCGCATAAGGATGACAGCCATGCGGATACTCTTCCTGGGGCCGACCTATGTGGGTGACGCGGTCGTCGCCTCGGGCCTGCTGGATCACCTGTCGCGCACCGACGGGGACGCGCGCATCACCGTTGTCTGCGGCAAGCCCGCAGCGCCGCTGCTCGCCCAGACGCCGGGGGTCGATCGGGTGCTGACCTTCACCAAGCGCCGGCTGCACCTGCACTGGTGGGACATCTGGCGGGCGTGCGTCGGGCGGCGCTGGGACTGGGTGGTGGACCTGCGCGCCTCTGGCCTCGCCTACATGCTGCGGGCCCGGCGCCGGTCGGTCTACACGCCGAAGCCGGAGCGGGAGTACGGTCACCGCACCGAGCGCTGGGCGCACGCGATGGGCCTGCCGACCCTGCCGCGCCCGCGGCTCCATCCGACGCCGGCGCAGGTCGAGAAGGCCCGCAGCCTGATCCCCGACGGCCCGCCGGTGATCGGGATCGCGCCTACCGCCAACTGGGCCGGCAAGATCTGGCCGATCGAGCGCTTCGCCGCGCTGGCGGAGCGGCTGACCGGCACGGACGGTCCGTTTCCCGGCGCCCGCGTCGCCGTGTTCGGCGCCGACGCCGACCGGCCGGCGGTCGCGCCGCTGATCGCCGCCATTCCCCGGGACCGGTGCATCGACCTGGTCGGCCGCACCGACCTGATGACGGCCTATGCCGCGCTCACCCGCTGCGCGCTGTTCGTCGGCAACGACTCCGGGCTGCTCTACATGAGCGTCGCCGCCGACATTCCGGCGGTGGGGCTGGTGGGGCCGAGCCTCACCCTGTTCGGGCCGGCGCAGCCGCCGCTGGTGGCGCCCTGGGCGCGCAAGACCGCGATCGTCCGCACGCCGATCACCTACGAGGAGTTCATTTCCGCGCCCGGCTACGACCACCGGACGACCGGAACCCTGATGGAGACGCTGACGGTCGATGCCGCCGAGGCAGGCGTGCTCGGGCTGCTGGCCCGGCTGGACGCAACCGCGGCGGCGCCGGCCCCGGCGGCCTGATACCGGTGACAGTGGCAGACGCGCTCGACCGCGCACTGGACAGGGTCGCCGGCATTCTGGCGCGGCCGCTGCCGTTCCTCGCGATCATGGCGGCCTACTGGCTGCTGGTGGCGGTGCTGACCGCGACGGTGTTCGTCGGCGCCAGCATCGATACCACCGAGCAGATGATGTTCGCCCAGGTCTGGGACATCACCTACGACGACGCCAACCCGCCGCTGTTCACCTGGCTGGTGAAGACGGCAGAGCTGGCGCTGGGCCCGGGCCACGCGCCGGTGCTGCTGGTCAAGTTCGCCTGCCTGTGGGCGATGCACGGCTTCCTGCACGCGCTGGCGCGCCAGCTGCAGCTGCCCCGGCATCTGGTCGTCCTCGTCGGCCTGTCGCCGCTGCTGCTCTACTACCTCGCCTGGGACGCGACCTACACCTACACCCACAGCCTGCTGCTGACCGCCTGCGCGGCGGCCGCGGCCTGGGCGACGGCGCGGGTGATCGCCCGGCCCGACCTCGCCCGCTACGCCGCGCTGGGCGCGGTACTCGCGGTCGGCCTGCTCGCCAAGTACAACTTCGGCGTCTTCGCCCTCGGCCTGGTGCTGGTGCTGGCCGTGCATCCCGCGCTGCACCGCCGCCGCAGCGGGCTCGTCACCGCGCTCCTCTGCGTGACGCCGGCGCTGGTGCTGATGGTCGTGGATGCGAACAGGCTGGCGTCGGCTGCGAGCGGGCGACTTGCGGTGGCGGAGGAGCTCGACCTCCTCACCGTCGCCGGCGCGCTCCTGCCCTCGACGCTGTCGGCGCTGGGACGGCTGCTGCTGCCGGTGCTGCCGCTCTACGCCCTCGTGTTCTGGCGCGCGCTGGCGACGAGGCCGCAGGCGCCGGTGCCCACGGTGGTGCCGGTGCTGGGCTGGGCGCTGCTGGCGAGCGGCATGGTGATGCTTGCCGGGCTCCTCGCCGCCCACGCCACCGCCGTGCGCACGCCGTACGTGTTCATGTTCGTGCTGATCCCGGTGCTGCTGCTGATCCGGCTCGCCGGCTACCCGCGGCTGGAGCGGGCGGCGCGGCTGTTCATGGTGGTGCCGCTCGCAGTCATGCTGTTCGTCCCGCCGGGTCTGGCGGTGAAGGCCGCGGTCGAGGGTGCGAGCTGCCGGCGCTGTTTCCTCGCCTTCGACTATGACGCGCTCGCGGCCGGCCTGCGGGAAGCGGGCTTCACCGAGGGCACCATCGTCGGCCGACTCGACGACCAGGGCCGCGTCGGGGGCCTGCGCCCGCATTTCCCCGAGAGCCGCCTGATCTCCCTTCGCTACCCGCACTTCGTCCCGCCGGAGCGGCCGGACGCCGGCGGCCAGTGCGCGCTGGTGTGGTACACGCCGGCCAACGCGGGCGATCCGGAGGCGGCGATCCGCGGCTTCGCCGCCAGCGCGCTCGGCAGCCCGCCGCCGGGGACGCCGCCGCAGACCATCGTGCTGCCGCTCGACGGCGGGTCGCGGACCATCGCCGTCAGCGCCCTCGTCTGGACCGCAGCGGAAGGAACCTGCCGCTGATGGCGGGCGGCATCGCCGCCCTCCATAGTGCGTGCCGCTGAAGCGACGCGGGGCGGCCGCAACACCGCCACGATCATCCCGCACATCGTCAGGCGCCCCCACTCCAGAAGGGAATCCAGCACCCATGCGTTTCGTGATTGCCACCACCCTCGCCGTGTCGCTCGGCGCCGGCAGCGCGCTTGCCCAGAGCAGCGAGATCAGCCTCGGCTGGTATGAGGACAACTGGGAAGCGACGACCTTCCCGTCCGGCGACGGGGGCTGGAACTGCTCCGTCGACAGCCGTGCCGACAACTTCCCATCGTCGGACGGAGCCTGGGTGTTCGTGTTCCCCGAATACCTGCAGTTCTCGCCGAACTCCGGCCTGCCGATCGACGGCACCGGCACCGTCACCGTGGACAACTATTCGCCGATTGAACTGCAGGTCTATGACGGCCAGGTCGGCTTCGTTTCCGAGGCGGACGACCTGCAGCTGCTGCGGGAGCTCGCCTTCGGCGAAGTCATGACGATCGCGGTGTGGCCGCAGAGCCGGCCGAACGCCGTCGTCGAGTACGTCTACTCGCTGAACGGCTTCCGCGAGGGCTACCTGCGGATCGCGGCCGAGTGCCGCTTCGACCCCTCGCCGGTGGTCGATGTCCCCCCCGCGTTGCCCGGCGGGCAGGCGCAGCCGGAATCGTCGGGCGGCAGCTCGCTGTTCGGCCGGAACAAGAACTAGGACGCAGCGGCGGCGAGCCGCATGTCCACGATGACAGGCGCGTGGTCGGATCCCGTGTCGGGGCCGACCACGACCGCATCGACCGCGAATTCCGGCGAGACGAGGACGTGGTCGATTGGAATGCCGAACGCCCCCAGCGCCGCCGGCCAGGTCGCGATGTAGCCGAAGCCGTCGGCGGCATCCCGCAGCCCGGTCGTGGCCAGCAGGTCCTGGAAGGTGGGCGAGAAGGCGGTGGTGTTGAAGTCGCCGAGGACGACGATCGGCGTGTCCGCCTCGCGCACCGCCACGGCGAGATTCTCCAGATAGCGCCGGTACACCGGCACGTGATGCGGCCGGAGCTGGTGGGGCGGATGGACCGCGATCACCGTCAGCACCGTTCCCTCGACGTCGATCGTCAGCACCGGGAACTGCAGCCGCATGCCGCCGCCGCTCCGCATCTCGTGCGCTAGGATCGGGTAGCGGCTGATCAGCGTCACCGACCGCCCGAGCTGCCACGCCAGCGGCGCCTGGTAGGGATAGGCCGCGTGCACCGCCGCCGGCGCATCCGGCCACCACGGCGTCGTCTCCTGCAGGGCCACGATGTCCGGGCGGTACTGGTCCAGCACGGCGATCACCCGCTCCGGCGTCGGGTTCGACCACTGCATGTTGACGGTGGCGAGCCGGAGGGTGACGGCATCCTCGTCGACCGGCGCCGCCGCCACCGGCGCCAGGAACAGCGGCAGCAGCCACACCGCGTGCACCGCGCCGCAGATCGCCGAGACGACGGCCGCGACGTAGCGCCGCATCAGCAGCGCCCACAGCACCAGCACCGCCGCTGCCAGCACGTAGTGGAGCCGGAAGTGGGTCGCGAGCTCGAACACCCACCACAGCCGCGCGAGCAGGCACAACGCCGTCGCTCCGGTGAGTCCGAGCACGCCGAGCCACAGCAGGTTGCGGGCCAGCCGTCCGCCTGCCGCGGGCTCGTCCGCAAGGACTCCAACCGGTGCTTCGGCGCGGACCGTCATCGCGTCTTCCCTGGAGGTGGCATGGGTGCGGGACAAGCCCGCATGCGCCAGACTTGCGAACAATCGGGCGAAGATATGGCGTCGGCGGACCGCCGGCGCCAGCACATCCGGGGGGATCAGACGGAGCCGCGGACGACCAGCGGACAGGTGACCCTGATCCCCTCCGGCGCCAGCGGCCGGTCCCGCCGCGCCATCAGCAGCGCCGCCGCCTGCTGCCCGATGGCGCGGTGCGGCAGGGCGAGCGTGGTGAGCGGCGGGTCGAGGCGGGCGGCGAACTCCTGGTCGCCGTAGCCGACGACGGCGATGTCGTCCGGCACCGACAGGCCGCGGCGGGCAAGCTCCTGATAGGCGCCGAGGGCGACCCAGTCGCTGGCGCAGAGCAGCGCGGTCGGCGGCTTTGGCAGGTCGAGCAGCCGGGACGCGCCAACGCGGCCGCCCTGCGGCGTGCAGCTTACCAGCACCTGCATCTCCGGGCTGGTTGGCAGGCCGGCCTCGCGCATGGCGGCGAGACAGCCTTCGCAGCGGCGGATGCGCGATTCGCGGTCCATCGGGCCGCAGATGAGGCCGATCCGCCGGTGGCCCGCCGCGATCAGGTGCGACACGGCCGCATGGCCGCCGGCGAACTCGTCGGGGATCACGGCGGGAAAGCGGCCGTCGGGATCGTAGCAGTTGACCAGCGCCGTCGGCGTCTCGTCGAGCACGGCCGGCGGGCGCCACGGCCGGAGAATCGCCGAGCCGATCAGCATTCCCTCGACCTGGCGGCTGAGCAGCTCCTCGATCGCGCCCCGCTCCCGCGTCTCGTCGGCCTCGGTATCCACCACCAGCAGCATCCGGCCCTGGGCCCAGGTGACCGACTGGGCGCCGAGCATGTACTCGCCCCCGCCGGCCATCCCGTCGGAAAGGAAGCCGATGAGGCCGGAGCGCCGCGTGCTGAGCGAACGCGCGGCATGGTTGGGCCGGTAGCCGAGCTCCTCGACCGCCTGCCAGACGCGCTGGCGCGTCGCCTCGGAGATGGCGGCTCCCGGCTTGTCGTTGATGACAAAGGAAACAGTCGTCTGCGAGACGCCCGCACGATCCGCCACGGCGCGGATCGTCGGGCGCCGAGGGCCCTTCGGCGCCTGCATCACGTCCTTCACCACCCCCCGCACGCGGGCCCGCGCATCACGCTGCCCGCCGCCCCGGCACTCCCTGACGGCTGCGAACGATAGTGCGTCTCAAACGGAAATCACACTCTTTTTGTTGTTAAAGCCAATTTCCGAGGAAGGACGACCGCGGACGGTCAAGCGACCAGAGGATGGGGAAGAACGCCTCGTCCATCGCGTCGCTGCCGGGGCGCCGGTATCGGCCGTAGACGTGGTACATCCCGCCCCGCCGCGCCGGATGGAAGGCGGCGCTGTCCGGCACGCAGTGCGCCACCACCGAGCGTCGGGGCCGGTCGGCCCGATTCGGGCCCGAGCCGTGCCAAAGCCAGCCGTGATGGATCACCGCCGAACCGGGCTTCACCGCGATCGGCACGATCTCCACCGGAGCGTCCCCGGCCGCGGCGCGCAGGGCCTCGAGGTAGTCGGCAGGATTGTGGAACTGGTCCGGCATCGGCCCCGGCCCCCACAGATGGGAACCGCGCACGTACTCGACCGTCCCGCCCTCGGCCGTGGTCTCGTCGAGCGCGATCCAGCACGAGACCATTTCCTGCGGCTCGACCCAGTCGATGTAGGCGTTGTCCTGATGGTGCGCCAGCGGCCCGGCGCCGGGCGGCTTCCAGATCACGTTGTCCTGCAGCAGGCGCGCGCCTCGCCAGCCGGCGATCCGGGCGACCACCTCGCCCACCTCTTCTGCCAGCACGATGGCGCCGATCGCCGGATCGGCGCGCCAGCCGTTGCAGATCTGGCGGGTGACGCCGTCGGGATCGCGTCCCTGCCGCCAGTTCCATTCGTCGGGCATCACGCCCGTCGGAAAATCGCCCGCGAACAGCGGCTCGAACCGGTCGCGCGCCCGCGCGACCCGCTCCGGATCGATCAGATCCGGAATGACGACGAATCCGTCGGCAGCGAATCGTTCGGCTTCGGTCATGCTCCCTGCCCCCTCCACCGGCGGCACAGTGAGCAAAATGAAGGCCAGCGTCAAAGCCGTCGTGGCCGCTCGCCGCAGTGCGGGAGCGGCCACGACGGCCGGGAGCGAAGCGGGGAAACGGTGGTCAGGCGGCGGCGACGCGCGGCGCGCGCATGGCGAAGTCCGCCATGTTGGTCCAGAACCGCTCGAGCCGCCGGAGGCTCACGTTCACCTCGCTCAGCGCCTCGATGGAAATGTTGTGGTCGCCCAGCGCCTTGACGTGCTTCTCGAACACCTCGGTGAGCGAGTCGCGCAGGGCCAGACCCTTCTCCGACAGCCGCACGCGCACGGAACGGCGGTCGTGGGTGGAGCGCTCCTGCAGCAGGTAGCCGTTCTCCACCATCTTCTTCACGTTGTAGGAGACGTTGGACCCGAGGTAGTAGCCGCGGAGCGTGAGCTCGCCCACGGTCAGGTCATCGTCGCCCACGTTGTAAAGAATCAGAGCCTGGACGTTGTTGATGTCCTCAACGGAGCGGCGGTCCAGCTCGACCTTCACCACGTCCAGGAAGTGCCGGTGCAGCCGCTCGATGAGCAGGACCGTCTCGAAATAGGTAGCCGTCATGTCGCCCTCCAGGCTCGCTCCACATGAGGCGGAGCATGGAGGAGAATGCCGAACAAACTGTTAAAGGTTAGCGCGGCTGTCGTTGATCTTTACCATAATCCTTCAGCCATTCGACGATGCCGGAGAAGTCGCGCTCCGCGCCGCCCGCCGCGCACCAGGCGGCATAGAGCGCCTCCGCCCCGGCTCCCAGCGGTGTCGCGACGCCCGCCGCGGCGGCCGCATCCTGCGCGAGCCGCAGGTCCTTCAGCATCATCGCCGCGGCGAATCCGGCTTTGTAGCCCGTGTTCGCCGGCGTGGACGGCAGCGGGCCCGGCACCGGGCAGTAGCGCGTCAGCGACCAGCACTGGCCCGAGGACTGGCTCGCGATCTCGAACAGCTTGTCTGCGGCGAGCCCCAGGCGCTCGGCGAGCAGGAACGCCTCGCAGACCGAGATCATCTGGATGCCGAGCATCATGTTGTTGCAGATCTTGGCCGCCTGCCCGGTGCCGGCGGCGCCGGCATGGACGATGGTGCGCCCCATCGCCTCCAGGACCGGCCGCGCCCGCTCGAACGCCGCCGCTTCGCCGCCGACCATGAAGGTGAGCGTGCCGGCCGCCGCCCCGGCGACGCCGCCGGACACGGGCGCATCGACCATGGCGAGGCCGCGCTCCGCCGCCGCGCCGTGCACCGCGCGGGCCGTCGCCACGTCGATGGTCGAGCTGTCGATCAGCAGCGCGCCGGCCGGTGCGCCGTCCAGCACCCCGCCCGGGTCGAGATAGACGGAACGGACGATGCCGCCGTCCGGCAGCATGGTGATCACGGCCTCGGCCCCCGCGAGCGCGTCCCGCGTGCCGGAGGCAAGGGCGATGCCGG
This sequence comes from uncultured Alphaproteobacteria bacterium, assembly GCA_937988735.1. GTDB lineage: Bacteria > Pseudomonadota > Alphaproteobacteria > CALKHQ01 > CALKHQ01 > CALKHQ01. The sequence continues at coordinate 29,337 of CALKHQ010000238.1, forward strand.
CCGCCACGGCCTCACCGCGCGCAGCTTCGCTCACGTCCCAGCCG
>CALKHQ010000239.1 GCA_937988735.1 uncultured Alphaproteobacteria bacterium
CGACTTGTTTCCTCCTGGAGCCGCAATATCGGCCGTTTTTATCTGAAAATCCTCAAGCGTTTCTACAAGTTCCGCAAATTCCTCTGAACGTGCAGAAGCGAGAATCCGTGCTGCATTCCGATAGCTATGCACTTCATAGCGATCCAAGAACCCAGGACTAAAGATATCTCCAAGATCATCATCTTTAGCGGAGAGTATATTCAGTTTCTCCGGCAGTTCACTCGGCTGGCTCATTGTCATGCCCGAATCAACGCTATGCCAAGGTTAGATTGCCTCATTGAGAGCGTGACGCCATCCAAGCAGGATAGCAGACGGTTTCTGACTGGGAAAACGACGCAAACTACGGGTCGAGAGGGAGTGTCCGGAGCACGATCATTCAATGCAATGAGTATGTGCAAGGACGCCTATCCCCCGCGGTAGTCGCGGCGGTAGACGCCGCGTTCGGCCTGGAGCTCCTCCTGCAGGGCGCGGGTCGCCTTCTGGCGGGTGGCGTCCATGGTCTCGACCCGGAGCGAGAGGCTCGCGCGCGGGATGGGCACGGCCTGGGCGACGGGGGTGCCGGCGGGGATGACGCCGGTGAAGCCGGCGTCGGTCCAGACGGCGGGGAAATGGACGTAGCCGTCGCTGTAGCGGTCGCAGTCCACGAGCCCGGTGAGGGTGTGAAACGGGGTCGGCGGACGACCGAAGGGGTGGGTGAACAGGATCGACCAGCCCGGCGGCGCCTCGAGCGTCCAGAAGCTGATGAACTTGACCAGAAAACGGTCGCCGACCGCGAGCGGGGAGCCGGCCGCCTGCTCCGGCGCGTGGGCGCCGATGGGCGCGCGGGTCATGAGCTGGTCCGGCAGCGGCGGCGGAGACCAGTCCCAGCTGATCGCGCCGCCCTCGACCCGAAGGTCGCAGGCGAGCGGCATGAGGAGGCCGAGGCCGAGGGCGTCGATCAGCGGCGGGCAGTGCTTGAGGGTGCGGATGCGGGCACCGCCGAGGCTGGCCGCCTCGACCTCCGCCGGCATCGCCCTCAGCCAGTCCGGCCGCGCCTCGCGCGCCGGCACCGGCCGGGGCAGGAACGGCTCCAGCGCCGGGTGGCAGCGGGCGACGATCTCGACGGTCAAGGTACGGCCTTTCCCTGCTCCCGCCGCAGGAGGATGGTGTGGCCGATGGCGGCCGCGATGGTCAGCACCACGATTACCGTGCCGACCGCGTTGATCACCGGCGGGTGGCCGTTGGGGTTGCGCACCATCGCCCCGATCTCGGTGGAGAAGGTGCAGGAGCCGCCACGGGCGAACATGGTGGTGTTGTAGTTCTCGAACGAGCTCATGAAGGCGATCACCCCCGCTGTCGCCAGCGCCGGCACCAGGTAGGGCAAGGTGATGCGGCGAAAGGCGAGCCAGGGCGAGGCGCCGAGGTCGAGCGCCGCCTCCTCCTGCTCCGGCGGCTGGCGCTGCAGGCGCGCCATGATCACCAGCATCGGGAAGCCGGCGATGAAGGTGGTCTGGGCAAGGACGATGGTGCCGAGGCCCGCGCTCATTCCGAGGTCGCCCCAGAACACCAGCGTGGACAGGCCGAGCACGATCCCCGGCGCCAGCATCGGCGACAGCAGCACCCACCACAGGAAGGCGTTGAACCGCGACTGCCAGCGGGTGAGCAGGATGGCGCCCGAGAGCCCGAGCAGGAGCGACAGCGGCACGACGCAGGCGGCGACGATCAGCGAGTTGCCCAAGCAGTCGTAGAAGCGGCCGCGGTCGATGCTGCGCAGCACGGCGTCCGCCCGCAGAGACGCCTCGTCCATCCAGTAGAAGGCGTACCACTTGCCGGTGAGCCCCCGCCAGTCGGTGACGCTGGGGGGCGAGACGTCGTTGAAGGAGGCAATGACGAGCAGCAGCAGCGGCGCGAACATGAAGACCAGGAACGCGGCCGTGTAGATGCGCAGCAGGAGCTGGCTGCCCCGGCCGGGCCGGATCCCGACCCGGGGACGCGCCGCCGGCCGCGCTTCCGCGATCGCGCTCATGCCCGCATGAAGTCCTTCAGCCGCGCCCGCATCACCCACATGAACAGGCCGACGATGACGAAGCAGATCACGGTGTAGGCGAAAGCGTAGGCCGAGCCGAGGTTGGTGTTCTGGGATTCGAAGAACTTGTTGTAGATGGTCTGGCTGAACCATTCGCCCTGCAGCCCGCTGGAAACGATCCGCGGGACGGAGAAGGCGCCGGCCGACAGCATGAAGGTGGCGATGCAGCCGACCGCGATGCCCGGCTTGGCGTGGGGAATGATGATCCGCCGGTGCACCCGCCAGGTCGAGGAGCCGAGGTCGTGCGCCGCCTCGATCTGGTTCCTGTCCAGCGTGGACATGACGTTGTAGATCGGGAACACCATGAACAGGATGTACGTGTAGACGATCACCGTGAACACGGTGAGCGGACTGCGCTTGAAGGCGACGAAGTCGCCCCCCTCGATGTCGACGACGCCGAACAGGTCGAGCAGCCGGTTGAGCAGCCCGTTGTTGTCGACGATGGTGACCCAGGCATAAACGCGCATGATCTCGACCGTCGCGTAGGGGACGAGGAGCGCGACGAACAGCCAGACGGCGCGATGGGGCGCCGCACGAAGCGCGAGGTTGCAGGCTATGGGGTAGCAGGCGACCAGCGCCAGCGCCGTCGCCACCGCCGCGAACAGGATGGTGCGCAGGAGCGTCGTCAGCGTCACCCGCTCGTAGACGACGCCGTCGCGCTCGTAGCGCAGCCCGATCGCCTCCTTGACCCAGGTGCCGAACTCGCCCGCCTCCTGCGCCCGCGCGTCGGCGGAGAGCGGGATCACCAGCGGCT
>CALKHQ010000240.1 GCA_937988735.1 uncultured Alphaproteobacteria bacterium
GTCTGGTCGGTCAGCGGCGTGTGCAGGCTGATGACGTCGCTGCGGGCAAGAAGCTGGTCGAGGTCGACCTTCTCCACCCCGATCTCGTCGGCCCGGTCGGGCGACAGGAAGGGATCGTAGGCGATCACCTTCATCGCCAGCCCCTGCGCCCGGTTGGCGACGATCGAGCCGATGTTGCCGCAGCCGATGATGCCGAGCGTCTTGCCGGCCAGCTCCATGCCCATGAAGCGGGACTTCTCCCACTTGCCGGCCTGGGTCGAGCGGTCGGCGGCGGGGATCTGGCGGGCGAGCGCCATCATCATCGCGATGGCGTGCTCGGCGGTGGTGATGGAGTTGCCGAACGGCGTGTTCATCACCACGACGCCGCGCGCGGTGGCGGCGGGGACATCGACATTGTCCACCCCGATGCCCGCGCGCCCGATCACCTTGAGCTGCCCGGCCCGCTCGAGCAGGGCCGCCGTCACCTTCGTGGAGGACCGGATGGCGAGCCCGTCGTAGCCGCCGATGATTTCGGCGAGCGCGTCGGGGGACTGCCCGGTGATGACGTCGACGTCGATGCCGCGGCTGCGGAAGATCTCCTCCGCGCGGCTGCTCATCTTGTCCGAGATCAGCACCCGCGGCATGTCAGGCGGCCTCCACCTTCGCCGGCCGGACCGAGGCGTAGGCCCATTCGAGCCAGGGCAGCACCGCCTCCATGTCCGCCGTTTCCACCGTCGCCCCACCCCACAGGCGCAGCCCCGGCGGGGCGTCGCGGTGGCCGGCAATGTCGTAGGCGACGCCCTCGTCGTCCAGCAGCTTGACCATTGCCTTGATCAGCCCCTGCCGGGTCTCCTCCGGCGCGGCGGTGAACCAGGGCTCGACGATCTTCAGGCAGATCGAGGTGGACGAGCGCGTCGCCGGATCCTCGGCGAGGAAGTCGATCCACGGCGTCGCCGCCACCCAGCGCTCGACCGCCGCGAGATTGGCGCAACTGCGGGCGACGAGCGCCGGCAGACCACCGACGGACTCCGCCCAGGCGAGCCCGTCCAGCGCATCGGCGATGGCGAGCATCGACGGGGTGTTGATGGTCTCGCCGCGGAACGGCGCCTCGTCGAGCTTGCCGCCCCTGGTCAGCCGGAACAGCTTCGGCAGCGGCCACGCGGGCGTGTGGCTCTCCAGCCGCTCGACCGCGCGCGGCCCGAGCGCCAGCATGCCGTGCGCCCCCTCGCCGCCCAGCACCTTCTGCCACGACCAGGTGACGACATCGAGCTTCGACCAGTCGAGTTCCATGGCGAACACGGCGGAGGTGGCATCGCACAGTGCCAGCCCCTCGCGGTCGGCGGGAATCCAGTTCGCGTCAGGCACGCGCACGCCGGAGGTGGTGCCGTTCCAGGTGAAGACCACGTCGTGCGACCAGTCCACCTGGCCGAGGTCGGGGAGCTGGCCGTAGGGGGCGCCCAGCACCCGCGCGCCCGGGATCTTCAGCTGCTTCGTGACGTCGGTGGCCCAGGCGGCGCCGAAGCTCTCCCACGCCAGCACATCGACTCCGCGCGGGCCGAGCAGTGACCACATCGCCATCTCGAAGGCGCCGGTGTCGGAGCCGGGCACGACCGCAAGGCGCCAGTCCTCGGGCATGCCGAGAATCCGCTTCGACCGGGCGATGATCTCCGCGAGCTGCTTCTTCGCCGGGGCGGCCCGGTGCGACCGACCGACCAGCGCACCCTCCAGCACGGCGGGGCTCCAGCCCCGATGCTTGGCGGTCGGTCCGCTCGAGAAGAACGGCGCGGACGGCCGGTCGGATGGCTTCATCAATCATCTCCAGGAGTTGCCGCGTCGGTCGCGGCCACGACGCGCGGGCATCGGTGTCGCGCGAGCAACGGCGGTGCAAAAAGGCGCGCGGAGTGTATGGACGCACCCCCCGCGGGTCAACGCGAGATGTCCGCCCCGCTGACGTGCCGCACCTGCGAAGAAGCCCTTGACCTCAAGCAAGGTCGAGGTCGCACCCTCCCCGGCCTCGGACCACAGCAAGGGGAACGGCCATGAGCAGCACCTCCGGACCGGTCACCGTCATCAACGTGTTCACCCCGCAGCCGGGGCGGATCGACGAGTTCCTCCAGGTGCAGACCGAGGCGCTGGCCCGCTTCCGCGGCAGGGTGGACGGCCTGCGCGGCAGCCGCCTGTTTCGCGCGCTGGACGGGCGCAACGCCATACAGGTCAGCATGTTCGAAAGCCGGGAGGCCCTGGAGCGCTTCACCGGCTCCGACGCCTTCGCCAGCCACCGCGACCGGGTCATGCCGCTGCTCGAGCAGGCAGACCCGTCGCTCTACGAGCTGGTCTACGAGGCGGGCAACATCACCGCCGGCGCCGCTACATGACGCCGTAGGTGCGGAAGGCCTCGACGGTGCTCATGCCGTTGCGGATGGCCTCGGCGACCCGGTGCTCGCCCTGCACCTTCTCCAGCGCCCGCGCGATCGCCTCCTCCTCGGCCTCGCGCGGGACGACCACGGCTCCGTCCACGTCGCCGAAGATCAGGGCGCCAGGCTCGATCCGCACGCCGCCGATCTCGACCGGGACACGGAAGTCCACCACCTTGCCGCGGGCGCCCTGGTCCTGGCCGTAGGATCCGCGGGAGAAGGTGGGGAAGCCGAGGGCGAGGATGCCGCGGGTATCGCGGCTGTAGCCGTCCATCAGCGCGCCGGCAGCGCCGAGCTGCATGGCGCGAGTGGACATGAGCTCGCCCCACATGGCGTACGCCCCGCGGGTGGCGGGCGCGACGTAGATCTCGCCGGGCCTGAGATCGTCGAGGGCATGAAGCATCAGGCCGAACGGCTGGCCGCCGAGGGGGCCGCGTCCGGTCTCGCTGCCGGCCCAGTAGTCGGCCTCGACCACCGGCATCGCCCGGCCGACCAGCACCATGTCCGGCGACAGCGGACGGATCTCCGGCGGCAGGAACTGGTGCAGGAAGCCCATCGCATCCAGCACGTCGCCGATCACCGAGGAAAACAGGCTTTTCCGCACCAGCGCCAGGCGCTCGGCATCGTCCTGCGGCAATTTCGCCGTCATGCATCCTCCCCCTTGCAGGCACACGGCGATCCGTCGCCGGGCCCGGCCCCTTCCATCCCGGGCCGACTCTGCTATTCAGCGATAATTAAGCCCTGCTGCGCAATTCTCCCGACGCCAACGCGCCGACAGACGACTGCAGAAAATGCCATCAGCCGAAGGCACATCAGAGGATCCGATCAGGGTTCTTTTCGTCGAGGACAACGAGGGAGACCTCGTGCTCGCCGAGACGGTGCTGCGCGATTCGACGAACCTGCGCTACGAGACGACCTGGTGCCAGAGCGCCGCGACGGCGATGGCCCTTATCCGGATGATGCCGTTCGACGTCATCCTCGTGGACTACCACCTCGGCCCCACGACCGGGCTCGAACTGATCGCCGAGGCCAAGGCGGCCGGCATCCAGACGCCCTTCATCCTCGTCACCGGCGAGGATGACCGCGAGCTCGACCTGCAGGCGATGCGGGTCGGGGCCGCCGACTACGTGACCAAGCAGAACATCAGCCAGGGCATCCTCGAGCGTGCGGTGCGCTACGCCGCCGAGCGGGGGCAGGTGAAGGCGCGGCTGCACTATCTGGCCAACATCGACCCGCTCACCGACCTGCCGGTGCGGATGCGGTTCCTGTCCGAACTGTCGGCCACGGTGCGGCGGGTGCAGGAGGACGGCGGGCTCGGCGCCCTGCTGGTGATCGACCTCGACCGCTTCTCCCAGATCAACCACAGCCTGGGCCACCAGCTCGGGGACCAGATCCTGCGGGAGTTCGCCAACCGCCTGCGCCGGGAATCCGGCAACCGCGGGTTCCTGGCACGGCTGGGCGCGGACGAGTTCGCGCTGATCGTGGAAAACGTCGCCGACGCCGACGAGGCGGCTCGAATCGCCAGGCGGCTGATCGCATCGCTCGACGAGCCGATGGCGCTGTCCGGCCACTCGATCCAGATGTCCTGCTCGTCGGGCATCACGCTGTTTCCCACCGACGGCCCGACGGCGGAGATCCTGACCCAGAATGCGGCGATGGCGATGAAGGAGGCCAAGGCCTCCGGCCACCCGCGCTATGCCTTCTTCCGGCCCTGCATGCGCGAGGCGGTGCGCAAGCGCGACGTGCTCGCCCGCGAGCTCACCTCCGCGATCAGCCGTGACGAGCTCTACATGCTCTACCAGCCGGTGTTCGGCGTCGCCGACCGGCGGGTGCACGGCGTCGAGGCGCTGGTGCGCTGGGCGCATCCGGAAAAGGGGCCGATCAGCCCCGGCGAATTCATCCCGGTGGCCGAGGACACCGGCCTCATCCTGCCGCTCGGCCGCTGGGTGCTCGGCACCGTCTGCCGCCAGCTCCGGGAGTGGCTGGACCGCGGCTTCGCACTGTCCGCCAACGTCAACATCTCGCCGCGGCAGTTCCGCGAGGCGGACGTGGTGGAGATGATCGGCGGCGCGCTGGAGGCCGCCGGCGTGCCCGGCGAGCATCTGATCGTCGAGATCACCGAGGGCGTCCTGATGGACGACACCCAGCGCAGCCTGGACACGCTGACCCGGCTGCGCCAGATGGGGGTGCGCATCTACGTCGACGATTTCGGCGTCGGCTATTCCTCGCTCAACTACCTGCGCAAGTTCCCGATCGACGGCATCAAGATCGACCGCTGCTTCATCCGCGACCTGCAGCCGCAGTCGGTGGAGCGGCACATCATCGATGCGGTGATTGCGCTGTCGGTGAAGCTGGGCCTGCAGACCACGGCAGAAGGCGTCGAGACCGAGGAGCAGCTGACCCTGATCGGGGAGCAGGGCTGCACCCTCGCCCAGGGCTACCTGCTGAGCCGGCCGCTGACCGCGGAGGCGCTGTCCGAGCTGCTGGCCGATCCGGAGCGGGGTCCGCAGCTCAGGCCCCGGCCCCGCGCGGCAGCCCGCGCAACCGTGCGCCGCCTCGTCGCCCGCAGCCGGGCCCTGGCCCGCAACTGACCCCGGCCCGACCGCGCGTCAGGCGAGCGCCGCCTTCAGCGCCCGGACGATTCCCTGATCGGTGACCCGCGCCCGCGGCCCTGCGGCAAAGCCGAAGCGGGTGACGTCGGACGCGTAGACCCGGCCGTCGGCGGCAGCCGACGCATGAACCTCCACGACTCCGGTGCGGGCGACCAGGTCCCGCGCCCCCTGCGGACGGATTCCGCCACCGGGCATGACGATGATCCGGCCCTTCGCGCGGAGCACGAGTTCCGCGATCAGCTCCGCCCCCTCCGCGGCCGTGGGCGCGAGGCCGGAGGTGAGGATGCGGTCGAAACCCAGCTCGATCGCCTCCTCCAGCGCGGCGAAGGGGTCCGGCACCAGGTCGAACGCGCGGTGAAGGGTAGCCTGGAGGGCGCCCTTCCCGGCCATCAGGCCGCCAAGCAGCGCCCTGTCCAGCGTGCCGTCCTCGCGGCAGGCGCCGGTGACGAAACCGCGGACCATGCCGCCGGCCTCCCGGATCACCCGGAGGTCGGCCCGCATCTGCTCCGCCTCGGCCGCCGAATAGACGAAGTCGCCGTCGCGCGGACGGTTCATCACGAACACCGGCACCGGCGCCCGGGAGGCCGCGGCGATGAAGGCCGGGGACGGCGTGATCCCCCCGACCGACAGCGCAGCGCAGAGCTCGATGCGGTCGGCGCCGCCGGTGATGGCAGCCGCGAGCCCGTCCGGGGTATCGACGCAGATCTCGAGCAGGGTCACGGGCGCAGTTCCTCCAGACAGGCCGATCCCGGCGCAACCCCGCTGATCAGGAGCCGCTCGCGGGCGCGGGTGCAGGCGACGTAGAACAGCTGGCGTTCGGTGGCGTGGACGTCATCGAGATCGGCCGCGGCTCCGACCGTCTCGATCCGTGCGCGCAGCGGCACCACGTCGCGGTCGCAAGCCATCACCGCCACTGCCTTGAACTCGAGGCCCTTGGCGAGGTGCATCGGGCCGACCGAGGCGCGGTCCGGCCCCGGCGTCGCCGTCTCGCTGAGGTCGGCCGCGGCGAGGCCGGCCGCTTCCAGCGCGCGGCGCGCCCGCGGGAGCTGCTCCGCCGAGCGGACGAACACGCCGATCTCCTCCGGCCGCACCGCCGGCGCGAGCGCGCGGAGCCAGGCGGCGACGGCGGCGATCTCGGCCTCGACATCGGCAGCGACCACGATCTCGGGCGGCGGGCCGCTGAAGCTGGACACCGTGCGGGCGCGCACCTCCTCGAAGCCGTCGGCGTCGCGCAGCACCGGCGGCAGCAGCCGGTCGGCCGTTCGCCGGATCTGGTGCGAGGTGCGGTAATTGATGGGAAGCGCGTAGCTGCGGCCGCGGATATCGACGCCCAGGGCGGCCCAGGAGAAGGGCTGGCGGAAGATGCGCTGGCCGAGGTCGCCGGCGAAGAACAGGCTGTCGGGCCGGGTGCGGCCGAGGGCGGCGAGGAAACGGAGGTCGGCGATGCCGAGATCCTGCGCCTCGTCGACGACGATGAAGGCGAAGGGCGACGGCGCGGCGGCATAATGAACGGTGAGCCGGCCGAACATGCCGCCCGACGTCACCAGGCCGCGCGCGTCGAGCTCCGCCAGCACCGGCTCGAACACCCGCCACAGCCGCTCGCGCCGGGCGATGTCGGGCGGGCCGCCGGCGCCCGGCTGCACTGCATCGCGGAAATCCGGCCAGCTCCGGAGCTGGAAGGCATCGACCAGCCCGTCCCACACGTCCATCACCTCGGCAAAGGCGAGGTCCGGGTCGCCGGCGCGTGCGATCGCGCCGGCCAGCAGTTCCCGCTGCAGGGCCCCGGACGCGAGCTGCGGCGGGCCGAACAGCCCGGTGTAGAGGTCGCGGGCGACGTCGCCGAGGGCGCGGGCGGTGATGCGGCTGCGGACATCGGGCTCGTTGCCGGCGAGCCGGTCGAGCATGACCGCCGAAGCATCGGCGAGCGTGCGCCAGAAGGTGGTGACCAGCACCCGCGCCTCCGGATGCCGCCGGGCGAGATGGACGGCCCGGTGGAGGCAGACAACCGTCTTGCCGGTGCCGGCCGAGCCGTGGATGCGCACCGGCCCGTCATATTCCCCCTCCACCACCTTCTGCTGGGTCGGGTGCAGGAAGATCGCCCACTTCTCCCACGGCCACTCCAGCGCGCGTTCGAGCGCCCGGGCATCGGCAAGGGTGCGGAAGCGCCGGCGGGCATCGGCATGGTCGAACGGATCGTCGCCGGGGGCGCCAGCCGCGGCCACCTCCGGCACGCCGCCGGTGGCGAGTTCCACCAGCGCCTCGGCCGCCTCCTGCGGCAGGTGCCGCACGAGTTCCAGCAGCGTGTCCTCGGTGGCGGCGCGCACGTCGGGCAGCCACTCCTCGGGCACGCCATAGCGCAGCAGCTCCGAATCGGGGACGGTGGCGAACAGCGGCGGCGCGTCGGTCCGCGCCGGCTGCGGCGGCGCGATCTCCTCCACCAGCCGCTCGCGAACCTCGACCACCTGCGCCGCGCCCGTCGTCGGATGGCGCTCGATCTTCCGGTTCTCCGCCCAGCGATAGGCGTCGTCATGGTGCCCCGCATAGCAGAGCAGCAGCCCGCCGCCGGTGCGGTGCACGATGATGCGCAGATCGAGCGTGACCTTCACCGACCAGAAGTTGGGGTCGCGGCTGTGCTCGACCCGGTGGAAGCGGAGCCGCGGATCGGCCGGGTCGAGCTGCAGGTCGAAGGCGGTGGTCTTCACCGCCTTCTGCTCCTGCGCCGTCAGCCGGGCGAGGCTGTCAATGAAGCTGTCGGCAATCCGGAATTCCACAGCGCGGACCAGCGTTCGTTGCACGCCTATCATTAGCGGAGGCGCGCCGAAGGAGCCACCGGGCCGCACCGCCCCGCTTGCGGGCGGCCGCCTTGCCTCCCGCTACCGTTGCGCGCACACTTCCGTGCCCGGGGCGGACAACCGCCGGCGGCATCGCGAGGAGGAGACGAGATGAAGCACGTCATCATGGCGACGGCTGCGGCCTGCGCCCTAGCCTGGGCATCGCAGGCAGCCGCGGCCGACTATACCATCATGGCCCCCGCGGCGCCGGGTGGCGGCTGGGACCAGACCGCCCGCTCGATGCAGGAGGTACTGCTGGCGGAGGGGATCGCCGAGGACGTGCAGGTGGTGAACGTCCCCGGCGCAGGCGGCACCATCGGCCTCGCCCAGTTCGTCAACGAGGCGGCCGGCGACCCCAGCCGCCTGATCGTCGGCGGCTATGTCATGGTCGGCGCCATCCTGACCAACGCCTCTCCCGTCACCCTCGACGACGTCACGCCGATCGCGCGGCTGACCGGCGAGTATGAGGTGATCGTGGTGCCGGCCGAGTCGGAGCTGCAGACGCTCGCCGATCTCGTGGCGGCGCTGCAGGCGGACCCGGGCGCGGTGTCCTGGGCCGGCGGGTCGGCCGGCGGCACCGACCACATCACCGCCGGCCTGTTCGCCAAGGCCGCCGGCGTGGACCCGACCCTGGTCAACTACATCGCCTACTCCGGTGGCGGCGAGGCGCTGGCGGCGATCCTGGGCGGCCAGGTCACCGTGGGCATCTCGGGCTACGGCGAGTTCCAGTCCCAGGTCGAGGCGGGCCAGCTGCGGGTTCTGGGCGTGTCGAGCGACGAGCGGCTGGAGATCGTGGACGCGCCGACGTTCCGCGAGGGCGGCGTGGACGTCGTGGTGCAGAACTGGCGGATGGTGGCGGCCGCGCCCGACCTGAGCGCGGAGCAGGTCGCGGCAATCACCGCGGACATCGAGGCAATGGCGCAATCGGAGAGCTGGCAGCAGGTGCTGGCAAACAAGGGCTGGCAGGACACCTACCTCGCCGGCGACGCCTTTGCCGAGCAGCTTCGCGTCGAGATCGAGGCCACCGAAGCCATCCTGCGGGACGTCGGTCTGGTCGAGTGACGGCGGCCGACGAGGACGCAGCCGGCTCCCGGGCGGGGGCCGGCCCCGACAGCGCCACGCCGCGGCGCCCTGACTGGTCGGCGATGGCGATCGCCGTGATCCTGCTGGGGATCGCGGCGCTGGTGGCGTGGGACGCCTGGACGCTCAAGCTCTCGCCGACCTACGCCCGCGTCGGGCCGGCGACCGCACCCTACGTCGTTGCCGCGCTGCTGGCGGCGCTGGCCGTCGGCACCGCAGTCATGGCGGTGCGCGGCGGCTTTCCCGCCCGCGAGCATGCCGAGGTTTCGCCGATCCTGTGGATCGCCGGGGGGCTGGCGGTGCAGATGCTGGTGCTGGGCACCGCCGGCTTTTCGATCGCGACCGGCCTGATGTTCGCCGCCGCCGCCCGCGGCTTCGGGCAGCGGCCGCTGTGGCTGTCGTTCCTCATCGGCACCGGAATCGCCTTCGTGGCCTGGGTGGTGTTCGCCATGGGGCTCCGGCTGTCGCTGCCGGCCGGGCCGCTGGAGCGGCTGCTGTTCTGATGGAGACGTTCGCGCTTCTCGCCCAGGGCCTGCTGGTTGCGCTCGAGCCGGTCAACCTTCTCTACGCGCTGGTGGGGGTGACGCTCGGCACCGCGGTCGGCGTGCTGCCGGGGATCGGCCCGGCGCTGACCGTCGCCCTGCTGCTGCCGGTCACCTACAAGCTCGACCCCGGCGGGTCACTGATCATGTTCGCCGGCATCTACTACGGCGGCATGTACGGCGGCTCGACCACCTCGATCCTGCTGAACACGCCGGGCGAGAGCGCGTCGATCATCACCGCCGTGGAGGGGAACAAGATGGCGCGCGCAGGCCGCGGCGGGCCTGCGCTCGCTACCGCCGCCATCGGCTCCTTCGTCGCCGGGCTGCTGGCGACGCTCGCCCTCGCGCTGGTCGCGCCCTGGGTGGTGCGCTTCGCGCTGTCCCTCGGCCCGGCCGACTATTTCGCACTGATGGTGCTCGCCTTCACCACCGTCTCCGCCGCCTTCGGCAGCTCCACCCTCCGCGGTCTCACCTCGCTCGCGATCGGGCTGGCGCTAGGGCTGGTCGGCATTGACCTGCAGACCGGACAGGCGCGCCTCAGCTTCGGCGTGCCGTGGCTGCTCGACGGCATCGAGGTGACGACGCTCGCGGTCGCGCTGTTCGCGGTCGGCGAGACGCTGACGGTGGCGTCCCGCCAGTCGCGCCTGCCCGACAGGGTCGAGGCGGTGAAGGGATCGGTAGCGATGACGCGGGAGGACTGGCGGCGGTCGTGGAAGCCGTGGCTGCGCGGCACCGCCATCGGCTTCCCGATCGGAGCCATGCCGGCCGGCGGCGCCGACGTGGCGAGTTTCCTGTCCTATTCCACCGAGAAGCTGCTGGCGAAGCGCCCGGAGGAGTTCGGCCACGGCGCGATCGAGGGCGTGGCCGGGCCGGAGGCGGCGAACAACGCCTCCGCCGCCGGCACGCTGGTGCCGCTTCTCACGCTCGGGCTGCCGACCACGGCCACCGCGGCGATCATGCTGGCGGGCTTCCAGCAGTACGGCCTCCGGCCCGGGCCGCTGCTGTTCGCCAGCAACCCCGAGCTGGTCTGGGGCCTGATCGCGAGCCTGCTGGTTGCCAACCTGATGCTGCTGGTGCTCAACCTGCCGCTGATCGGGCTGTGGGTGAAGCTGCTGACCATCCCGCGGCCCTGGCTCTACGCCGGCATCCTGCTGTTTGCGACGCTGGGCACCATCGGCGCCAACCCGTCGGTGTTCGAGCTCGGCCTGCTGCTCGCCTTCGGCCTGCTCGGCTACGGCCTCCGGCGGTTCGACTACCCAATCGCGCCGGTGGTGGTCGGCCTGATCCTGGGGCCGCTGGCGGAACAGGAGCTGCGACGCGCGCTGGGCATCGCCCAGGGCGATCCGACGATCCTGGTGTCGTCGCCGGCCGCGATCGTGCTGCTGGCGCTGGCGGCGATCGCCCTCGTTGTGCCGCCCCTGCTGCGGCTGCGCGGGCGCGGCCGCCTGCTGACGCGGCTCGCAACGCACGAGGACTGACCGGGCACCCGCAGCCAGTAGCCTGCCGCCCCGGCGGACCTATACTTGCTGACGGGCCCGTGGCGCCTGCGGGCGCCGGGGCAGCAGGGGACAGCCCGATGACGACGGAACGGGACCGCCGCCCGCAGGAGCTGGACTACGACGCCGTCGTGCGGACGGTCGGCACCATCGCGCCGTGGAAGATGTCCGCGATCCTGTCGCTGGGCGCCACCGTGGCGGACCTGGAGCAGGCGGCGGCCTGGATTTCGGTCGAGACGGACGGCAGCGGGCTGCGCCACGAGCCCGCCGGCGCGGTGGCGGAAGCCCGGGCGATCGCGATCTACGACATCCTCACCGCGGACAGGCCGGAGACGGAATCGTGAGCGACATGACAGGGAACGGGCCGGGCGAGGTGCTGACCATATCGCCGGAAACGGTGTGCCGGATCGCGATGCGGTCGCGCGAATTCGACGCGAAGGTGGCAGCGACGGTGGACGACCCCGGCTCCAACGACGCCGACGAGGGCGAGGTGAGGGTGCTCACCGACTATCCCGGCGACGCCACCTACCAGGAGCTGGCAACAGCGATCAGTGATCTCAACGAGGACGAGCAGCTCGACCTCGTGGCGCTCGCCTGGCTCGGCCGCGGCGACTACACCGACTGGTACGAGGCCCGCGCCCAGGCCGGGGCGATCACCGACCGGCACCTCCCGGACTACCTCACCGGCATGCCGCTGCTGTCGACCTACCTCGAGGACGCCCTCGCCCAGCTCGGCTTCTCATGCGCCGACTACGGCGTCGAGGCGACCTGACGCGGTCAGTTGATCGCCCGCGGCAGCGTCACCAGCATGATCCGGTTGGTGCTGCTCTGGTGGATCAGCAGGTTGCCGTCCGCCGTCGGCCGCATGTGTCGGACGATGCCGGCGTAGGTGTCGCCCGACGGGATCGGCCAGCTCTGGAAGGTTTCCGCCGCCGGGTCGAAGCGGACCAGCGTGTCGGGACGCATGCCCGACTCGTTGTACCAGACGATGCCGTCCACCACCGCGATAGCGTAAGGGTGAGAGCGCGGCCCGCTGGGCGACGGCCACTCCCGGACCTCGCCGGTCGCAGGGTCATAGCGCCCGAGGCGGCCCAGGGACGAGTTCACGTACCAGATCGTGCCGTCCGGGGCGATGTCGAGCCGGCGGACTGTGGTCCTGGGGTCGGGCAGCGCCACCTCGGAGATCGCCATGGTGTCCGGGTCGATGCGGGCGAGGCAGTTGCTGCCGTTGCAGGCGACCCACGGGGTCCCCTCGGCATCGACCTTGATACCGTAGGGACGCGAGCCCGGCGTCGGCATCGTCGCCAGCCGGATGTCCCCGGTGGCCGGGTCGAGGCGGCCGACCATGTTGCTCTGCTGCAGGGTGAACCAGAGGATGCCGTCGGCGTCGAATTCCGCGGTGTGCGGGTCGCGCGCCCCGGGGTCCGGCATCGGGTATTCGGCGACCAGCTCACCCGTCGCCGGGTCCAGCCTCCCAATCGTTCCATTGCCGTTGCCCGTGTACCAGATGTGCCCGTCCGGGCCGACGTTGACGCTGTGCGGCCGGGCGTCCGGCGGCAGCGGAAACTCCTGCATCGTGCCCGTCGCGGGATCCAGCCGGCCGACCAGGCTCGCCCACTGGCCGACCCACCAGATCGCACCGTCTCCGGCCTGAACCGGGTCGCGGGCGCGCTGGCCGGGCGTCGGCGCCACCCATTCCGTGATCGCGATCTCGAGCTCGCCCTCCACCAGGGTCGGCGCGCGGACGTCGTTCGGCGGAAAATGCGTCGCGAGATAGTCCAGAATCCCGGCCTGCAGCTCCGGGCTGGCCGACAGGTCGATCATCGTGGCCGTGATTGCGCGCCAGTCCTCCACCGTGTACCCGGCGCTGCGGGTGATCTGGCTGGTCTGATGGCAGCCGGTGCACATCGCCGCGACCATGTGGCGCCCCGGCCCCTCGGGGAGGGCCGACTGGCCATGGGCGGCGAGCGGAACGAGAAGGCCCAGGCACGTCCCGGCGACTGCGCTCGGCACCCCCACCATCGCACCCTCCGTCTGCAGCTTCGGCAGGGGAGATCGTCCTGCCCCGGCGCCCGGCCCGTCAAGCGCGGCGTCCCCCGCCTCACCGGGACGTGTGTGCAGGCCGGGCGACCGCAGCGCCTGCGCGGAAGGCGGGACAGCGGAACCCGTCGTACTTCGGCTCGTACAGCCATTCCTCGCCGGCAGGCAGTACCTCCACCGGTTCGGCCTCCATCGCCCGCAGGTCCTGCGGGAGGGGAAACCGGAAGGTACGCGACGCAGCGGCCGGAGGCGGGGTCACAGCAGCAGCTTGCCGCCGGTCACCCCGTAGGTCATGCCGGCGACGTAGCTCGCGTCGTCGGAGGCGAGGAAGACGTAGACCGGCGCGAGCTCCGCGGGCTGGGCCGGCCGGCCCATGGGGTTGTCCTGGCCGAATTCCGCCACCTTGTCCGGCGGGAAGGAGATCGGGATCAGCGGTGTCCACACGGGCCCTGGCGCCACGGCGTTGACCCGGATGCCGCGCTCGATCGCTTCCTGGGCCAGCGCCTCGGTGAAGGTCTTGATCGCGCCCTTGGTGGTGGCATAGGGCAGCAGCACCGGCTTCGGCTGCGCACTCTGGATCGAGCTGGTGTTGATGATGGCGCCGCCCGGCCTCATCACGGGCAGCGCCGCCTTGCACAGGTAGAACATCGCGTAGATGTTGATGCGGAAGATCCGGTCCCATTCCTCGGACGGGACCTCCTCGATCCGCTCATGCGTCTGCTGGTAGCCGGCGTTGTTGACCAGGATGTCGAGCCGGCCGAACTCCTCGAGCGTCCGGCGCACGAGCGCCTGGCAGTGGGCCTCGTCCGCGATGTCGCCGGCAACCGGCACGCATGCCCGGCCGCTTTCTTCGACCACCCGCGCCGTCTCCTTCGCGTCCTCGTGCTCGGAGAGGTAGGAAATCAGCACGTCGGCGCCCTCGCGGGCGAAGGCGAGGGCGACCGCGCGGCCGATGCCGCTGTCGCCGCCGGTGATCAGCGCGGCCCGGCCCTGAAGCCTGCCCGAGCCCCTGTAGCTTGCCTCGCCGTAGTCGGGACGGGGCTCCATCCGGGCCTCCGAGCCCGGCGGCTCCTGCTGCTGCGCAGGCATGGGCTCCTGCCGCGCACGTTCCCGGGGATCCCGGGGCTCGTCGACGTTCATGTCCGGTGCTCCCAGCCGTCCCCTGCCTCGCCCAGCTAACGCAGGCCGTGGGGGCCGGTTCCCGGATCATGGCGGCGCGAGCCGCCAGCCTTACGGCGGACGCCCGGAACAGCCGCGGGACCGTTCCGGGCCTGCCTGCCCGTCAGGGCCGGGGATGCAGCAGCGTCAGATGATGATGCCGCCGGAAGCGACCAGCGACTCCTCGTCGGTCAGGCCGGTCACGTTGCGCAGCTCCGCGATGGCGACGAAGGAATTCCCGCCGCCATCCGTGTCCACGGCGAGGACGGAACTGGCGCCGCTGTTGGTGATGCGGACGAAGTCGGTGATCGCGTGCTTCGCCGGATCGTAGAGGTCCAGCAGCCCCGACAGGTCGAGCGCATCCTGGCCCCTGGCGAAGTCGGTGATGATGTCGACCGCCGTGAACGCGCTGTCCTTCGTGAAGGCGAAAACGTCGGCGCCGGCACCGCCGGTCAGCGTGTCCAGACCCGCACCGCCGGCAAGGATGTCATCGCCGCCGTCGCCGCAGAGGGTATCGTTGCCGGCATTGCCATGGAGGAAATCGTCGCCCACGCCGCCCCAGAGGCTGTCGCTGCCGTCGCCGCCATGGAGCGTGTCGTCGTCGTAATCGCCGTAGATGCGGTCGTTGCCGGCATCGCCCCACATCGTGTCGTTGTCGTCGCCGCCCCGCAACAGGTCGTCGCCGTTGCCGCCGTAGACGCGGTCGTAGCCGGAGTCGCTGGAGGCGATGTCGTTGCCGTCGCCGGCATGGAGGATGTCATCGCCGATACCGCCGCGCAGCGAGTCGTCGCCGGCATCGCCGTAGACGGTGTCGTTGCCGGCGTCGCCGTAGACGGCATCATTGCCGCCGGCGCCGCGCAGGACGTCGTTCCCGCCGTTGCCCCGGATCGTGTCGCTGGATGACGTCCCGAGGATACTGTTGGCCGCATCGTCACCGATCAGGGACGGCGACGGGGTGGGTGCCGGCGCTGGCGCGGGCGTTGGCTGCGGTGTCGGCTCGGGCTGCGGCGCCGGTGCGGAGGAAGCAGGCGCCGCGGGGCCATCGGCCAGGATCAGCGTCTTGGAGTTGAATGCGTCCAGGGTCGCGCCGGCCAGGGTCGCCAGCAGCACCGGCGCACCCGCTCCGGCGGCGCCGTCCAGGTCCGCCGACACGGTGACGCTGCTGCCCTTCTGCGCAATGACGACATATCCTTTGGCCTGCGCCTCGGCGGCCTTGAAGCCGACGACGGACTTGAACAGCGCGCTGAGGTCGAGCTTGTCGCCCGAGTTGAAATCGGTGACCGTGTCGCCGCCCTCGCTCACCGCCTTGTAGATGTAGGTGTTGTTGCCGGTGCCGCCGGTCATCAGGTCGGCGCCGCCACCGCCCCAGACCTTGTCGTCGCCGCTGCCGGCATCGATGCGGTCCGCGCCCGACGTTCCGTTCAGCGTTTCGGTGTTCTTGGTGCCGGTGATCACGTTGAATGCCGGCTCGGGCTCCGGCTTCGGCGCGGGAACGGGGTCGGGGGCCGGTTCGGGCGCAGGCGCGGGGCCGACCGTCAGCCCGCCGAGCCCGGTGCCCGCCTTGTGGCCGAAATCGAGGCCGTAGAAGGATGTCTGGCCGACGCCGGTGCCCTGGGTCTCGTTGACGCCCAGGTAGACGCCCGCCTTGAAGTAGAAGGTGTCGCTCTGCCACACCGGGTTGATCCTGGTGACCGAGCTGTAGACCTGGCCATCGGCGTGGACCTCGACCGTCAGCGTGTCGCCCCGCGCGTCGATCTTGTAGGAAAACTTCTCGTTCAGGCTGATGTCCGGTGTCTGGCCCTTCGCATTCTTCAGCAGAAACTTCGTTTCCTTGTTGTCCGATCCTGCCTGGTCATTGACGAAGTAGACAGTTCCCTTCTCGTAATACAACCGGACCAGCTCATCGTTCTTGCCGTGAATCTGGCCGATGACGATCTTGCCCTGGCTGCCGTCGGACTTGGTCTGCACCTTGTCTACCTCGAGCGTGGCGGTCATCGTCCCGCCCTCGCTCAGCTTCCAGGCGGCGCGCTCGCTGCCCTTCATCTCGCGCAGCTCGGAGCGCGCGTACTTGGAGCCGCTGGTCGTCGCGCCCTCGACATGCGCCACGAACACCATCGCGCCGTCCGGCGCGTCGTAGAAATACCTGGAATTCTCGTAGCCGATCAGGCTGGGGATTTCGACTGCCGTGCCCCCGATACCGCCGCTGCTGTCCACCGGCAGCGTCAGCCGCCAGTTCCTCAGGTCGAAATTGTCCGAATTGGTCGCCATTGCTTCCGCCGATAGTTGAAGGATGTCTCATGACCAAGGCCGGCGGTTTTATGAAGGATTGCGGTAAACGCATAGTTAACATGTAATAATATAACACATGTATTCACTGCCATGAATCAGTCATGGCGAAAGGAGACGAGGACGAAATATGAATTTTTGACCTATGTCA
>CALKHQ010000241.1 GCA_937988735.1 uncultured Alphaproteobacteria bacterium
TCAAAGGTGCCGCCGCCCAGGTCGTACACCGCGATGGTGCCGCTCTGCTTCTTTTCCAGGCCGTAGGCGAGCGCGGCGGCCGTCGGCTCGTTGATGATGCGCAGCACCTCGAGGCCGGCGATCCTGCCTGCGTCCTTCGTCGCCTGGCGCTGGCTGTCGTTGAAGTAGGCCGGAACGGTGATGACCGCCTTGGTCACCGGCTCGCCGAGGTAGTTCTCGGCGGTCTCCTTCATCTTCTGCAGGATGAAGGCGCTGATCTGGCTGGGGCTGTAGGGCTTGCCGCCGGCGTTGACCCAGGCGTCGCCGTTGTCGGCCTTGATGATCTCGTAGGGGACGAGGCCCTTGTCCTTCTCGACCATCGGGTCGTTGTAGCGACGGCCGATCAGGCGCTTGATCGCATAGAGCGTGTTCTTCGGGTTGGTGACCGCCTGGCGCTTCGCGGGCTGACCGACGAGGCGCTCGCCGGAGTCGGTGAAGGCCACCATCGACGGCGTGGTACGCGCGCCTTCCGAATTCTCGATCACCCTGGCGTCCTTGCCGTCCATGACGGCGACGCAGCTGTTGGTCGTGCCGAGGTCGATACCGATGACTTTGCTCATACTCACACCCCTTTGCGGCAGGCCCGGCTACGACCCGCTCCGCGGCGCCGTTCGGGGCCCCCTTCTGGTTGCCGCGCGCCAGACCCGCGCGCTGGTGGACGAAGTGATCCGGGACTCTCCTGAAGCGCGCACCCCGTTCCTGCGCGCCGTCCCGACGTTGGCTGGTATATAGGGACGCCTGGACAGGGCCGCAACCGCGGGCTCCGAATCGGCCGATGCCGGATCCGGGCCCGCGCGCGCCGTCAGCCCTGCGCGGCGCCGGCCGCCTGCCCGTCCACGGCCTTGGCCACCGCGACCATCGCCGGCCGCAGCAGGCGGTCGTGGATCATGTAGCCGGTCTGGAACACCTGGGCGACGTGGCCCGGCGGCACGTCCGCCGTGGGCTGCTCCATCACCGCCTCGTGCAGGTTGCTGTCGAACGGCTTGCCGAGTGCATCGACCGCGCGCACGCCGTGCCGCTCCAGCACCGTCGCAAGCTCGCGCTCGACGGCAGCAACGCCCTCGGCCAGCGTCCGCATCAGGTCGTTGCCCTCGGTCGCGTCGGCCGGGATCGCCTTCAGCGCGCGCTGGAGGTTGTCGGCGACGCTGAGCAGATCCTTGGCCAGGCGGGAGACGCCGTATTTCGCGGCGTCCTCCTTTTCCCGCGCGGTGCGCCGGCGCAGGTTCTCCATGTCCGCGAGCGTGCGCAGCGTCTGCCCGCGCAGCTCCTCGATCTCGGCCTTGAGCGCGGCGACCGTCGGGTCCTCCTCGGCCGCATCGGGCGCGGCACCATCGCCTGCCTCCGGCGCTCCGGCCGCCTCCTGGGCGCGCGCGTAGGCCGCCGCAGCCTCGCCCGGCTCCACTGCCGGGGCTGTGTCGTCGGCCGGGGGAACTCCGCCCTGCTCCTGCTTCGGATCCGGGTCGTGGTCGGGCCTGTCCTGAGACGTCATATCCCTGTCCTGTTCTCTCTGGGCGTCTGGTGGGGCGGGCCGGCGGCCCCGGGCAGGATCAGCGCTCGACCTCGATCCGGCTGCCGCCGGGCACCAGTCGGCCGATGACCTGTGCCGTGTAGTCCACGACCGGAATGATCCGGGCGTAGTTGATGCGGGTCGGGCCGATCACGCCGATCGCGCCCACCACTTCGGCGCGGCTGTTGCGGAACGGCGCGATGATCAGCGAGCAGCCGGCGTGGTCGAACAGCTCGTTCTCCGCCCCGATGAAGATGCGCACGCCTTCTGCGTTGCCGGTCTTGCGCAGCACCTCGAGCATGGTGCGCTTGCGCTCGAGCGCCTCGAACAGCCGCTGGATGCGGCGGAGGTCCTCGATCGCAGTCACGTCCTCCAGCAGGTTTGCCTGGCCGCGCACAATGAGGAGCCCGTCGTCGGAACCGTCGTCCGTCCAGCAGGCCAGCCCGGCCTCCACCACCTTGCGGCTCAGCGCGTCGAGCTCCGCCCGGTCCGTCGCCAGCTCCTGCTCGATGTCGCTCAGGGCCTCGCTGAGGGTCCGGCCGGCGAGCCGGGCGTTGAGGTAGTTGCCCGCCTCGATCAGGCTCGACATCGGCAGGCCCTGCGGCAGGTCGATGATCCGGTTTTCCACCTGCCCGTTCTCGTGGACGATGATGACGAGGGCGCGCTCGCCGCCGAGCGCCACGAACTGCAGATGGCGGAGCGGACTCTCCTGCTTGGGCGCGACCACCAGGCCGGCGCAGGCGGCGAGGCCCGACAGCATCGCCGTCGCCCCTTCCAGCGCGTTCTGCAGCGACCGGTTCTCGCCGGCGAAGGCCGCCTCGATCGTCGCCCGCTCGGCCTCGCTGAGCTGGCCGACCTGCAGGATGCCGTCCACGAAGAAGCGGAGCCCCTTCTCCGTGGGGAGCCGGCCGGCGGAGGTGTGGGGCGCGTAGAGCAGGCCGGCTTCCTCCAGATCCGCCATCACGTTGCGGATCGTCGCCGGGGACAGCGACATCCCCATGACGCGCGAGATCGTGCGCGAGCCGATGGGCGCACCGGTATCGACATAGGCGTCGACGATATGGCGCAGGATCTCGCGCGCACGACTGTCGATGCTGTCGCGCCGGGGGCGTCCGCGCGTGCGTTCGACCAGTCCCTGCGAAGGCTCGATCAGCTTGTCCACGACTCTCCCGTCGTCCGGTCCGGATACTCCCGGCATGGTGGCAGATATGGCTCAGATGTAGGCAAGGGCGACGGGTGCGTCAACGCCGGCACCCGGGCGGCCCGGGCGGCTGGACGCGCCGGCGCAGCCGGTATAGCGTGCGGCACCTTCCGCGCCGCCGCGGGTACGAGCCATTCAGCCGGAGCCACAGATGCCGGAGCAGCACGCCCCATGACCGTCCAGCGCCCTTCCGGCCGGGACGCCGGCGCCCTGCGGCGGATCGTGCTGGAACCCAACGTCTCGAAGCACGCCGAGGGCTCGTGCATGGCCCGCTTCGGCGACACGCACGTGCTGTGCACCGCCTCGACCGAGGAGCGGGTGCCGCCGTTCCTTCGCAACACGGGCCAGGGCTGGGTCACCGCCGAATACGGCATGCTGCCGCGCTCGACCAACACCCGGACGGAGCGCGAGGCCGCCCGCGGCAAGCAGTCCGGCCGCACCCAGGAGATCCAGCGCCTGATCGGGCGCAGCCTGCGCGCGGTGACCGAGCTGGACCGGATGGGCGAGCGGCAGATCAAGATCGACTGCGACGTCATCCAGGCCGACGGCGGCACCCGCACCGCCGCGATCACCGGCGGCTTCGTGGCGCTGGCGCTTGCCTTCCAGAAGCTGGTGGACGCGAGGGTGCTGGACCGGATCCCGCTCCGGGACCATGTCGCGGCCGTGTCCTGCGGCCTGATCAACGGGCAGGTCGTGCTCGACCTGGACTACATCGAGGATTCGACGGCCGAGGCCGACGCCAACTTCGTCTTCACCGGCAGCGGGCTGATCGTCGAGGTGCAGGGCACCGCCGAGACCACGCCCTTCCCCCGCTCCGTGCTTTCGACCATGCTGTCGATGGCCGAAGGCGCGATCGCGAAGCTGGTCGTGCTGCAGCGGGCAGCACTCGGCGGCCTCGTGATCGGCGCCTGACCAAGCGATGGGCCGCATCCTGCAGGACCTGCGCGCCGGTCTGGTCATGGCCAGCCACAATCCCGGCAAGCTCGCCGAAATGCGCGACCTGCTGGGGCCGCTGGGGGTGCCGGTCACCGCAGCCGGGGACCATGACCTGCCCGAACCGGAGGAGACCGGCGACAGCTTCCTCGCCAACGCGCGGCTGAAGGCGGAGGCGGCGCGCGACGCGACCGGGCTCGCGGCCGTCGGCGACGATTCCGGCCTGGTGGTGCCGTCGATCGGCGGCAGGCCCGGCATCCGCTCGGCGCGCTGGGCCGGCCCGAACCGGGACTTCGCCGCCGCGATGCGCCGGCTGCACGAGGAGGTCGAGGCCGCCGGCGGGGACAGGAACGCGCACTTCGTCTCGGTCATCGTGCTCGCGCTGCCCGACGGCAGCGAGGAGGTGTTCGAGGGCCGGGTGGACGGCACGCTGGTGTGGCCGCCGCGCGGCGACGGCGGCTTCGGCTACGACCCCATGTTCGTGCCGCATGGCGAAACCCGGACCTTCGCCGAGATGCCCTTCGCCGCCAAGCAGGGCTACAGCCATCGCGGCCAGGCGCTGCGGGCGCTGGTTGCGCGCCTGACCGGCTGAACCGGGCGACAGGCCGCAGCGCCGGCACCATATCGCCTGCGGGCCCGCACCGGGCCGCACGGAGACGATCTGCGCATGACGCTCGCCACTTCCGATTCCGCGGTCGCGCCCGCCAGCGCCTTCGCGGTCTACGTGCACTGGCCGTTCTGTGTTGCCAAATGCCCCTACTGCGACTTCAACAGCCACGTCCGCGAGCGTATCGACACCGACCGCTTCGTCGCCGCGCTGCTGGCAGAGCTGGACCACTTCGCCGCCGAGACCGCCGGCCGCACGGTCACCAGCCTGTTCTTTGGCGGCGGCACGCCTTCGCTGATGCCGCCGGCGGCGGTGGAAGCGGTCATCGACCGGGTGGCGCAGCGGTGGCCGCTCGCACCCGACGTGGAGATCACGCTGGAGGCGAACCCCGGAACGGTGGAGGCGGCGCGCTTCGCCGGGTACCGCACCGCCGGGGTCAACCGCGTCTCGATCGGGGTGCAGTCGCTGGACGACGCCGCGCTGCGCCTTCTCGGCCGGCGCCACGATGCCGGCGAGGCGCGGGCAGCCGTGGCGCTGGCCCGGCGCCTGTTCGACCGCTTCAGCTTCGACCTGATCTATGCCCGGCCGGGCCAGACGCCGGCGTCATGGGCGGCGGAGCTGCGGGAGGCGCTGGCGATGGCGGGCGACCACATCTCGCTGTACCAGCTCACCATAGAGGACGGCACGCCCTTCGCCCGCGCGTTCGCCCGGGGCCGGCTCGCCATGCCGGATGAGGCCACCGCCGAGGCGCTCTACGACCTGACCCAGGAGCTGACGGAGGCGGCCGGCCTTCCCGCCTACGAGATCTCGAACCACGCCCGCTCCGGCCGGGCCTGCCGCCACAACCTCGCCTACTGGCGCTATGACCCCTATGTCGGGGTCGGCCCCGGCGCCCATGGCCGCCTGCCGGCGGAGGACGGCGGGCGCATCGCCACCGAAGCGATCCGCGCGCCGGAGGCGTGGGCGTCGTCGGTTGCGGCGCACGGACACGGCACCCGGGTGCGGACGCCGATCGATCCCGCGGTCGGCGCGGAGGAGGCGGTGATGATGGGCCTGCGGCTGCGCGAGGGCATAGACCGCGCCCGCTTCGGCGCCGTCACCGGCCGGGAGATCGACGCCGTGATCGATCCCGCCCGTCGGCAGGCCCTGATCGACGCCGGCGACCTTGCCGACGACGGCCGCGCCCTGCGCGCAACGGCGCAGGGGCGGAAGCGGCTCAACGCCGTGCTGGGCTGGCTGTTGGGCTGAGCGTCAGTAGCCGACGAAGCTGGTCGGCGCCGGATCGACCACGGCGAAGCCGCCCGACTGCACCTGCAGCACCGCCAGCGCGTGGTCGGCGACGTAATCGGGGCCGAAGCGGTAGGCGCCGTAGACGCCGCTGAAGCCGTTCGGGTTGGCGATCGCCGCCGCCGAAAAATTGTTCTGCCGGCCGAGCTCCGCCGCCATCGCCACGGCATTGTAGGCGAGCCCCGCCACCTGCGCCGGCGCCGATCCGTAGGCGCTCTGGTACTTCGCGACGAAGGCGTCCCGCATCCGCGGATCGACGTTGGCGAACAGCCCGCCGTTGGTGGACGGCTCGCTGAGCGTGCGGGGGTCGTCCCATTGCGCCACGCCCAAGAGCTGGCGGCCGCGGGCGACGTTGTAGTAGGCGACGAAGGGCATGATCCGGGTGAGGCTGGCACCGCCGTCGGGCACGAACAGGCTGTCGAAGCCGCCCGACTGCAGCGGCCGGACCGCCGCGCTGTGGTCGGCGTCGGTCGGATTGTAGCTCTGGATCGCGCCCACCGAGATGCCGTGGCGCGGCGCAAGCTGCTGCAGCGCGTTGACCGCGACGGTGCCGTAGGCCGTCTGCGGCACCAGCGCCGCCACCACCCGCGCGCCGTTGCGCGCGGCGTAGGAAAGGATGCGGTCCACTTCGTCCTGGGGCGTCTGGCCCATCACGAAGACGCCCGGCGCCGCCACCGACGCGTCGTTGGTGAAGCCGACGACCGCGATCCCGGCCTGGGCCGCGATCGGGCCGACCGCGGCCACCTCCTGCGAACGCAGCGGCCCGACGATGATGTCGGCCCGCTCCGCCACCGCCTGCTGTGCGGCCGCCGCGGCGCCGGCCGGGGTGCCCTGGGTGTCCTTGGACAGGAGCACGAAATTCTGCCCGCCCCGCTCCACCGCGGCGAGCTGGGCTGCGTTGAGCAGCTGCTGCCCCACCGCCGCATCGGGGCCGGTGAGCGGCACCAGGATGGCGACGGTGGTGATCCCGTCGCCGAAGGCGTTGCTCGCGAACTGGGGCGCCGGCGTGAAGGTGGAGGGACCGGGCTGGGCGGTGGAGAAGCTCTGCCCCTGCTGCTGCTGGCGTGAGGCCTGGCAGCCCGCCAGCATGACAAGGCCCATGCCCACCATGGCCAGCCGCGCCGTCCATCTCGCCATGCGGCCTGCGGGCCTGCCGAACGCCATCGCCGTCATCCCAACCCTCCTCTCGGGCGCCTGCGACGCCCCTGCCTGCCTGTGCCAGCCCCGGCCTTCGCCAGACCCGGGTGGGCGACGCCGCCCGGCGCCACCGGATCATGGTAAGCTCGCCGCCATGACCCGCGAGTCGCCCTGGATCGTCCGGTCCGGCCGGACCACGGAAGCCTATCGGCGCCATGACCGGAAGTAAACGTTCGGCGCCCGCGACGGTGACTGCGGACGAGCCGGCGCCGCCGCTCGCGGCAGGTCTCTACCTGGTGGCGACGCCGATCGGCAACCTGCGCGACATCACGCTCCGCGCCCTCGATGTCCTCGCCGGCAGCGACCTCATCGCCTGCGAGGACACCCGGGTCACGGGCGTGCTGCTGCAGCGCCACGGCATCGCGACGCCAACCACCCCGTACCACGAGCACAATGCGGCGAAGGTGCGGCCCGGGCTCGTCGCCCGGCTGAAGGCCGGCGCCCGCATCGCGCTGGTTTCCGATGCCGGCACGCCGCTGATCTCCGACCCCGGCTACCGGCTGGTGGCCGAGGCCCGCGAGGCCGGCGTTTCCGTGACCGCGGTGCCCGGCGCCTCGTCGGTGCTGGCGGCGCTCTGCGTCGCGGGCCTGCCGACCGACCGTTTCACCTTCGCCGGTTTCCTGCCGGCGAAGTCCGGGGCGCGCGACGCCGCCGTCGCCGGGCTCGCCGCCGCGCCGGGCAGCCTGGTGCTGTTCGAATCCGCGCGCCGGCTGCCGGAGACGCTGGCGGCGCTGGCCCAGGGCCTGGGGCCGCGGCCGGCCGCCGTCTGCCGCGAGCTCACCAAGCTGCACGAGGAGGTGCGGCGCGACAGCCTGCCGGCGCTGGCGGAGCACTACCGCGAGACCGGGGCGCCGCGCGGCGAGGTGGTGCTGGTCATCGGGCCGGCGGGCGAGGCCGAGGCGGCCGATGACGACGCCATCGACGCCGCCCTGCGCCCGGCGCTGGAGTCGATGAGCGTGCGCGACGCGGCCGACGCGGTGGCCGCGGCGCTGGCCGCCCCGCGGCGGAAGGTCTATGCCCGGGCGCTGGCCCTTGCCGGGGACGGGCGGCGATGACGGCCGGGCGCGGTAGGCGCGAAGCGGCGCGCGCCCGGCGGCGGGCCGCGCAGCAGCGGGGCATGGACGCCGAATGGCTGGCCGCGCTGTGGCTGCGGCTCAAGGGCTATCGAATCGTGGCCCGCGACCTGCGCACGCCGGTCGGACAGGTCGATCTGGTCGCCCGGCGGGGCCGGGTGCTCGCCATCGTCGAGGTGAAGCAGCGGGCGGACCTGCGCACCGCCGCCGAATCCCTCGGCATCCGCCAGCAGCGCCGGCTGTCCGCGGCGGCAGAGGCGGTGCGGGCGCTGGACCCGACCTATGCGCGGCTGGACCTGCGCTTCGACCTGGTGCTGCTGGTCCCCGGCCGGCGGCCGCGCCACGTCGCCGACGCCTGGCGTCCTGGTTTCTGACCCGATGCAGCGCCTCCTCGCCGGCCTCGCCCTGCTGCTGACCGCCGCCGGCTGCACGCCGCCGGCGCTGGTGCTGGGCGCAGGGGCGCGCGTGGGGCTGGCCGCGTTCGAGGAGCGCGGCATCGACGGCACCGTCGCCGACTCCGCGCTCCAGGTCGAGGTCAACGCGGCGCTCCTCGACGACGGCGGCGAGCTGTTCTGGCCGGTGACGACGCTGGTGCGCGACGGCCGGGTGCTGCTGGTCGGCAACGTGCCGACGGAGGCGCACCGGCAGGAGGCGGGCCGCCGCGCGGGGGGTGTGTCCGGCGTGTTCGAGGTGTTCAACGAGCTGGAGGTCGGACCCCGCTCGGCCCTCTACGACGACGCCCAGGACACGCTGATCAGCCAGCGCGTGACCTCAGCTTTGGTGTTCGACAGCGAGATCAAAGCGGTTAATTATGGGATCGTGACACACAATGCGGTGGTTTACCTGATGGGTACGGCGCGCAGCCAGTGGGAGCTGGATCGCGCAATTGCCCATGCCCGCAACGTGGCCTATGTGCGTGGCGTGGTCAGCCATGTCCGGGTGGTGCCGGTCGTCGAGGTGGCCGCACCCTCCTGACCGGCAGAGGCCGGGTCGCGACGGCAGGAGTGCTCACCGATGCACGAGACCTTGGACGATCGAGTCGATCCGGCGGTGAGGGATTACCTCCGGGCGCTGGGGACGCGGCCGGACGAGGACATCGACCTGGCGGAAACCGCGCTGCAGCTCGCCCTGCTGCGCCAGCCGCACACGCCGCTGGAGCCCTTCCGCAAGCTGATGGCCGCGATTGCGGAGCGGGTGGCGGCGCGGGCGGAGGAGGACGGGGCGACGTCGCTGGTCGGGCGGGTGGAGGCGCTGCGCGGCGTGATCGCCGGCGAGTACGGCTTCACTGGCGACCGGGCGAACTACGATGACCTGCAGAACGCGAGCCTGATCCGGGTGCTGGACCGGCGGAAGGGCCTGCCGATCACGCTCTGCATCCTCTATCTGCACGTCGCCCGGTCGCTGGGCTGGGGCGCCCACGGCCTCGCCTTCCCCGGCCACTTCCTCATCGCGCTCGACGGCATCGGCGGGCGCATGGTGCTGGACCCGTTCGAGGACGGGGCGCTGCGCGAGACCCCGGACCTCAGGGCGCTGGTCAAGCAGATGCAGGGCCCGGCGGCGGAACTCGAACCCGAGCACTACGCCAGCGCCAGCAACCGCGCCATCCTCACCCGGCTGCAGAACAACATCCGTACCCGGCTGGTCCGCCTGGGCCAGTTCGCCGACGCGCTGCTGTCGGCCGAGGCCGTCACCTGGTTCAGCCCGCACGACGCCGGCGCCTGGCGCGACATGGGCATGATCCATGCCGAGATGGGCAACCTGCGCGCGGCGGTGATGACGCTGGAGGAAAGCCTCACCTGCGACGACCGCCCGTCGCGCCGCCATGTCACCGCGGCGCTGATCCAGAAGCTGCGCACGCGCCTCAACTGACAGCGGCGTCTCACGCCGGCTGCCTTCTGCCGGCCAGTGGCCCTGCGCGTTCCGAACGAATTGACGGCGGGCCGCAACTCCGCCACTTGATCGCCTGTCCTGCCGACCCCGCCGCAATCACGGGAAGACGACCTCTCATGCGCGCTAGCCTCGCCGTGGCGATCCAGATGGACCCGATCGACCGGATCGACATCAACGCCGATTCCACCTTCGTGCTGGCGCTCGAGGCGCAGGCGCGCGGCTACCGGCTGTGGCACTACCTGCCGCAGCAGCTGAGCCTGGAATCCGGCCGGGTCACCGCCGTCGCCCGCCCGCTGACCGTGCGGCGCGTCCAGGGCGACCACTTCACGCTGGGACCGGCTGAGACCATCGACCTCGCCAGCTTGGACGTGGTGCTGATGCGCCAGGACCCGCCGTTCGACATGGCGTACATCACCGCCACCCATCTGCTGGAGCACGTCCACCCGAAGACGCTGGTGGTGAATGACCCGGCCCATGTGCGCAATGCGCCGGAAAAGCTGTTCGTCACCCACTTCCCCGAGCTGATGCCGCCGACGCTGATCACCGCGGACCGCGCCCGGGTGGCGGCGTTCCGCGCCGAGCACGGCGACATCATCGTCAAGCCGCTGTTCGGCAACGGTGGCGCAGGCGTGTTCCACATCGGTCCCGAGGACGAGAACCTGAACGCGCTGCTCGAGCTGTTCACCCAGATGTACCGGGAGCCGCTGATCGTGCAGCGCTACCTGCCGGAGGTGCGCCAGGGCGACAAGCGCATCATCCTGATCGACGGCGAGCCGGCGGGCGCGGTGCTGCGCGTGCCCCAGGCTGGCGAGGCCCGGGCCAACCTCCACGCCGGGGCGAAGCCGGTGAAGACGACACTGACGCCGCGCGAGCGCGAGATCTGCGCCGCCATAGGCCCGACGCTGCGCGAGCGCGGCCTCATCTTCGTCGGCATCGACGTGATCGGCGACTACATGACCGAGATCAACGTCACCAGCCCGACGGGGTTGCAGGAGATCGACCGCTTCAACGGCGTCTCGCTGGAAGCGCAGATCTGGGACGCGATCGAGGCGCGGCTCTGATCCTGCCGCCGCGGCGTGGCGAAGCTCACAGTCGCCGGCCGCGGATCCTGCCAGACTTGGCGGCGTCCCTGACAGAGGGGGAGGTCCGCCATGGCTGCCGTTTCCCGGGACTGGTTCCTCACCACGCTCGGCGCACCGCGCGCCTGGCAGATCGTGTTCGGCGGGCCGCTGATTGACCTGAAGCACGCGAAGCGCGACCGGCCGGGCTTCGACTGGGCGGACATCCGCGTCGGGCACATCGACCACGGCTACACCCTGCACCCGGTGACCCGCGGCATCGTCAGGCCCGATCTCGGGGTCAACTACCTGGAGCCGGGCCGCGACCCGCGCGACCCGATGAACTATCCGGAGACGCTGGGGGTGCGCGGCCACTGCACCCGCACCGGGGGTGTGCTCGCCGGCATCGACCCTGACGCGGGCTATCTCGGCGCCGCGCCCGGCGTGCTGCTGATCCCCTACCGGGTGACCAATCGCAGCGTGATGAACGCCCCCGGCAATACCTTCGACGAGCCGGAAGCGGGCCATGTGGCGAAGGCAATCCGCCATGCGGTCCACGTCAACCGCTGCCAGGTGCTGTCGATCAGCCTGGGCAGCGTGTTCGGCTGGAAGCCGATGGGCGAGGCGGTCGAGGAGGCCTGCGAGGCGGGCGCCATCGTGGTCGCCGCTGCCGGCCAGGTGCTGCACCGGGTGGCGTATCCCGGCAAGTACCCGCAGACGATCGCGGTCGGCGGCATCCGTCCGCAGTACCGCCCCTATTTCACCTACGAGGGCGCGGTCCAGCCGGACATCTGGGCGCCGGGCGCCGAGGTGTGGCGCCCGGACACCCGGCCCCCGGATGACGGCCGGGTGCGCTACGGCTACGACTGGGGCGACGGCACCTCCTACGGCACCGCCATCGTCGCCGCGCTGGCGGCGCTGTTCCTCCGCCGCT
The DNA here is from genome assembly GCA_937988735.1 of uncultured Alphaproteobacteria bacterium. Classification (GTDB taxonomy): domain Bacteria; phylum Pseudomonadota; class Alphaproteobacteria; order CALKHQ01; family CALKHQ01; genus CALKHQ01. The sequence goes on from CALKHQ010000241.1 coordinate 11,727, forward strand.
TCGGGCCGGAGCTCGACAAGCGCGGCTACCGCGGCTGGCAGCGGACGGAGCTGTTCCGCGCCCTGCTGTCGCGTGGCGGCCGTTCGGTGAGCGGGGTGAAGAACGCCATCGCGGTGCAGTTCCCCGGCGTGCTCGCCCACCCGCCCGCGACCTGGCCGAAGCCGAGCGCCCTCGAGCGCGCGACGCTGCGGGCAGCGGCGATGGTGCACTGACGCGGGGCTCACGCCGGCGCGGGCGCCGTGTCCGGGGCGGCCTCGGGCGCGGGCGTGTCGTCCGCCAGCGGCGCGGTGACGGGGAAGCGGAGCGTAAAGACCGTGCCTCCGTCGTTCGCGAAGGTGTAGGTGGCGCCGAGCTGCTGGGCCAGGCCCTGCACCAGCCGCAGCCCCATGCCGTGGCGGCTCGCCTGCGGATCGAAGCCGACCCCGTTGTCGCGGACCTCGAGCACGCCCTCCCCGCCCTCGGTGCGCAGGGTGACGACGATGCGGCCACCGCGGTCTTCCGGAAAGCCGTGCTTCATCGCATTGGATATGACCTCGTTCAGGATCAGGCCCAGCGGGTTCGCCTGCTCCACCGCGACCACGATCGGGTCCAGCCGCGCCTCGACCGCCACCCGCGCGGTGTGGGACTGGCGCAGGACGGAGACCAGGGTGCGCACATAGTCCTCGAGGTCGATGCGGTCGAACTGGTCCGAGCTGTAGATGTGCTCGTGCACCATGCTCATCGCCTGGATGCGTCGCATCAGCTCGTCCTTCGCTTCCCGCGGGCCGGGCTGCAGCCGGACCAGCGCGGACACCGCCTGCAGGTTGTTCTTCACCCGGTGGTGAATCTCGCGCAGCAGCATCTGGTTGCGCTCGTTGGCGACGGCCAGCTTCTGGTGTGCCCGCTCCTCCTTGCGCAGCAGCCGCACCACCCACAGCGAGACCAGCACCAGGCCGAGGGCGACGGGGCCGCCAACCACCAGCACATCCACGATCCGCTCGCGGAAGCTGGTCCAGAAGTCGATCACCGGTGCGCCCACCGCCACGACCAGCGGCAGCCCGGTCACCCGTCGGTAGGCGACGACCCGGGCGAGCCCGTCGGCGGGCGACTGCGACGACACGTAGAGGCCCTCGGGGCTTTCCTTCAGGTAGTCGGTGAACAGCACGTAGTCGGAGAGGTTGAGCGGCGAGTCCGGAATCGGGGAGCGGACGACCAGCCAGCCGTCCTCCCGCAGCAGGCCGACGCTGGACCCCGGGCCGAGATTGAGCGACCGCCAGAACTGCACCATCAGGTCGGCCGGCACCATCGTCACTGCGGCGCCGAGGAACACGCCGTCGCGGGCGATCCGGTAGCCGATGGGAAACACCTTGCGCTCGAGGCCCGGCTCGTCGCGCAGGGGGCCGACCACCCAGGATTCGCCGGCCTGGAGCGCCTGGAAGTAGTCCTGCCCCGCCGGGTCCGCCGGCTTCATCTGCGGATCGGTGCCGAACACGGGGCGACCCTGGGCGTCGAACACCCACATCATCACCGATCCGGGCAGGGCGGAGACTGCCGATGCGATCTCGCCGGCGGATTCGCCCAGCGGCCGCGCCGAGCGGGCGGTGCTGTCGGCCACGCGCCGCAGCGCCTGCAGGTTGGCCTCGATCAGCCAGCGGGCGTGGGTGGAGGCGACATAGGCGGAGCTGACGGTGCGCGCCTCCAGCGCCGCGCGGGCATCGCGATGGCCCTGCCAGATCACGGCCGACGCGAGCAGGAGCACGAGCACCAGCACCAGGCCGAGCAGGAGGAAGACGGCCGCTACGGCCCTGTTCGCGGGCCTGCCCCTGGCGTGCGCCTCGGCCACGTCGGTGAAGCCTCCCCTTGCTCCCGGTCGGCGGGGGTCGCCCAGCCGGTTTACACCACGGCCGCAGTCGCGGCCAGCGCTCCCCGTTTCCGGGGGGCGGGCGCGGCCGGCCGCAACGCCGGCGGGCGGACGCAGAAAGCCGGCGCCTCAGACGAGCGGCGCCATCCGCCGGATTCTGTCCTCGAACTCAGGGAAGTGGGTCACGATCTGCACGTTTCCCCTGCCGGTGCTGACGACGATCAGCATCGCCCGGGTCTCGGTTGCGATCTTCGGATAGACCTTGCCCCCGCCCTGGAACACGAAGCCCCTGAACCCGGCGGGAATGTAGGTTCCGTAGCAGAAGCGGCTCGGGTTGGGATGGGCGTAGAAGCCGCCGGCGCTGGAGAATGCCGCCAGCAGCAGCTGCTTCTCCTGGTCCCTGGTCATGTCGGCCAGCGCCTGGGAGTAGGTGGCGACGGTGGTCTTGCCCCAGGCCGAAATCTCCCGGGTGATCGTTCCCGACGGATCCGGCACCAGGCTGACGGCCTGGTAATAGCCGGCCGTCTCGTCTCCGATAGCGCCGGCGAAGTTGTAGCCGTACGCGACGCCCGCCTTGCGGTGCTTGTCGTCGTGCCCCGCGTCGTAGGAGTGGTACGCAGCGTCGAGGGTCGTCTTGTTCCTCAGCGCGGTCACCGCGCCCTGCGCCGTAATCAGGTCCATCGCCGCCTCCGGGTTGTCGAGGTCTTCTTGATAGCGCATCGCCGGTTGCCGCGGGAGGCACGGTTCGCGCAGGCCGCAGCGTTCGGCGCCGCTCGATGACGAAACGGGTGGCGCGGCGTCGCGCCCCCTGTATGCTGCCCGCATTGCCTGTCCGTCCGGAGCCCTCCTCCACATGGTCGCCCGCTGCGCCACGGTCGCCTTCCAGGGCATCGACGTGCTGCCCGTCGACGTCCAGGTGCAGTTCTCCTCCGGCGTGCCCGCCTTCAACGTGGTCGGGCTGCCGGACAAGGCGGTCGCCGAGAGCCGGGAACGGGTGCGGGCGGCGCTGAATGCGCTGGGGCTCGCGCTGCCGGCCCGCCGCATCACCGTCAACCTTGCCCCGGCCGACATGGCCAAGGAGGGCAGCCACTTCGACCTGCCGATCGCCCTCGCCATCCTGGCGGCGATGGAGGCGGTGCCGTCGGACGCGCTCGCCGGCTATGCCGCGCTCGGCGAGCTTGCACTGGACGGCGCCATCCTGCCGGTCGCCGGCGTGCTGCCGGCGGCGATGGGGGCGAGCGCGGAGGATCTGGGCCTGATCTGCCCCGAGGCCTGCGGCGCGGAGGCCGCCTGGGTCGCCGACATCGACGTGGTCGCGGCGCCCAGCCTGCTGGCGCTGGTCAACCACTTCAAGGGCGCCCGCCCAATCCCGCCGCCGCGCGAGCCGGTGGCGGCACCGCCGCCGGAGGTGCCGGACCTCGCCGACGTCAAGGGCCAGGAAACCGCCAAGCGCGCGCTGGAGATCGCGGCCGCGGGCGGGCACAACCTGCTGATGGTCGGGCCGCCCGGCGCCGGCAAGTCGATGCTCGCCGCGCGGCTGCCCGGCCTGCTGCCGCCGCTCACCGCGCAGGAGGCGCTGGAGGCGAGCATGGTGCATTCCGTCGCCGGGCTGCTGTCCGGCGGCGCCATCCTGCGCAGCCGCCCGTTCCGCGACCCGCACCATTCCGCCTCGATGCCGGCGCTGGTCGGCGGCGGCCTGAAGGCGAAGCCGGGCGAGATCAGCCTCGCCCACCACGGCGTGCTGTTCCTCGACGAGCTGCCCGAGTTCAACCGCGCCGCGCTGGAGGCGCTGCGCCAGCCGCTGGAAACCGGCCGCGCGGTGGTCGCCCGCGCCAACCACCATGTCACCTATCCGGCGCGCATCCAGCTCATCGCAGCGATGAACCCGTGCCGCTGCGGCCACCTCGACGAGCCGGCGCTCGCCTGCGGCCGCGCGCCCAACTGCGCCGCCGACTACCAGAGCCGGATCTCGGGCCCGCTGTTCGACCGGATCGACCTGTTCGTCGAGACCCGCGCGCTTCGCCCCGACATGCTGGCCAACCCGGCGCCTGCCGAGCCCACTGCCACGGTGGCCGCCCGCGTGGCCGCCGCCCGCGACCGCCAGACAGCGCGGTTCAGGGCGCTCGGCGTCGGCGACAAGGTGCGCACCAACGCCCAGGCCGACGGCGAGGTGCTCGACGCCATCGCCGCCCCCGACGCCGCAGGCAGGGCGCTGCTGACCCAGGCGGTGGAGAAGTTCCGCCTCTCCGCCCGCGCCTACCACCGCGTGCTGCGCGTCGCCCGCACCCTCGCCGACCTCGCCGCCGCCGAAACCGTCACCCGCCTCCACATCGCCGAGGCCCTGACCTACCGGCGGCAGCCGCTGCGCTGACGCGGGACGCTCCCGGCCCGGGTCAGGATCCCGACGCGTCTGCCGCGTGCGTTTCGTCACTGGAATTTCCGGGCGGCGCGCCTACCCTGAAGCGCAATGACCGGAGTGACCCCGCCATGACGGCGTCCCTGTCCGCGATCGGCTTCGATGCCGACGACACCCTTTGGCACAACGAGCGCTTCTTCAAGCTGTCGGAGCAGCGGTTCACCGAGCTGCTGGCCCATTATGCGGAGGGCGGTCGCATCGCCGCGCGGCTGCTGGAGGCGGAGCGGCGGAACCTGGAATTCTACGGCTACGGCATCAAGGGCTTCACCCTGTCGATGGTCGAGACCGCGATCGAGGTAACCAACGGCGCGGTGCCCGCGACCGTGATCCGGGAGATCCTCGACGTCGGCCGCGAGCTGCTGCGCCACCCGATCGAGCCGATGCCGCACGTGCACGAGACGCTGACGGCGCTGCACGGCCACTACCGGCTGATCATGATCACCAAGGGCGACCTGTTCGACCAGGAGCGCAAGCTGGCCCAGTCCGGGCTCGGCGAGCTGTTCGATGCGGTCGAGATCGTGAGCGAGAAGGCGCCGGCGACCTATGACCGCATCTTCCGCCGCCACGCCCACGGGCCGGAGCGGGCGATGATGGTCGGGAACTCGCTGAAGTCCGACGTCGTGCCGGCGATCGAGGCCGGGAGCTGGGGCGTGCACGTGCCCTTCGAGCTGGTCTGGGGGCTGGAGCACGCCGAGCCGCCGCTCCATTCCCCGCGCTTCCGCCAGGTCAGCCACCTGGGCGAGCTGACCGGGCTGCTGGAGCAGCTCGGATAGGGCCCCGGCAGCCGGACCGGACCCGTCCGGCCGCTACAGGATGAAGCGGCTGAGGTCGGCGTTCCTGGCGAGGTCGGCGACGCGGGCGTGGACCATGGCGGCGTCGATCCGCACCGTCTCCCCGTCGCGGTCGGGCGCGCTGAAGCTCACGTCCTCCAGCAGGCGCTCCATCACCGTGTGCAGCCGGCGGGCGCCGATGTTCTCGACGTTCTGGTTGATCGAGACCGCCAGCTCCGCGATCGCGTCGATGGCGTCGTCGGTGAACTCAAGCGTGACACCCTCGGTCGCGAGCAGCGCGGTGTACTGCTTCACCAGGCTCGCCTGCGGCTCGGTCAGGATGCGGCGGAAATCGTCCTTGGTCAGCGCCTTCAGCGACACCCGGATCGGCAGCCGGCCCTGCAGCTCGGGCAGCAGGTCCGACGGCTTCGCCAGGTGGAAGGCGCCGGAGGCGATGAACAGCACGTGATCCGTCTTCACCGGCCCGTGCTTGGTGGATACGGTGGTGCCCTCGATCAGCGGCAGCAGGTCGCGCTGCACGCCTTCGCGGCTGACGTCGGCGCCGGAGCGCTCGGAGCGGGCGGTGATCTTGTCGATCTCGTCGATGAAGACGATGCCGTTCTCCTCCACCGCCTCGATGGCGACGCGGACCACCTTCTCCTGGTCCAGCAGCTTGTCGCTCTCCTCGGCCATCAGCTGGTCGTAGGATTCGGCCACCGTCATCTTGCGCCGCCGGGTGCGGCCGCCCATCGCCTTGCCGAAGATGTCGCCCAGGTTGATCGCGCCGATCTGGGCGCCGGGCATTCCGGGAATGTCGAGCGTCGGCAGCGTGAAGCCGCTGGTGTCGGCGACGTCGAGTTCGATCTCGCGGTCGTTCAGCTCACCGTTCCGCAGCCGGCGGCGGAAGGCGTCGCGGGTGGCCTGGCCGGCCGTCTCGCCGACCAGCGCGTTCAGCACGCGCTCCTCGGCCGCGAGCTCGGCGCGGGCCGCCACCTCCTTGCGCATCCGCTCGCGTGTCTGGACGATGCTGATCTCGACGAGGTCGCGGATGATCTGCTCCACGTCGCGGCCGACGTAACCGACCTCGGTGAACTTGGTCGCCTCGACCTTGAGGAACGGCGCGTCGGCGAGCCGGGCGAGGCGGCGGGCGATCTCGGTCTTGCCGCAGCCGGTGGGCCCGATCATCAGGATGTTCTTCGGCTGCACCTCCTCGCGCAGCCCTTCCGGAAGCTGCCGCCGGCGCCAGCGGTTCCGCAGCGCGATGGCGACGGCGCGCTTGGCCTCGGCCTGGCCGATGATGTGGCGGTCCAGCTCGGAGACGATCTCGCGCGGGCTGAAGGCGGCCGGTCCCGGCCTGCCCTCCCGGCGCGGGCCGGACGACGTGGGCAGCTGTGCAGCTGTGGTGTCCATCAGAGACTTTCGATCACGATATTGTCGTTGGTGTAGATGCAGATGCCGGCAGCAATGGCCATCGCGCGCCGCGCGATCGCCTCGGCGTCCATGTCGGTGCGGTCGATGAGCGCGCGGGCGGCCGCCAGGGCGTAGGCGCCGCCGGAGCCGATGCCGATCAGGCCGTCGTCGGGCTCGATCACGTCGCCGTTGCCGGAAAGGACCAGGCTGTTGCCTGCGTCGGCCACCGCCATCATCGCCTCCAGGCGACGGAGATAGCGGTCGGTCCGCCAGTCCTTCGCCAGCTCGACCGCCGCCCGCACCAGCTGGCCGGGATGCTGCTCCAGCTTCGCCTCCAGCCGCTCGAACAGCGTGAAGGCGTCGGCCGTGGCGCCGGCGAAGCCGGCAATGACCGAGCCGTCGGCCAGCCGGCGCACCTTGCGCGCCGTCGCCTTCATGACCGTGTTGCCGAGGGTGACCTGGCCGTCGCCGGCGACGACCACCTTGCCGTCCTTGCGCACCGACAGGATCGTCGTGCCGTGCAGGAGGGTTTCTGACATTGCGCTCCCGGAATCGCTTGCACGCGCACGCCGAACTCGTGCACATCGCCTTCGGATGTGGGGCATCCGCCGCCTTCGTTCAAGCGAGGCGGCGTCGCACCCGGACACTGGGCAGGACAGATGGCGGAAACGGTCGCGATCGTCGACTACGGAGCGGGCAACCTGCGCTCGGTCGCCAACGCGATGCTGCGGGTGGCGGGGGAGATGGCCGATCCGCCACGGGTGCTGGTGACGGCCGAGGCCGAAGCGGTGGCGGCGGCCGACCGGGTGGTGCTGCCCGGGGTCGGCGCCTTCGCCGACTGCATGGCCGGGCTGACCGCCATCGACGGCATGGCGGAGGCGCTGGAGGCCGCGGTGCGGCGCGCGGCGCGGCCGTTTCTCGGCATCTGCGTCGGCATGCAGCTCATGGCCACCGTGGGCCGCGAGCACGGCGACCATGCCGGGCTCGGCTGGCTGGCGGGCGAGGTCGTGCCGCTGGGCGCGCGGTCCGGCCCCGACGGGCGCCGGCTGAAGGTCCCGCACATGGGGTGGAATGCGCTCGCGCCCCGTGCCATATCACATCCGGTGCTGGCAGGGCTGCCGGAGGAGGCGCATGTCTACTTCGTCCACAGCTACCATTTCCGCGCCGACGACGGGTCGGTGGTGGTGGCGGAAACCGACTACGGCGGCCCCATCGTGGCGTCGGTCGGCCGCGACACCCTGTTCGGCACCCAGTTCCATCCGGAGAAGAGCCAGGCGATCGGCCTGCGCATCCTGCGCAACTTCCTCGAGTGGCGGCCCTGAATGAGCAACCGTCGCGCCGGCCGCGAGCGACGCACCGTCCCGCCTGCGCCCACGATCGGGGTGGAGCGCCTGCTCTCCTTCACCGAGGGCGACCTTGCCGACCTCTGCGACGCCGCCGAGGATGCGATCGAGGCCGGGGGCGGCTTCGGCTGGCTGAAGCCGCCGCCGCGGCACGTGATGGAGAGCTACTGGCAGGGCGTGCTGCTCGTGCCGGGGCGGGAGCTGTTCGTCGCGCGGCTGGACGGCGTGATCGCCGGCTCGGCCCAGCTTGTCCATCCGCCGAAGAACAACGAGGCGCAGGCCTTCGCCGCCCATCTCACCACCAGCTTCGTCGCGCCCTGGGCGCGCGGCCACGGCCTTGCCCGCGCCCTGCTGACCGCAGTCGAGCAGGAGGCGATCGACTGCGGCTACCAGGTCCTCAAGCTCGACGTGCGCGAGACCCAGGCCGCCGCCATCGCCCTCTACGAGAGCCGCGGCTACGTCCGCTGGGGCGTCGATCCCTACTACGCCCAGGTGGAGGGCAAGGTGATTCGCGGCTTCTACTACTACAAGACGCTGGTGGTGACCCCGTGACCGCCACTGCAGCCCGCACCGCGTGAATCCGACATGATCCTGTATCCCGCCATCGACCTGAAGGACGGCCAGTGCGTGCGCCTGCTGCGCGGCGACATGGCGGCCGCCACCACCTACAACCCCGACCCGGCCGCCCAGGCCCGGGCCTTCCGCGACCAGGGCTTCGCCTGGATCCACGTGGTCGATCTGGACGGCGCCTTTGCCGGCCGCTCGGTCAACGGCGCGGCCGTCGATGCGATCCTGGCCGCCGTGGACCTGCCGCTGCAGCTCGGCGGGGGGATCCGCGACATGGCCGCCATCGAGGGCTGGCTGGGGCGCGGCGTCGCCCGCGTCGTGCTGGGCACGGCGGCGGTGAAGGATCCGGCGTTGGTGACCCGGACCTGCGCCGCCTTCCCCGGCCGGATCGCCGTCGGCATCGACGCCCGCGACGGCCGGGTGGCGGTGGAAGGCTGGGCCGACACCTCCGACGTGCTCGCGATCGACCTTGCCCGCCGCTTCGAGGACGCCGGCGTGGCGGCGATCATCTACACCGACATCGACCGCGACGGCGCGCTGGCCGGCCCCAACGTCGCCGCCACCGCGGCGCTGGCCCGCGCCGTCCGCATCCCGGTGATCGCCTCGGGCGGCGTCTCGTCTCTGGACGACCTCGCGGCGCTGAAGGCGCTGGAGGCGGACGGGGTCGCCGGCGTGATCAGCGGGCGGGCGCTCTACGACGGCCGCATCGACCCGGCCGCGGCATTGCAGCTGCTGGCGGCGTGAGATGCTGAAGGCGCGCGTCATCCCCTGCCTCGACGTCCACGCCGGCCGCGTGGTCAAGGGCGTCAACTTTGTCGACCTGCGCGACGCCGGCGATCCGGTGGAGCAGGCCGAGATCTACGACGCCCAGGGCGCCGACGAGCTCTGTTTCCTCGACATCACCGCCAGCCACGAGGAGCGGGAGACGATCTGCGATGTCGTCGCCCGCACCGCGGCGCGCGTGTTCATGCCGCTCACCGTCGGCGGCGGCGTCCGGACGGTGGAAGACGTGCGCCGGCTGCTGCTCGCCGGGGCCGACAAGGTGTCGATCAACACCGCGGCGGTGGCCCGGCCCGAGTTCGTCGGCGAGGCGGCCCAGAAGTTCGGCACCCAGTGCATCGTCGTCGCCATCGACGCCAAGCAGGTGGCGCCCGGCCGCTGGGAAGTCTTCACCCACGGCGGCCGCCGTCCGACCGGCCTGGAGGCGGTGGCCTGGGCGCAGCGCATGGCCGACCTCGGCGCCGGCGAGATCCTGCTCACCTCGATGGACCGCGACGGCACGCGCAGCGGCTTCGACATCGCGCTGACGCGCGCCGTCTCCGATGCGGTGCCCGTGCCCGTGATCGCTTCCGGCGGCGTCGGCAGCCTGGATCACCTGGTCGAAGGCGTGCGCGACGGCCATGCGTCGGCGGTGCTGGCCGCCTCCATCTTCCATTTCGGCGAGGCGACGATCGGCGAGGCCAAGGCGAAGCTGGCCGCAGCCGGCGTTCCGGTGCGGCTGCACTAGCGGTCGGAGGAGATCAGCGATGGCCGACGGACCCGAGGTGCTGGAGCGGCTCTACGCCGTGATCGCGAGCCGCCGCGGTGCCGGCCGCGAAACCTCCTATACCGCGCGCCTGCTGGCCGACGGGCCGGAGCGGATCGCGCAGAAGGTGGGCGAGGAGGCCGTGGAGACGGTGCTCGCCTCGATCAACGCCGAAACCCGCGGCTGCGCCCGGCTGGTGTCGGAGAGCGCCGACCTCCTTTATCATCTGCTGGTGCTGTGGGCCGCCTGCGGCGCCACGCCGGCCGACGTGTGGGCCGAGCTCGCGCGGCGCGAGGGGCGGTCGGGGCTGGCGGAGAAGGCGGCGCGGGGCAGGTCCGGCGCAACAGGAGACGAAGGGGCATGAGCTACGACCGCAACAACGTCTTCGCCCGCATCCTGCGGGGCGAGATCCCCTGCGACAAGGTCTACGAGGACGAGCACGTCCTCGCCTTCCGCGACATCCGGCCCCAGGCGCCGGTCCACGTGCTGGTGATCCCGAAGAGCGAGCACGTGTCGCTGCAGGATTTCGGCGCCGGTGCGACGCCGGAGCAGGCGGCGGCGCTGTGGGCGGCGATCCCGAAGATCGCGGCGCAGGAGGGGATCGCCGACAGCGGCTACCGGATCATCGCCAACACCGGCCTCAACGGCGGCCAGGAAGTGCCGCACTTCCACGTCCACATCCTCGGCGGCCGGCGGCTCGGGCGGATGCTGCCGGAGTAGCCGCGCCCGTCAGTCGCCGAGCGTCCGGTCCAGCGCCGCCAGCAGCGCGGCCGCCTCGCCTTCGGTCAGGCGGGAGACGTCGCGGGCCAGCCGGTTGGCGAGCTCGGTGTGGGCCGGGCTGAGGCCGGCAGTGTCCACCACCACCCGCGGGTGCGACAGCGCCGCCAGCCGCTGCATCTCTTCGAAATCGTCCCAGATCAGGTGGAAGTATTCGCAGACCTGGACCACCAGCGCCGGGCTGGGCAGGCCGCGGTGACCGTGCTCCAGCGCCGACAGGTAGGCGGCGGAGAGCTGGAGGTCGGCCGCCATCTTCTTCAGCGACACGCCCCGTGCCGCCCGCAGTTCCCGCAGCTTGCGGCCGAAGGGGGTCACCGCTTCCGGCGCAGCAGGACGTAGAACGCCCCGCCGCCGCCATGGGCTGGCTGTGCCTCGGTGAAGGCGAGCACATGCGGGCGGATCGACGGCAGGTTCAGCCAGTCGCCGAGCCGGCGGCGCAGGATGCCGCCGCCCTGGCCGCCCTTCCCCGTGATCACGAGCAGGCAACGGCGCCCGGCCGCCACCGAATCCGCGATCACATGCTCGATGCGGCTGTGCGCGGCGGCCTGGGTCATGCCGTGCAGGTCGATCACCGCGTCGATCGGAAGCTGCCCGCGCTTCAGCCGCTCCATCCGCCGGCGGTCGACACCGGCCGCCTCGCCTGCCCGGAGCTCGGGCGCAGGAGCGGGCTGTGCCCTTGGCGCCGGGGTCGCGGCCGCTCGCGCCCGGGGAACCGCCGGCATCTCGGCTGCGGGCACGACCGGCGGCGGCGGGGGCACCGTCTGCGGATCCAGCGGCCGGACGTCCGCCGTCACCTCCCGCCACAGGGCCCGCTCATCGGCGGTCAACCGACGGCCAGGCATGACGGGTCATGCTGCCCCGCTGTGACACGTGTCACAGCGGTCTGTTTCGCGCGGCGTCACGCACCAGGATGATGTGCAGCCGGCGCGGACCGTGGGCCCCGAGCTGGATCTTCTGCTCGATGTCGCCGGTGCGCGACGGGCCGGTGATGAAGTTGACCACGCGCGGCATGAACCGGCCGTCGCGGCTGTCGCCCCTGAGCTTCCGCCACCCGTCTTCGTACGTACCGACGACCCGGTCGTGCGGCAGCACCACGATGTGGCTGTCGGGCAGGAAGTTCAGCGTCGTCGGATGTTCCGGGCCGGAGGCAGCCATCAGCGTGCCGGTCTCTGCCACGCCGGCGAAGGCGGAGGTGACGCCGGCCTCCGTCGATCCCTCGGCCTTTCCGCGGGTGATCTCCAGCAGCGGCCGCTTCTCCCACGGGACGGCGTCCAGCAGCGGATCCGGCGCGACCGTCAGCCGGCTCGGCAGGTTCTCGCCGGCGAGGTAGCCCGCCACCGCCTCCGGCACGTCGTCCAGGCTGTCGACCTCGACCACGGTCGCGTTGACTGCCCGCGCCATCTCGGCGAACAGCGCCACCTGCTGGTCGTGCGGAAGCAGGGCGCGGCACGGGATGGTGTTCGCCGGGTGCTCGGCGAGGCGGCGCTCCAGCGCCTCCGCGTCGGCACCCTCGGGGGTCGCCCGGCCGAGGGCGGTGCGGATCCGGCGGAAGATGGCGTCGCGGCTCACTTTCGACCCTCGCGGCTGCGGCGCGCCCACTGGCTGTGAAAGGTCCCTCCTTCCGGCGCCGGCATGTCGCGCACGCTGGTCCATCCGCCGGCGAACGGCAGCCGCGACAGCCTGCCCCGCCGTCCGGCGAGCAGGCGCAGCACCCGGTTGCCGATCCCGGCGGCGACCCGGTACAGCCGCGGCCGCCGGGCGAAGAATGCCCACCCGGCGAGCCCGTAGCGCGCGGCGGCCGGTGCCAGCCGGCGCTCGAACTCCACGTTGCGCCAGTTGCGCAGCAGCTTCGGCAGCGGGATGCGCACCGGGCACACGCTCTCGCAGCGCCCGCAGAAGGTGGAGGCGTTGGGCAGGTGCCGGGCGTTCTCGATCCCGGTCAGTGCCGGCGTCCAGATCGAGCCGATCGGTCCCGGATAGACCCAGCCGTAGGCGTGGCCGCCGACGGCGGCATAGACCGGGCAGTGGTTCATGCAGGCGCCGCAGCGGATGCAGCGCAGCGCCTCGCGGAACTGGCTCGCCAGCATGTCGAGCCGGCCGTTGTCCACCAGCACCACGTGGAACTGCTCCGGCCCGTCCGGGTCGCCGGGACGGCGCGGCCCGGTCGAGAAGGTGGTGTAGGCGGAGAATTCCTGCCCCGTCGCCGAACGCGCCAGCACCCGGAGCAGGGTGGTCGCGTCCTCGAGCGTCGGCACCACCTTCTCCACCCCGACCACCACGATGTGGATCTTCGGCAGTGTCTGGGTCAGGTCGCCGTTGCCCTCGTTGGTGACGATGACGGTGGAGCCGGTCTCCGCGATCAGGAAGTTGGCGCCCGTGATGCCCACGTCGGCGGCAAGGAACCGTTCGCGCAGCACCGCGCGCGCCTCGTCCAGCAGCTGGCGCGGCTCGGCCAGGGGCCGGTCGGGCGGGAACTGCTTGTGGTGCTCGTAGAAGGCATCGCTGATCTGCTCCTGCACCACGTGGATCGCCGGCGCGATGATGTGGCTCGGCGGCTCGTTGCGGAGCTGGATGATGTACTCGCCGAGATCGGTCTCGACCGGGATCATCCCGTTCGCCTCGAGGAAGGCGTTGAGCCCGATCTCCTCGGTGACCATCGACTTGCCCTTTGTCACCGTCTTCGCGCCCACCGACCGGCAGATGGCGAGCACGGTGTTGCGCGCTTCCTCGGCGGTCTCGCACCAGTGCACATGCCCGCCCTGCGCCAGCACCTGCTGCTCGAAGCGCTCGAGGTAGAAGTCGAGGTTGGCGAGCGCGTGGTCCTTGATGTCCCGCGCCTCGTCGCGCAGCCTCTCGAACTCGGGCAGCTTCTCCGCGGCAATGCGGCGCTTGTCGATGAAGCCGACCTTCACGTTGTGCAGCGCGCGCTGCAGCGTCGCGTCGCGCAGCGCGGCATGGGCGTTCTGCTTGAAGCTCTGGCTGGACTGGTGCATGACGGCTAGCTCCCGGGCTCGCCGATGGCCGGCCCATCCGCCATCCCGGCCAGCACCTCGGCGACGTGGCGCGCCCGGATCGGCAGGTTCCGCCGCTTCATCTTCCCCGCCATGTTCATCAGGCAGCCAAGATCGCCCGCCAGCAACGTATCGGCGCCGGTGCCGGCGATCGCGTCCACCTTCTCGCTGACCATCGCGTCCGAGATCTCGGGATATTTCACGCAGAAGGTGCCGCCGAAGCCGCAGCAGACGTCGGCGTTGGGAAGCTCGCGCAGCTCCAGTCCGCGCACCTGGGCGAGGTAGGCGCGCGGCTGTTCCCGCACGCCCAGCTCGCGCAGGCCGGAGCAGCTGTCGTGATAGGTGACGCGGCCGTGATATTCCGCATCAACGGACTTCATGCCGCGGACGTCGTGGAGGAACGACACCAGTTCCCACGTCTTGGCGGCGATCGCCTTCGCCCGCGCGTGCTGCCGCGGATCATCGCTGAACAGCTCCGGATAGTGCAACCGGATCATGCCGGCGCAGGAGCCCGAGGGCGCGACGACGTAGTCGTGGTCGGCGAAGGCGTCCAGCACCGTCGCCGCCACCTGGCGCGCGTGCTTGCGGTCGCCCGAGTTGTAGGCGGGCTGGCCGCAGCAGGTCTGCAGCCGCGGCACGTCCACCCGGCAGCCTGCCCGCTCCAGCAGCTTCACCGCAGCGAAGCCGACCCCGGGTCGGAACAGGTCGACCAGACAGGTCACGAACAGGCCGACGCGCGGTCCCGGATCCGAGGTGGTCAAATCAGCCTTTCCCCAACTGATGCTTGGCGCCGGCTAGATATAGACCGCCCCCGGCGTACAGGCCAAGGCCGGACCGGCTGCGGCATGGCGGGCCCGCCTACTGGAAGCCGGCCACCTGGTAGGGAAGGAGCACGTACATCCGGCCGGCCGAGTTCATGATCTCCGCCGCTTCCATCGCCTCGGGGCCGGCGCCGAGGAACAGGGCGCCGCTGATGAAGCCGGCGACGCCGGGCTCGATGTCCTGGGCGACGGTGAGCCGCCGGATGCGCTCCGCGCCGGGGGTGAGGCCGGCGACGTCGATCCACACCGGCACGCCCAGCGGCAGCAGGTTGACGTCGATCGCCAGGCTGCGGCCCGGGGTGAGCGGCACGCCGAGCGCTCCGATCGGCCCTGCCGTCTCCTCGCCGGACCAGGCGAAGAAGGCGTAGCGGCTGTCCAGCCGCATCAGGTTCTCGGCCTCCGCCGGATGCTCGCTCAGCCACGCCCGTGCGGCACCCCAGGAGGCGCTCTCGCGCGGCAGGATGTCCCGCGCGATCAGCGTCCGGATGATCGAGCCGCGGGGATGGCCGTTGTCGGCCACCGCCTCGATCCGCCGTCGCTCGCCGGTGTCGAGCACCACCACGCCTTCGCCGCGCTGGTGCAGGGCGAACAGGTCGAGCGGGTCGTCGGCCCAGGCGAGCTCCAGGCCGCGGCCCTCCAGCGCGCCCTGCTCGATCTCGGCGCGGCTGTAGTAGGGACGGAGCTGGAAGTCCTCGACGCGGCCGCGCGACACCTGGCCGGGCCAGTCGTCGCCCGTCGCCTGGGGATCCACCTCCAGCATGTCCGGCGGCGGCGCATAGATCGGATAGCGGTAGTAGTTCGTGCGGCGCAGCGAGGCGCGCACCGTCGCCTCGGCGTAACCGGTGACGTAGCCTTCGCGGGCGCTGGTCTGGGTGATGCGGAACAGGCGGAACTGCTGCTCGAGCACCGCGCGGACGTCGGAGCCGCTGGCGAAGGATGCTGCCGCGAGAGCGCGGCACGGCTGGATCCAGTCGCGGTAGGTGCCAGCCCGCCCGGCAAGGCCGAGGGAGCGGTTCGGGTCGCCGTTGAGGAAGACGTCGCAGCTGCGCAGCAGGGCGGGCACGGCGTCAAGCAGGGTATCATCCTGCCAGCCCGGCAGGTCCTCGAACGTGGTCGGCTCGAGGCGATAGCCGCCGTAGGTGACGAGACGCTGGTTGGGATCGACCGCGCAGGCGGCGAGCATCGCCGCCAGCAGCGTGGCCACCAGGGCCGCGGGACGGAACCGGCTCACGGAAGCAGTCGTCAGGCGTCGGGACTGGTGGTCGCCGACAGCCGCCAGTTGGGGTCGCGGCTCGACACCTCGCGGCTGAAGGTCCAGATGTCCACAACCTCGGCGACCAGGTTCGGATCGCCCTCGACCACCCGTCCGGCGCTGTCCCTGGTGACGTTCACCTGCTCCGACCTGAAACGCACCGTGACCTGGGCCTCGCCGTCCACCAGCGTGGCAGCGGTGATGTCGGCAGACTTGATTCCGATCAGGGTCGTGTCCTGGACCAGCCCCCTCGCCTTCCGCTCCTCGATTGCGCTGGTGAAGTCGGCATAGACCGTGGGGCTCAGCAGCCGCTTCAGCGTGTCCGTGTCCCCGCTGGCGAACGCGCCCACGATCATCTCGAACGCCGCCCTGGCGCCGTTGAGGAAGGCGGCCGGATTGAAGTTGGGATCGGCGGCGGCAATGCGGTTGAGCCCGTCGGCGGCGGGGCCGGTCGCCACGACCGGCGGACGGGCGGACTCGCGCTCGGGCAGCGCAATCACGTTGTCCGCACCCTTGTCGGTGGCGCCGCGGCGCACCGGGAACGGCTGCGGCCGGCGGCGCGCCGCATCCTGTTCGTTGCCCGTCCGCTTGCCCAGCACGCTCACCAGCTTGGCGATCAGGAATACCGCGATCGTCCCGAAGATGATGATGTCGAGATACTGGAACGCGCCGCTCATGCTTGCTCTCGGTTCGCTGCGCCGACACCGGCCGCGGGTGCCATGCGCTGGGGCTTCTTCGGGCTTCTTCGGTAGGACATCGCGGTGCCGTTGCTTGCCATATAGGTCGCGAGCGGCCCTTCCGCCACGCAGGGAGTCTCGTCCCGGTCAACGCCCGTGCCGAATGAGCCGGTTGGCGGCACGCTCAATTGGTGATCACGGAACCGCCACCTCTCGGAACCATCCGTCGTACCGCTTGACGGCACCCTAACGCGAAGCCCGGGCGATTCCAAGGCTGCTCGGAGTCGCGGCCCCGGGGTTCTGCCCGGGGGGTGCCGGTTGTGGCCGCCGGCCATCCGTGCTAGCCCGTAGCCGCCGTCCGGGTCCGAGGCCGGCTCCCGGCCGGGCCGCGACCAGACATCACGTCTCGCAGTTGAGGAACAGACGATGGCCGACACTCCCACACCGCCCGCCAGCCCGAGCCCGAGCCCTGCGGGCGGCGACGGGCAGCCGCGGCAGCGCCCCGTGCCGATGATGGTCAAGGCGCAGTACGTCAAGGACCTGTCGTTCGAGAACCCGCGTGCGCCGAACCCGCTGCCGGCCGGCGTCCAGCCGACGATGAAGGTGGAAATCGACCTGTCGACGACGCCGAAGGGCGGCGACGATCATGAGGTGGTCCTGTCACTGACCGTCACCGCCACCCACCAGGGCGAGACGCTGTTCATCGTCGAGGTGCATTACGCCGGGCTGATCGCCATCTCCGGCCTGCCGGACAACCTGCGCGACACCCTGCTCTGGATCGAGGGCGGGCGGCTGCTGTTCCCCTTCGCCCGCGCGGTGATCGCCAACGCCACCCGCGACGGCGGCCTCCCGCCGGTGCTGCTGGCGCCGGTGGACTTCATGGCGCTCTACCAGCAGAAGACCGGGCGTTCGCCCTTCCCGCAGGTGCAGCAGCAGGCCGCCCCCACCGGCACGCCGGCCGGCACTGCCTGATCAGCGCGGCTGCTGCCCGGCAGCGGCGTCGTCGCCCTGCCCCAGCAGCCGCCACAGCGGCTTCACCAGCCGGTCGAGCATGGCAGCGTGGCGCTCCAGCTCCTGCGGGGTCGGCGCGTGCGGACGCGGCGGCCGCGCCGGCCGGGCGCTGCGTTCGCAGGTTGCGACCACGGTGACCTCGGTCGCCAGCGCCATCTCCGGCTGGCGGCCGCCGACCAGCTCCAGATAGACGTCCGCCAGCAGCTCGGCGTCCAGCAACGCCCCGTGCTTGGTGCGGGCGGAATTGTCGATGCCGAAGCGGCGGCACAGTGCGTCCAGGCTCGCCTGTGCGCCGGGAAAGCGGCTGCGTGCCAGCGCCAGCGTGTCTACCGCCCGCTCCATCGGCACCTGCGGCAGCCCGAGCCGCGCCAGCTCGGCGTTGAGGAAGGCGATATCGAACGCCGCGTTGTGGATGACCAGCGGGGAGTCCTTCAGGAAGTCCAGCAGCTCGTCCACCACCTCGGCGAACAGCGGCTGGTCGGCGAGGAAGGCGTCGGTGAGCCCGTGGACCGCCGCCGCTTCCGCCGGCATCGGCCGCTGCGGATTGCAGAAGCGGTGGAAGAACCGGCCGGTCGGGACGTGGTTGACGAGCTCGATGCAGCCGATCTCGACAATCCGGTCCCCGAGCATGGGGTTCAGCCCGGTGGTCTCGGTATCGAGCACGACCTCACGCACTGCAGACCTTCCCCCTGCCGCGCCGCACCTTGGCCAGCACCCGCGCCACCGCCTGCCGCGTGTAGCGCTGGTTCCGGCCGGTGGCGATCACGAAATCCGCCGCCCGGCGCTTGGCCGCATCCGGCCACTGCCGGGCCCGTATGCCGCCCAGCTTCGCCTCGCTCATCCCCGGCCGGCGCATCACCCGCTGGCGCTGCAGGAAAGCGGGCGCGGAGACGACGACGAGCGAATCGAAGCGATGCGCCGTTCCGGTCTCGAATAACAGCGGAATGTCGGCGACCGCAATCGGGATGCGCCGGCGGGCACAGTCGCGGTAGAAGCGCTGCTCCGCCGCGAAGACCAGCGGATGCAGGATCGCCTCCAGCCGCTGCAGCGCCGCCGGATCGGCGAAGACCCGTGCCCCCAGCGCCACCCGGTCGATACGCCCGTCGGCTCCCAGCGCATCGGGAAAGGCGGCCGTGACCAGGGGGAAGGCGGCGCCGCCCGGTGCCACCAGGGCATGGACCGCGGCGTCGGCATCGAACACCGGCACGCCCGCCTCGCGGAACATCCGGCCGACCGTCGTCTTGCCCATGCCAATGGAGCCGGTCAGGCCGATGCGAAGCGGCGGCCGTCCCCGCACCCGGCGGCGCCGCCGCTTCATCCGCCCAGCACCAGCGTTCGCAGCCCCTCGTCCACCTCGGGCATGACCCCGAACCAGGCGGCGAAGGCGGGCCGGGCCTGGTGCAGCAGCATGCCGAGCCCGTCCACCGTCGCGACGCCGCGACGCCGCGCCTCGGCCAGCAGCGGCGTTTCCAGGGGAACATATACGAGGTCGGTGACCAGCGCGCCCGGCTGCACCCGCTCCAGCGACAGCTCCAGCGGCGGCTGGCCCTGCATGCCGGCAGCCGTGGTGTTGACGATGGTCTGCGCGTCGCCCACCGCCGCAATGCGCTCGGCCCACGGCACCACGGTCACCGGCGGACCGAAGGCGGCGGCCAGCGCCTCGGCGCGGGCGTCGGTGCGGTTGGTGAGGAAGATGCGGGGCACGCCGGCGTCGAGCAGGGCAACGATGACCGCCCGCGCCGAGCCCCCCGCCCCGACCACCAGCGCCGGCCCGTCGGCGGCCGACCAGCCCGGTGCGCCCTGTCGCAGGTTCTCGATGAAGCCGAAGGCATCGGTGTTGGTGGCGGCGATCCGTCCGTCCTCGCCCACGATCAGCGTATTGGCGGCTCCGATGCGCCGGGCGAGCGCGTCAGGCTCGTCGGCCGCGCGCAGCGCAGCTTCCTTGTGCGGCACGGTCACGTTGGCGCCGGCAAGGCCGAGCGCGGCGAGGCCGGCCACCGCCTCCGCCATCCGGTCCGGCGGCACGGCAAAGGCGCCGTACACCGCGTCGATGCCGTGGCGGGCGAGCCAGTAGTTGTGGATCAGCGGGCTCTTGGAGTGGGCGATCGGCCAGCCGATGACGCCGGCGAAGCGGGTGCGGGCAGTGATGCTGACCATGGCTCAGTCCAGAAGTACGCCGCGATCGCGCAGGAAGCCGAGCAGCGGCAGCAGCGGCAGGCCAAGGATGGTGAAGTAGTCGCCGCGGATCCGGCTGAAGAGCTGTGCGCCGAGGCCTTCGAGCTGATAGGCGCCCACCGACTGCAGCGCCTTGTCGCCCACGCGCCCCAGATAGTCGTCCAGGAAGGCAGGACTCAGACGCCGCACGACCAGTTCAGCCTCGTCCACCGCGCCCCAGATCCGCGCGCCATCCAGCGCGACAGTGGCCGCGCTGACCAGCTTGTGCCGCCGGCCCTGCAGGCGCTCCAGGTGAGACCGCGCCTCCTCCAGGCTCTGCGGCTTGTCGAACAGGACGTCGTCAAGCGCCAGCACCTGGTCGGCGCCGATCACCAGTGCTCCCGGCGCCTGCGACGAAACCTGCACCGCCTTCATCTCGGCCAGCGTCTCCGCCACCTCGCGCGCGCCTGCGCACTCCGCGGCCAGTGCCTGCTTGACCGCCGCCTCGTCCACCCGCGACGGCCGGATCTCCACCGGCACGCCCGCCGCCTCCAGCATCCGCGCCCGCGAGGCGCTGGCGGAGGCCAGGATCAGCCTCTGCCCCGCCATCAGCGCACCGGCGCGTCCGAATGCCTGCGCTTCATCAGCTGCATGATCGCAGCCGCGGTCTCCTCGATCGACCGGCGGGTGACGTCGAGCACCGGCCAGTTGTGGCGCGAACAGAGGCGCCGCGCCTGCAGCACCTCCTGGGTCACCATCTCGATATCCACATAGGGGCTGGATTCATCCTTGTTCAAAGCCCGCAGCCGATTGCGCCGGATCTGCACCAGGCGCTTCGGGTCGGTGGTCAGGCCCACGATCAGCGGCCGCGTGCAGGCCAGCAGCTCCGGCGGCGCCTCCACACCGGGAATGATCGGCACGTTGGCCGCACGGATGCCGCGGTTGGCGAGATAGATGCAGGTCGGAGTCTTCGAGGTACGCGACACCCCGACCAGCACCACATCCGCCTCGTCCAGCGCCTGGACGCCCTGGCCGTCGTCGTGGGCCAGCACATATTGCATGGCGTCGATGCGGTCGAAATAGGCGGCGTCCATCACGTGCTGGCGGCCCGGCTTGTGCGCGCTCTTCGCGCCGAGATAGCTGCCGAGGGCGGACATCACCTGGTCGAGCAGCGGGATGCACGGCAGGTTGAGCCGGGCGCAGGCCTCCACCAGGTGGTTGCGGAGCTGGTCGTCAACCAGCGTGAACAGCACCGGCCCCGGCATGGTCTCGATCGACAGCAGCGCCTCGTCGAGCGCGTTGACGCTGCGGATCATCGGCCAGAGGTACTTCTTCGCCTCGTAGTCGGCGAACTGCACGACGCAGGCGCGCGCGACGCTGAGGATCGTCTCCCCCGTCGAGTCCGACACCAGGTGAAGGTTGAAGCTCTGGGTCATCGCGCGCCGTCTGGACAACCCGGTGGATAGCACGCCGCCCACGCTGTGAGCCAGTACGGGGACAGATCAGGCGGTCGCGCCGCTTCGGGACAACTGCCCGTCCCATCCCCGCCTCCGCCGCCAGTCCGGAGATTCTGTCCACCTGTGCACGACGCTTTTCCGGCCTGTGGACACGCTGTGGACGGCGTTGCGGTTCCGGCAGTCATCCCCGTTATCCACGGATGCCAGGATCGCGGTGTGCCCTGGCTTCTCCCAGCCTGTCCACAGTGCGGCGATCCGACCGGGCCGGTTTTCCACATTGCCCTGTGCATTCCTGCAGAATTGCCGTAATCCCCACTTTGGATCCGGCCAGACTCCTCCAATCACATCCTTTCTATTTCTCAATCCTGATTCGTGAATGGACATGGGTGACGGTGGACAGAGGGTTGCGCAGTCGACGGAGAGCCCCCTGCTCCGCGCCCTGACAGGCGTGCGCGTCGACCCGCCGCCGATCTGGCTGATGCGCCAGGCGGGCCGCTACCTGCCCGAATACCGCAAGGTACGCGCGGCCGCCGGCGGCTTCCTCGAACTCTGCTTCGATCCCGGGCTCGCGGCCGAGGTGACGCTGCAGCCGGTTCGCCGCTTCGACCTGGACGCGGCAATCCTGTTTGCCGACATCCTGCTGGTGCCCCTGGCACTGGGCGTCGATCTCCGCTTCGAGACCGGCGAAGGCCCGCGCCTGGAGCCGGTCCGCTCCGCCCATGATGTCGCGAGGCTGAAGCCGGCGGAAGCGGTAGACGAGGCCCTGGCCCCGGTGTGCCGGACCGTCGCCGCGGTCCGCGCTGCGCTGCCGGCAGAGAAGGCACTGATCGGCTTTGCCGGTGCGCCGTGGACGGTCGCCACCTACACGGTCGAGGGCGGCTCGAGTCGCGACTTCCCGACGGCCCGCCGCTGGGCGATGGCGGACCCGGCCGGATTCGGCAGCCTGATCGACCGCATTACCGAGGCCACCATCCGCTATCTGGTTGCCCAGGTGGCGGCAGGCGCCGATGCGGTACAGCTCTTCGACAGCTGGGCCGGCGCGCTGCCGGCGGAATTGCTGGAGCCTCTGGTGTTCGCGCCGGCGCGCCGGATCGTCGATGCGCTTCGCCAGCAGGCGCCGGGAACGCCGGTGATCGGCTTTCCGCGCGGCATCGGGCCGGCGGTGTGCGCGTACGTACGGGCGACCGGAGTGGACGCGATCGGGCTCGACAGCGGAGTTGACCTGGCCTGGGCGGCGGAGGCCCTGCCGCCGGAGGTGACGGTGCAGGGAAATCTGGACCCGCTGTGGCTGGAGCTGGGCGGGGACGCCCTGCGCCGCGAGGCGGCCCGGGTCGTGGCCGCAGCGCGCGGACGGCCCCACATCTTCAATCTCGGGCACGGGATCGGCAAGGAGACCCCGGCCGAGCATGTGGCTGCGCTCGTGGCCGAGGTGCGCCGCGGGACGCGCGAGACCGGGAGCTGAAGCGATGGACTGGGGCGTGGCCTATCCCTGGATCAAGGCGCTGCACATCATCGCTGTCGTCGCCTGGATGGCAGGGATGTTCTACCTGCCGCGGCTGTACGTGTACCATGCAGATGCGCCGGTCGGCAGCCCGCAGTCCGAGACGTTCAAGGTGATGGAGCGCCGCCTGCTGCGCGCAATCATCAATCCGGCCATGATCGCGACCTGGACGCTGGGGCTGGTCCTGCTGGTCCAGTACGAGGTGTACACCCAGCCCTGGATGCATGCGAAGCTGGTCCTGGTGGTGGCGCTGTCGGGCCTGCACGGCCTGTTCGCCCGCTGGCGCCGCGACTTCGCAGCCGACCGCAACCGCCGCCCCGCCCGCTTCTACCGGATCGCCAACGAGGTGCCGACGGTGATCCTGGTGCTGGTGGTCATCCTGGCTGTGGTCAAGCCGTTCTGACCGGATGCGGCTGCCGTTCTTCAGTCGCCCCCGAAAATTCCATTGACCCTGAACAGGTCATTCGCTACATGACGTGAAGGTTCCCATCCAACCCGACAATCGTCGAAGACGGCCGCGCGGCCGTCTCCGGTGTGCCGTCCAGAACGGCAGGCGCGCGCGTCGGCGCCAAAAACCATCCCAAGCATATCCACCGTCCGGCAAGCGCGGCGGACACTCAAGAGCACAGTATGAATCTGCAGGAACTGAAAGCTAAAGGCCCGGCAGAGCTATTGGCCTACGCCGAGGATCTCGAGATCGAGAACGCGAGCACCCTGCGGCGGCAGGACATGATGTTCGCGATCCTCAAGCAGCTGGCCGAGAACGATGTTCCCATTTACGGCACGGGCGTTCTCGAGGTGCTGCAGGACGGCTTCGGTTTCCTCCGGTCTCCCGAGGCGAACTACCTGCCCGGCCCGGACGACATCTACGTATCGCCGAGCCAGGTCCGGCGCTTCTCGCTGCGGACCGGTGACACGGTCGAGGGCGAGATCCGCAGCCCGCGGGACGGCGAGCGCTACTTCGCGCTGCTCAAGGTCAACTCGATCAACTTCGAGGATGTGTCGAAGGTCCGGCACCGGATCAACTTCGACAACCTGACGCCGCTGTATCCGAACCGGCAGCTCAAGATGGAGATCGAGAACTCGGAGTCCAAGGACATGACTCCGCGGGTCATCGATCTCATCTGTCCCATCGGCATGGGGCAGCGCGCGCTGATCGTCGCCCCGCCCCGGACCGGCAAGACGGTGATGATGCAGCAGATCGCGCATTCGATCACCGCCAACCACCCCGACGTCTACTTGATCGTGCTGCTGATCGACGAGCGGCCGGAGGAGGTCACCGACATGCAGCGGTCGGTGAAGGGCGAGGTGATCAGCTCCACCTTCGACGAGCCGGCCAGCCGCCACGTCCAGGTGACGGAGATGGTGCTGGAGAAGGCGAAGCGCCTGGTGGAGCACAAGCGGGACGTGGTCATCCTGCTCGACTCCATCACCCGGCTCGCCCGCGCCTACAACACCGTCGTTCCCTCCTCGGGCAAGGTGCTGACGGGCGGCGTCGATGCCAACGCGCTGCAGCGGCCGAAGCGGTTCTTCGGTGCCGCGCGCAACATCGAGGAAGGCGGCTCGCTGTCGATCATCGCCACCGCGCTGATCGATACCGGCAGCCGGATGGACGAGGTGATCTTCGAGGAGTTCAAGGGCACCGGCAACGCGGAGATCGTCCTCGACCGCAAGCTAGCCGACAAGCGCACCTTCCCGGCGATCGACATCGCCAAGTCCGGCACCCGCAAGGAAGAGCTGCTGGTCGACAAGGCCACGCTGTCGAAGATGTGGGTGCTGCGTCGCATCCTGATGCCGATGGGCACGGTCGATTCGATGGAGTTCCTCCTCGACAAGCTGCGTCATTCCAAGACGAACGCAGACTTCTTCCAGTCGATGAACCAGTAACCGCGGCCTGCGCGACGCGCGGCTGCGGAGCCTCGGCGCCCGTCGGGGCGGCGGACGGCGGGCCCCGCATCTTTCCTGAGGTTGCGAAGCACGGAGCGGCCGGGCGGTCCGGGGCGGGCGATGGACGCCGCCCGGCGGATCGCGCACTGCCGCTATACCAGCAGCACCGTCGAACCGGTGGTCCTGCGGCTTTCGAGGTCGCGGTGGGCCTGGGCGGCCTCGCGCAGCGGATAGGTCTGGTTGACCTCGATCTTCACCGCGCCGGACGCGACCACGTTCATCAGCGAGTTGGCGCTTTCCTCGAGATCGGCCCGGGTGGCGGTGTAGGTGTTGAGCGTCGGCCGGGTGAGGAACAGCGACCCCTTTGCCGACAGGGTAAGGATGTCGAACGGCGGCACCGGGCCGGAGGCGTTGCCGAAGCTGACCATGAGCCCGCGTGGCCGCAGGCAGTCCAGCGACGGCAGGAAGGTGTCCTTGCCCACTCCGTCATAGACCACCGGCACGCCCTCGCCGCCCGTGATCCGCTTCACCTCGGCGACGAAATCCTGGGTGCGGTAGTTGATGACGTGGTGGCAGCCGTGGGCGCGGGCGATCTCGGCCTTCTCCTCGGAGCCAACCGTGCCGATGACGGTGGCGCCGAGGTGGTTCAGCCACTGGCTCGCAATGAGCCCGATGCCGCCGGCGGCCGCGTGGAGCAGCACCGTGTCCCCGGGCTGGACCTTGTAGGTGCGGCGGACGAGATACTCTACCGTCATCCCCTGCAGCATCATGGCGGCTGCGGTGCGGTCGTCGATGCTGTCGGGCAGCTTGATCGCCTTCTCGGCCGGCATCAGCCGCACCTCGGCATAGGCGCCGAGGCTGGTGCCGTAGGCGATGCGGTCGCCGGGGCGAAGCTGCGTCACCCCCTCGCCCACCGCTTCGACCACGCCGGCGCCTTCCATGCCGATTACTGCCGGATATTCGAGCTTGTAGAGCCCGCTGCGGTGATAGGTGTCGATATAGTTCAGGCCGACGGCGGTGTGGCGCACCCGGATCTCACCCGGCCCCGGATCTCCGACCGCGATCTCCTCCCAGCTGAGGACTTCCGGGCCGCCGGGCTTGTGGATGCGGATGGCGTGGGGCATGGGGCCACTCTCCTGGTTTCACGTGAAACGGTCAGCGCAGGTGCTGGCGCAGGAATTCGCGGGTCCGGTCGTTGGCAAGGTCGGCTGCAGCCTGGTCGAAATGCGCGCCGCCGATGCGGGCGAAGGCGTGATCGACGCCGGCATAGCTGTGAATGGTCACGAGCGGGTTCCCGCCCAATGCGGCGCTGATCTTCTCCTGCGCCGGCTTCGGGCAGTACTGGTCCTCCTCGGCAATGTGAAGCATCAGCGGTTTCCGGATCGACCTGGCTTCGTCGAGCGCGTTCTCGATGCCGACGCCGTAGTAGCCGACGCTGCAGTCGGCGTCGGTGCGGGTGGCGCAGAGATAGGCCAGCTTGCCGCCGAGGCAATAGCCGACGTCGCCGACCTTGCCGCTGGCGCCCTCGAGCGTGCGGGCGACGGCGATGGTCGCCGCCAGGTCCTCGACGCCCTTGGCCTCGTCGAAGCCCTGGTAGAGCTGAAAGGCACGGTCCCACTCGGCCTGTGTCCTGTCGGTGATCTCGATCCCCGGCTCCTGGCGCCAGAACAGGTCCGGGCAGATGGCAATCAGGCCCAGCGCGGCGAGGTTGTCGCAGATGTCGCGCATGACCTGATTGACGCCGAAGATCTCCTGGATGACGACGACCGCCGGATGCGGCCCCTGGGCGAGCATCTCGCCCGTCGGCCGTGCGACATAGGCCTCGAAGGATCCGCTGCCGTCGGTGGCGGCGATGGTGATGCGGCTCATGGCTCCCCCTTTCCTGATGCCCTGACGTTGCGCGGAAGACTAGCCTCCGGTCCGGCGGCTGTCATGCCGCGTCACAGCGGAAGGGCAAGCTGTTCGGCCGGCAGCCGCACACCTTCCAGCGCCAGCAGCGCGCGCTTGGTCTGGAGGCCGCCCTGCCCGCTGTAGCCACCGAGCCCGTCGGCAGCGAGGATGCGGTGGCAGGGAATGATGATCGGGACCGGATTGGCGCCGCAGGCCTGGCCAACCTCGCGCGGATTGCCGCCGATGGCGGCGGCGCACTGGCCGTAGCTGCGGGTCTCGCCATAGGGAATGGCCGTCATGTATGCCCAAACCGCGCGCTGATGCTCGGTTCCCGCGGTCTCGACCGGCAGGTCGAAGCTGCGGCGGCGGCCGGCGAAATACTCGGCGAGCTGCTTCGCCACAGCCTCGGCCGCCGGGGTGCGGGGCGCCCGGAGTGGCTGGGAGGTCCAGCGCAGCCGGCGCAGGACGCCATCGGCAAGTTCCGCCCGCAGCCGCCCGACCGGGCTGTCGAGGACGCAGATGTCGTCGGCTTCGCTGGTCATCGCCATGGCGGTCTCCGTCGCGCCGGTCTGCCTGCTATTCCAGCCGCGGCGGCCGGGCGAGCGCCGCGGCAAGCTCCTCGGGATCGGTGATCGGCGGCGAGCAGGTCATGCCGGCGCAGAGATAGGCGGCGGCGCGGCCGTGGCGCATGGTCTTGCCCGCGGCCGGATGGCCGGGCGGCAGCATGCGGTCCGTCGGGATGGGCTGTACCGTCTTCAGCGGCGCAAAGGCACGGTGGGCGGCGTGCTGGAGGCGGCGGAAATCCTCCTGCTCGGGGTCGCCGACCAGCACGACGAGCTGGGCGGCCTGCAGCACTGCGGAGGCGTTGACCAGCCCGCAGAGCGAAAAGTAGCGCTGCTCGAGGCCGGAGGCGAAGGCCTGCACAATGGCCTGCGCTCGCTCCCCGTGGTGCGGATCGCCGGTCAGCAGCCACAGCCGGGCCAGGTTCTCGACCATGGTGGCATTGCCGCTGGGCGTCGCGTCGTCATAGGCCTCGCGGCGGCGCACGATCACATCGGTCACGTCGTCGGCGGTGAAACAGTAGCCGCCGTGCGCGGGCTCCCAGTAGTGGGTGTCGAGGACCCGCAGCCAGTCCAGCGCCTGTGCCAGCGGCGCCACGTCGCCCGTCGCCTGGTGGAGTGCGATCGCAGCCGCGATCATCTGGGCGTAGTCGTCCAGCGTGGCGACATGGCGGTTGCGGCCGGCGCGGCGGCTGTGCATCAGCCGGCCGTCGGAGGTGCCGAGCGCGGCCCTGATGTAGGTGAAGGCGTCGCCGGCGAGGCGCAGCCAGTCGGGCCGCTCGAAGGCCATCGCCGCATTGGCAAGACCCGCGATCATCAGCCCGTTCCAGTCGGTGAGAACCTTGTCGTCGCGGCCCGGCGGCGCGCGCAGGTCGCGCTCCCGGAACAGGATCGAGCGCGCCTCCGCCAGCTTCTCCTCGATCTCCGGGTCCTGAAGCTCGGGGACGTTGAGGCGGTTGAGGATGGTGCGGCCTTCCCAGTTGCCCTCGGGCGTCACGTCGTAGACGCTCTTGAACAGGGCGGCGTCCGGGCCGAGCAGCTGGTCGATCTCGGTCTCGGTCCATACGTAGTACCGCCCTTCCTCACCCTCCGAATCGGCGTCGAGGGTGGCAGCAAAGGCCGCGCCAGGCACGCCCGGTTCCGTGGGCGCCATCATCTCCCGCTGCAGCCAGTCCACCGTTTCCGCCGCACGTTGGGCGAACAGCCGGTCGCCGGTCGCCTGCCACGCCCAGGCCAGCAGCGGCAGCAGCTGCGCGTTGTCGTAGAGCATCTTCTCGAAATGCGGGACCAGCCAGCGGTCGTCGACGGTATAGCGGGCATAGCCGCCGCCGAGGTGGTCGTAGAGGCCCCCCTGGCTCATCTGGCGCAGCGTGCGCCACGCGATTTCGCCATAGGGCACGGATCCCGCCGGGTTCCGGTGATGGGCCTGGATCAGCAGGGTCAGCGCCTGCGGCTGCGGAAACTTGGGCGCGCCCTGAAGCCCGCCGTTGACCGGGTCGAACTGGCCGGCGAGATGGGCGGCAATCTGGTCGCGGATTTCGGGCCGGATGTCGCCTGGGGCGCGTGCCGCCGCCATCTCGGCCAGCGCGGTCCGCAGCGCGATGACGTTCTGGCGGATCTTGTCCGGCTCCCGGGCGTAGGTCTGGGCCACCCCCAGCAGCACCTGGGGAAAGCCCGGGCGGCCCCAGCGCGGCTCCGGCGGGAAGTAGGTGCCGCCCCAGAACGGCTGGCGGTCCGGGGTGAGAAACATGGTGAGCGGCCAGCCGCCCTGCTGGCCCAGCAGGGCGAGCGCGCGCTGGTAGATGGCGTCGAGGTCCGGCCGCTCCTCCCGGTCCACTTTGATGTTCACGAAGTAGCGGTTCATGATCGCCGCCGTCTCCGGATTCTCGAAACTCTCGTGGGCCATGACGTGGCACCAGTGGCAGGCGGCGTATCCGACCGAGAGCAGGATGGGCTTGCCGGTTTCCTCGGCCTCGGCGAGCGCGCGTTCGTCCCACGGCTGCCAGTGCACGGGATTGTCGGCGTGCTGCAGCAGGTAGGGGCTCGTCTCTTCGGCCAGGCGATTCATCGGCGGCGCGCTCCGCAGCTTTTCCGGAACGAAGTAGGCGGTCTGGCCTCGGGAAGCAAATCATGCGAGACGGGGACCGTGAGGCGAGGCGAAAAAGGGATGTCGGCATGAAGATCAGCATCGAGATCGACTGCACCCCGGCCGAGGCGCGGGAGTTCTTCGGCCTGCCCGACGTGCGCCCGGTGCAGGAAGCAGCGACGGAGGCGGTGAAACAGCGACTGGCCGAGATGATCGGGACGGCCGACCCGCAGGAGCTGTTCCGCACCTGGTTCAGCAGCGGGGCGGGCAAGGCGATGGCCGAGGGCCTGTCGGCGCTGCAGCGGGCGTTGTGGGCGCAGGGCGGTCAGCCGCCGAAGGATGAGCGCTGACACCATCGTCGCCCTGTCCAGCGGCGGCCTGCCGGCGGGGGTGGCGGTGCTGCGCCTGTCCGGGCCGCAGGCGGGTGCCATCGCGGGCGAGCTGGCCGGCGGTCTGCCCGCTCCGAGGGTGGCGACGCTGCGCCCGCTGCGGGACCGGGGCGACCTGATCGACCGGGCGCTGGTGCTGTGGTTCCCTGCCCCGGCCAGCTTCACGGGCGAGGACGTGGCCGAGCTGCATGTCCACGGCGGCCCGGCGGTGGTGTCGGCGCTGATCGAGGCGGCGACGCGCGACGGCCGGGCGCGGCTGGCGGCCCCAGGCGAATTCACCCGCCGCGCCTTC
>CALKHQ010000242.1 GCA_937988735.1 uncultured Alphaproteobacteria bacterium
GGAAGATCTCCTTGTACGCGGCCCAGGTGCTCGGATAGGGCTCCGGGCAGTCGTCCTTGATCTCCTCATGCAGCGCAGGCAGCGCGTGGAACGGCACCTGCGGGAACATGTGGTGCTCCACATGGTAGTTCATGTTGGAGTACAGGAAGCGGAACACCGGGTTCATGTAAACCGTTCGCGTGTTCAGCCGGTGGTCGAGCACGTCGTCGGCCAGCCCGATGTGCTGGGTCATGCCGAAGAACAGCACCAGCCAGTGGCCGTAGAACTGCGGCAGCATCAGCAGCACGATCGGCAGCCACGACCACATCACCAGCGACAGCGCGATGATGGCGGCCCAGATGGCGATCCAGATGCGGGCGGTGATCACCAGCTTCGGCCACTCCGACTCCGGGATGTAGTCCTTCTCCTCGTCCGAGATCCTGCCGACGGCGTGCAGGAACACGTTGCGGATCGTGAGCAGCCCGCCCTTCAGGTTGAAGATGGTGAGGATCAGCCCGAGGATGTCCGGCGGACGCGGCGTGATGATCTCCGGATCGCGGCCGACGATGATGGTGTCGGTGTGGTGGCGGGCATGGCTCCAGCGCCAGACGGTCGGCTCGCGGTAGAGGAAGAAGCAGGCGAACTGGTAGATCCAGTCGTTCATCCACTGGGTCTTGAACGCCGTGCGATGGCCGCACTCGTGCCAGCGGGAGTCCGCGGCGCCGGTGACGATCGTGCCGTAGAGGAAGAAGGCGGGGATGCCCCACCAGCTGCCCCAGGACCAGACGGCGAGCGCGCCCGTGCCGAGGATCAGCGCGAACCAGAGGATGGCCCGTTCCAGCGCCGGATGGTCGCTGCGCTGCATCAGCTCCTTCATCCGCTTGCGCGGCACCGGGCACTGATACCACTGCCCTGAAGCCAGCCCGCGCTCGAAGGCGCGCTGCCGCTCCGGTCCGAGCAGGCTGTAGTCACGTCTCGCTGCTTTCATGCGGACAACCTCCCCTTGCCGCCCGTTCACGGGCTTGACCGTTCCCCGGCTAGATAAAGGAACTCGGGCGAGGGATCAATTTGCCGTTGATAGTTTCTATCATGTCCATCATTCTAAACGCTTCATGGCCATCAGAAACCATCAGAACCGTCATTCTCGCAGCGGCGGCGGCCGGCGCCCAACCATCGCGGATCTGGCGCAGGCGGCGGGGGTCAGCGTCGCCACGGTGGACCGGGTGCTGAACCAGCGGCTGCCGGTGCGGGAAGCGACGGCCCGGCGGGTGCTGGAGGCGGCGGAAAGCCTGGGGTATCACGCGACGCCGCTGCTCCGCGCCCGCGTGGCCGAGCGCCGCCAGTCCCTCCGCGCCGGCTTCCTGCTGCAGAAGGAGACCAGCGCCTTCTACCAGCGCTTCGCTGCCGAGCTCGCCCGGGCGGCGGAGGCCGGCACCGGCCAGCGGCCGCGGATCGAGTACGTCGGCGAGCTGGACCCGCAGGCGATCACCGAACGCATGCTGGCGATGGCGCCGGACGTGGAGGCGCTGGCAGTGGTGTCGGTGGACCATCCCCATGTCAGCGAGGCGATCAGCCAGCTCAAGGCGCGCGGCATACCGACCTTCACCCTGCTGTCCGACCTCAGCGCCCCGGACCGCGCCGGCTATGTCGGGCTCGACCCGCGCAAGGCGGGCCGGACCGCCGCCTGGGCGATCACCCGCTTCGCGCGCCGGCCGGGGACGGTGGCGATCTTCGTCGGCAGCCACCGCTATTTCGACCACGACACCCGCGAGATCAGCCTGCGCTCCTACCTGCGCGAGCACGCCCCCGACTTCTCCCTGCTCGAGCCCTTCGTGGATCTCGAGCAGCCGGAAGTGGCGCACGAGGTGGCGCTGACCCTGTTCCGCCGCCATCCGGACCTCGTCGGCATCTATTCGACCGGCCTCGGCACCGACGGCATCATGCAGGCGATGCGGGAGACCAGGAACGCACGCCAGCTCGTCTTCGTCTGCAACGAGCTGACGGCCGCAACCCGCGCCGGCCTCATCGACGGCGTGGTGGACATGGTGATCGGCACGCCGACGGCCGCGATCGCCGACCGGGTGGTCGAGGCGATGCTGGCCTATGCCCGCGACCCCGCCCGCTTCACCGCCGCCCAGATGATCCTGCCCTTCGACATCTACGGGCCGGAGAACATCTGAGCCGCAGCGCCGGCTACATGCCCGTGATCACGTGTTCGACCGCCTCGACGGTGGTCGTCTTCGGATCGATGTCGTCCGCCACCACGGTGCCGTGGCGCAGCACGACGATGCGGTCCACAACCTGGAACACGTGATGGATGTTGTGGGCGATGAAGATGCAGCTGTGCCCCGAATCCCGCGCGTTGCGGGCGAAGCGCAGCACGCCCTGCGTCTCCGCGACACCGAGGTTGTTGGTCGGCTCGTCGAGGATGATGAGCTCGCTGTCGAAGTACATGGCGCGCGCGATCGCCACCGCCTGGCGCTCGCCGCCGGACAGCGACGCGATCGGGGTCGAGGTGGGGATCTCCTTGGTGATGCCCACCTGCTTCAGCAGTGCGCGGGCGACCTCGCTCATCTTCCGGTGGTCGAGCCGGTTGAGGAACTTCGGGCCCTTGATCGGCTCGCGGCCGAGGAACAGGTTGCGGGCGATCGACAGCTCCGTCACCAGCGCCGAGTCCTGGTAGATCGTCTCGATGCCGAGCCTGATCGCGTCGGTCGTGTTCCTGATCTCCACCTTCCGGCCGCGCATGTAGATCTCGCCGCCGCTCGCCGGCACGGCGCCCGACAGGATCTTGATCAGCGTCGACTTGCCGGCGCCGTTGTCGCCGAGCAGGCCCACGATCTCCTGCTCGTTGACCGTGAGGGTCACGTCCTTCAGCGCCTGGACCTTGCCGTAGAACTTCGAGATGTTCTGCATCCGGATGAGCTCGCCCATCGCTCACCTCCCCTCCTGATGGCGACGGTCGAGCCAGCTGTGCAGCGCCATCATCCCGAGAATGATCGCCCCGATGAAGATGTTGTAGGCGAGCCCGGGCACGCCGATCAGCACGATGCCGTTGCGCATCAGCCGCAGGATCAGGATGCCG
>CALKHQ010000243.1 GCA_937988735.1 uncultured Alphaproteobacteria bacterium
GTGGCGGCTGCGGCGGGCCGGCGGGCGACGGGGATCACCAGCGCATCGCCGTCGGATTCGGCCGGCAGCAGCAGGCGCGCGGTATCCCGCGGCTCGTCGGCGAGCACCGTGACCGAGCCCAGGCGGTCGAGCGCCTCGAGGGCGGACAGCAGCGCCGCTTCGCCGTCCGGGTCGGCAAGCACGCCGTCGCTCAGCCACACCACCTCGGCCGTCTGGTCCAGCTCCAGCGCCGCCACGCGCGTCGCCAGCGCCTCGTAGTCGGCGGGCCAGGGCATCGGCATCAGGCTCTGCGCGATGGTGCGCACGTCCGACGCCGGCATCAGCGTGGTTGTCCGGAGCCCCGTGCCCGTCTCCGCCGGCGCCGTGGTCAGCAGCATGACGGGCCGGTTGTCACGGCCCGCCTGCTGCAGCAGGTCGTCCAGCATCGCGGCATGGCGTTCCCAGCCGCGGGCGGCGGACCAGCCGTTGTCCACCACCACCACCAGCGGCCCGGTGCCGTCGGCGGCCGGGGTCGGATTCAGCAGCGGCCGGGCGAGGGCGACGATCACCAGCGCGGCGAGGATCAGGCGCAGCAGGATCAGCCACCACGGGGTGCGCGCCGGCGTCTCCTCCTGCTGCCGGAGGCCGAACAGCAGCCGGATCGCCGGGAAGCGGACCAGGCGCGGCGCCGGTGGGGTTGCGCGCAGCAGCCACCAGATCACCGGCAGCACCACCAGCGCCGTCAGCAGCCAGGGCGCGGCGAAGGCGAGACCACCCGGGATCAGACCGTCGAGCATGTCACAGCTCCGCGATCGCGGTGTAGGCGGCCAGCACCGCCTGCTGCGGCGACTGGTCGGTCACGTGCAGGGCATGGGTCCAGCCCGACCGGCGCGCGATGTCGCGCACGCCGTCGATATGCTGCTCGATCCGCCGGACGTAATCCTGGCGCAGGGTTTCGGCGCGGCGGACCAGCAGCGTGCCTTCGCTCTCCAGCCCCTCGAACCGGGTCCGGCCGCGGAACGGCAGCGCCATTTCCGCCGGGTCGAGCACCTGGATGAAGTGGCCGCTGGTCTGTCGATCGGTCATCGCGCGGGCCATCAGCTCGATCTCGTCCAGCGGCGACAGCAGGTCGCCGACGATCAGCACGTGCCCGTGGGTGCCGGCGCCGCCCGGGAGCGGCAGCCCCGCCGTCGCGGAGCCCGCGATCCGGCCGAGGGCGTCGGCCAGCCGCAGCAGCGCCATGCGCCCGGCACCGGGCCTGAGCCCCGGCTGGTCGGAGTCGGCGAGGAGCGCGATCCGCTCGCCGCCGCGCGACAGCAGCGAGGCCAGCGCCAGCGCGAGGACCGCCGCCCGCTCCGCCTTCGTCGGCAAGCCGCGCTCGCTGGAATAGGCCATGGATGGCGACTGGTCGGCCCAGATCCATACCGTCTGCGCCGCCTCCCACTCCGTCTCGCGGATGTAGACCTGCGTGCCGCGGGCGGACCGCCGCCAGTCGATGCGCCGGACCGGGTCGCCCGCCTGGTAGCCGCGGTACTGCCAGAACGCATCGCCCTGGCCGACGCGGCGACGGCCGTGGCCGCCCGGCATGACCGTGGCGGCGATGCGCTCGGCTGCCGCCAGCAG
This sequence comes from uncultured Alphaproteobacteria bacterium, assembly GCA_937988735.1. Lineage (GTDB taxonomy): Bacteria > Pseudomonadota > Alphaproteobacteria > CALKHQ01 > CALKHQ01 > CALKHQ01. The sequence continues at coordinate 1,603 of CALKHQ010000243.1, forward strand.
CGGCGGGAAGCTGCCGGCGATCCGCTCCGCGGTGGTGAGGGGCGCGCTCAACGGCGGCGATCGCGGGCGCGGCTACTGCAGCGGCGAGGTGAGGGCATCGATCACCTGCGCCAGGGTGATGCCCTCGTGCCGCGCCGCGAAGTTCAGCGCCATCCGGTGGCGCAGCACCGGTCCGGCCAGCGCGATCACGTCGTCCACCGACGGCGCGAGCCGCCCGTGCATCACCGCGCGCGCCCGCGTCGCCAGCATCAGCGACTGGCTCGCGCGCGGCCCGGGGCCCCAGTGGACATGGGCGTCCACCAGCGGGTGGCCGCTGCCAGGGCGGGCGGAGCGCACCAGCCTGAGGATGGCGTCAACCACGCTCTCGCCGACCGGCACGCGGCGGACCAGCCGCTGTGCCGCCAGGAGCTCGTCCGCGGTCATCGCCTGCTCGACCGCCGCCTCGCTGACGCCGGTGGTCTCCAGCAGGATGCGGCGCTCGGCGTCCAGGTCGGGATAATCCACGTCGATCTGCAGCAGGAACCGGTCGAGCTGGGCCTCGGGCAGCGGGTAGGTGCCTTCCTGCTCCAGCGGGTTCTGGGTGGCGAGCACGTGGAACGGCCGCGGCAGCTCGTGATAGTGGCCCGCGACCGAGATGCGGTACTCCTGCATCGCCTGCAGCAGCGCCGACTGGGTGCGGGGGCTGGCACGGTTGATCTCGTCGGCCATCAGCAGCTGGCTGAACACCGGCCCCCTGATGAAGCGGAAGCTGCGGCGGCCGTCCGGGCTTTCCTCCAGCACCTCGGAACCGAGGATGTCGGCCGGCATCAGGTCCGGCGTGCACTGGATGCGCCGCTCCTCGAGGCCGATCACCTTGCCGAGGGTCTCGACGAGGCGGGTCTTGGCGAGGCCGGGCACGCCGATCAGGAGCATGTGGCCGCCGGCCAGCAGGCACACCAGCGACTGCTCGACGACCTCGCTCTGGCCGAAGATGACCTGGCCGACCGCCTGGCGCACCCGCTCCATGCGGGCGCCAAGCTGCTCGACCGCACGCACCAGGCTGTCGGCATCGCCGGCGGCGGCTTCGGTTTCCTCGTCGATCAGACTCACGCTCGCATCTCCCGCATCAGGGCCCTAGACTGGAGGAGCAGACCCGCTTCAACACGCCGGGAACGCCACTTCACATGGGTCGCGCCATGAGCAGGGCCAGCACCAGCGACGCAAAGCCGGCACATCCGGATGCCCCGGCCCGGGCCACTGCTGCCCTGCCGGAAGCGGGCCGGCTCCCGGCAACCGATCCCTGCGGCCACTTCGGGCTCGGCATCGCGCGCGACGGCACATGGTACTATCACGGCTCGCCCATCGGTCGCAAAGCGATCGCGAAGCTGTTTGCGCGGGTTTTGCGGCGAGAAGATGACGGCTCCTACTGGCTGGTCACCCCGGCCGAGCGCGGCCGCATCGATGTGGAGGACGCGCCCTTCGTCGCGGTCGCGCTCGACGTGCGCCAGGCGGAGGGGCGGCAGCAGCTGGTGTTCACCACCAATCTCGACGACGAGGTGGTCGCCGGGCCGGAGCACCGGCTCTGGCTCGAGCCGCCGCCGGCCGGCGCGGCGGAGGGCGAGGGCGGCGCGCCCTACCTCCACGTGCGCCGCGGCCTGAACGCGCGGCTGACCCCGGCGGTCTGGTACCAGCTCGCCGAGCTCGCGGTGACGGAGGAGACGCCGGAGGGGCCGAAGCTCGGCGTGTGGAGCGACGGCGTGTTCTTTCCCCTAGCCGAGGCGGAGTGACGCGGCGGCGCCGCGGTCGCCCGCGGGGTTGCCTCCGCCTGCCGCCTCGCCGATGATGGCCGTCACCCTGATCAGCGTTTGTGCCGGTTGAACGCCGGATGGTGCCTGTCCACATGGAAGGTGCCTTCGCCGCCGCGGAGGCTGCCGACGAGGACCGCTGACCGTGACGTTTGCTGACCTCGAACACGCCTTCACCACAGCCGGAGAACCGCTGCCGCCGCAGCTGCGCGGGGATGCCGATCTCAACCCGGGCATGCAGCCCGATGCGCGGACGCCGCCGGACATGCTGACCCCGGCGGCCGTGCTGGTGCCGATCCTGCGGCGGCCGGAGGGCGAGACGGTGCTGTTCACCGTGCGCCACCGCGGTCTGAAGCGGCATCCGGGCCAGATCAGCTTCCCGGGCGGCCGGGTCGATCCCGGCGACGTCGACGCGGTTGCGACCGCACTGCGCGAGACGGAGGAGGAGGTGGGCATTCCGCCGCAGGCGGTGCGCGTGCTGGGGCAGCTCGACTGCTACGTCACCCGCACCGGCTACTGTGTCACGCCGGTGGTCGGCGTGGTCGATTCGCCGCCGCCGCTGACGCCCGCGGACGCGGAGGTGGAGGAAATCTTCGAGGCGCCGCTCGCCTTCGTGCTCGACCCGCGCAACCAGCTGCGGGAGAGCCGCGAGGCCGAGGGCCAGCGCCGCCATTTCTACGCCATCCGCTTCGGCGAGCGCTTCATCTGGGGCGCGACCGCCGGGATGCTGGTCTGTCTCGGCGAATTCGTCCGCCGTCGCCGCGGCGCGCTGTGATGCGAACCTTCCTGACGATCGTCGTGCCGCTGCTGGCGCCGACTGCCCTCTACTTCCTCTACGCGCTGATCGCCTCGCGGCTCGGCAGCCGGCGCGACGCCGCCGCCCGCGACGCCGGGACGCAGGCCGCGCAGGGCGAAACGCCCTGGCCGTGGCTGGCCGGGATCGGGGTGGTGCTGATGGTAATCGCGGTGATCTTCCTTGCCGAGTTCGACCGCGCGCCGCCCGGCAGCACCTACATTCCGCCGCAGCTCATCGACGGCGTGGTCGTCCCCGCGCAGATCATCCCGCCCGGGGAGAGCGCGGGTGAGTGAGCCGGCGGCGCGGGTCGAGGGTGCCTGGCTCGGCTCGCGCCAGATCCGGCGGCTGTTCGCGGTCTTTCCGCCCGGCACCGTGCGCTGCGTCGGCGGCTGCGTGCGCGATTCGCTCGCCGCCCTGCCGGTGAAGGACGTCGATCTCGCCACCTCGCTGCTGCCGGACGAGCTGGTGGCGCGGCTGGAGCGGGCCGGCATCGCGGTGGTGCCGACCGGGCTCAGGCACGGCACGGTTACCGCGGTGGTGGATCACCATCCGTTCGAGGTCACCACCCTGCGCCGGGACGTGGAGACCGACGGGCGCCATGCGCGGGTGGCGTTCACCGACGACTGGCATGCGGACGCAGCCCGGCGCGATCTTACCATCAACGCCATCTACTGCGACCCGGACGGCCGCCTTTTCGACCCGTTCGGCGGTGCGGACGACCTGCGGGCGGGCCGGGTGCGCTTCGTCGGCGACCCGCGGGAGCGGATCCGGGAGGATTATCTGCGGCTGCTGCGGTTCTTCCGCTTCCTGGCGCGCTTCGGCCGGGGCGAGCCCGATGCGGCCGCGCTCGCCGCCTGCCGGGAGCTCGCGCCCGGCATGGCGCGGCTGTCGGCGGAGCGGGTGCATGACGAGATCCTCAAGCTGCTCGGGGGCCCGCGGGTGCCGGAGACCGTTGCGCTGATGGCGGCGACGGGGGTGCTCGCCCACGCCAATCCCGGTTTCGCCGCGGTTGACCGCCTCGCGCGGCTGGTGGCGGCGGAGGAGGTGGCGGAGCGGCGCCTCGGCCTGCGGCCCGACGCGATCCGCCGGCTTGCTGCGCTGCTGCGGCCCGGCGACCCGGCGGCGCTCGACCGGCTGCGTCTGTCCATCCGCGAGCGGGCGCGGATCGAGGCGATCCACCGGCCGCAGCCGGTCATGACACCCACCCGCGACCCGGTGCGCCGGCGGCAGCTCATTCACGACCTCGGCGTCAAGTGCTACCGCGACCGCTGCCTCGTTGGCTGGGCGGACGATCCGGCGCCGGATGTCGAGGGCTGGCTGGAGATGCTGGCCGAGGCGGACCGGTGGACGCCGCCGGAGTTCCCGCTCGCCGGCCGCGACGTGCTGGCGCTCGGCGTGCCCAGCGGCCCGGCGGTCGGTGCGCTCCTCGGTCAGGTCCACCGCTGGTGGCGCGACGGCGGCTTCACCGCCGACCGCGCCGCGTGCCTCGCACGGCTGGAGGAACTGGCAGCGGAGCGGAGCGGGACCGC